>NZ_DATMYK010000185.1:0-2075 GCF_035560995.1 Humidesulfovibrio sp. | reverse complement strand
GGTGGATGACGAGGAACGCTTCCGCAACACGCTGGGCAAGCTCCTGACCGCCCACGGCATGACCGTCACCGTTGCCGATGGCGGTCAGAACGCCTTGGACATCCTGCGCAAGGAACCCCACGACATCGTGCTGCTGGACGTGAAGATGCCCGGCATGAGCGGCCAGGAGACCCTGCCGAAGATCAAGAAGATCGATCCGGACATCGAGGTCATCATCCTCACCGGCCACGCCTCGGTGGATATCGCCGCCGAGATGATGGCCCACGGCGGCTCGGACTATCTGCTCAAGCCCTATCCCATGGACGAGCTCCTGGGCATCATCCACATCGCGTACGACCGCCGCAAGACGGCCAAGGGCGCGTAGGCCCTCCATGCGCATCATCCGGGTACGCTACCAGGACCGTTCCTTCTACGCCGCCATCGTCAGCCCGGACAGCGTGCGCTGCCTGAACCTTGAGGAAAACCTCACCGAGGACATCCCCCTGGCCGAGGTGGAGCTTTTGCCCCTGGTGCGGCCCACAAAGGTCGTGTGCGTGGGGCTCAACTACCACGAGCACGCCCGCGAGCTGGGCCTGACCCCGCCGGACGAGCCCATCCTTTTCCTCAAGCCGCCAAGCTCGGTCATCGGCCCGGGCGACGCCATCGTCATGCCCGCCTGCTCCGAGCGCGTGGACTACGAGGCGGAACTGGCCATCGTCATCGGCAAGACCGCGCGCTTCGTGCGCGAGGAGGATGCCCCGGCCCACGTGTTCGGCTACACCTGCGCAAACGACGTCACCGCCCGCGACCTGCAGAAGAAAGACGGCCAGTGGACGCGCGCCAAGAGCTTCGACACCTTCTGCCCCATAGGCCCGTGGATAGAGACCCAGGTGCCCGACGAGCGCGCCCTGGGCATCCGCGCCGTGGTCAACGGCAAGCTGCGCCAGGAAGGCAATACGGCGGACATGATCTTCGCCCCGGCCAAGCTCGTCAGCTTCATCTCCCGCGTTATGACGCTTCTGCCCGGCGACGTGATCCTGACCGGCACCCCGCCGGGCATCGGTCCCCTGCAAGAGGGGGACGAGGTCAGTGTGGAGATAGACAACGTGGGCTTCCTGCTCAATCCCGTCATCAGCGAGGGCCCGGCCGACCCCAGCGCCGTGCAGTAGCGCACCCGTTTTTTGCGTTTGGGCTTTACTCCCGGAATGACAGGCAATCTTTTCTCACAGCCAGAAACGGGCCGCTCAAGTCGGTACAGCCGTGCTTTTTTCCTTGCCAAGCGCGGGCGTCCGACGTAAAAACACCCGTTTCACAAATCACACGCCCCGGCTTTTCACTGGGTGCCCCGGATGTTCCGGGGACGGCCAAACGCCAGGGCGGAGGAAAAACCCAGGAGGAATTATGGCTTACGTTACCATGAAGCAGATGCTGGAAACCGGCGTCCATTTCGGTCACCAGACCCGCCGCTGGAACCCCAAAATGCGCACCTACATCTTCGGCGCGCGCAACGGCATCCACATCATCGACCTGCAGCAGACCGTGAAGCTGTTCCAGAAGGCCCACGACTTCATCGTGGAGACCGTGGCCAAGGGCGGCAAGGTGCTCTTCATCGGCACCAAGCGCCAGGCCCAGGAGGCCATCAAGGCCGAAGTGGAGCGCTGCGGCATGCATTGCGTCACCCAGCGTTGGATGGGCGGCACGCTCACCAACTTCCAGACCATCAAGAAGAGCATCGACCGCCTGAAGAGCCTTGAGGCCATGTTCGCCGACGGCACCATCAACAAGTTCCCCAAGAAGGAAGTTGTGCAGCTGGCGCGCGAGGTCGAGAAGCTGAACGACGCCCTGGGCGGCATCAAGGACATGAACGACGCCCCCAAGGTCGCCTTCATCATCGACCCCAACCGCGAGCACATCGCGGTGAAGGAATGCCGCAAGCTGGGCATCCCGGTCGTGGCCGTGGTCGACTCCAACTGCGACCCGGACCTCATCGACTACGTCATTCCGGGCAACGATGACGCCATCCGCGCCATCAAGCTCTTCGCCACCCACATCGCCGACGCCTGCATCGAGGGCGCCGCGGTGATGAAGGAAAACGC
>NZ_DATMYK010000184.1:0-20573 GCF_035560995.1 Humidesulfovibrio sp. | reverse complement strand
GGTCACGGCCAGCACGGGCCTGGCCAGCCGCCGCGAGAGGATGTACACGCCGATGCCGAGGATGACCGCAGCCACCAGCGCCACCACCACCAGGGTCAGGGCCAGGCGTCCCGCCGGGGCGAAGGCCTCGGCCTGCGACATCTCGGCCAGCAGGGCCATCTGGTAGGCGGGCATCCAGCGGTACACGCCCAGCACCTGCGTCCCGGCGTCGCTTACGTACAGGCCCCGGCCGTTCTTGCCGGAAAGGGCCTGGGCCACGCCCTCGGAGTGGGTCTTGCGCTGGGCGCTCTCCATGTCCATGCGACCGGAGGCCACCAAAAGGCTTGAGGAATCCACAAGAAATGTTTCGCCCGTGTCGCCCAGGCCCGTGCGTGAGCGGATGATCTGGGCGATGGGCTCAAGGCTCAGGTGCATGGCCAGCACGCCCAGAAGCCCACCGTTCGCGTCCTTCACGGGCATGCTCACCGTGAGCACGGAGCGCAGGGAGTCCGGCGAGGGGTACACGCTCTGCACCGCCGGTCCCTGCCGGCCCTGGATGTAGAAATTGTAGTTTGCGCGGTAGCCGTCCACGCTGGTTTCCTCGGTGGAGGCCAGCACCCGGCCCCCGGTGGGCGCCAAGAGCAGCACCTCCAGCACGTCGGGCTGCGAGTTCTTGTAGTCGTTGAACAGCGACAGCATGGCCGGTCCCGGCTGGAGCGGATGGTTCTGCCCCGCCGCCTTCAGGCCCTGCTGCGAGGCGATGAGCGAACCCAGCAGGCCCATGTCGCGCAGGCGCTCCTCCACCCAGAGGGCCAGGTCCGTCTCCTTCTGGCGCGAGGACGTCTCCAGCCGCGCGAAGGCCGCGTCGCGCAGCAGTTCGCGGCTGGCCAGCCAGCTCGCTCCGCCCACGCAGACGATGACCACCAGGGAGAGCACCAGATAGGTGCTCACCAATCGGGCCACCAGGCTTCTCTGCACGGACCAGTTCATCGCCGCTTCTACCTTTACCGCTTGGACGAAGTGAGACGGGCGCGCAGGACGGGCCTGCCGCCGGTGATGCCCACGATGAAGGTTGAGCGGGCGGGGTCGCCGCCGCCGGAGTAGGAGATGCGCCCAGTGAGCCCATCGAAGTCCGTCAAGGTGGCCAGACCGGAGCGCAGGGACACGGGGTCCGTGCTTCCGGCGCGCTTGGCCGCCGCCACCAGCAGGTCAACGGCGTCCAGGGTCAGGGCCGTGTTCTTGCTTAGAGGGGCCCCGGACTTGGCCGCCATGGCCTCCACTTCGGCCAGGCGCTTCTGCTCCGCGGCGGCCGGGACGAATTCCGTGCTGTAGACCGCCCCTTGCGCCTCGGGCAGGCTATGGAAGCCATGATCGGTGTCCCAGGAGTCGCCTCCCAGAAACAGCCCGGCATAACCGGCGGCGCGGGCCTGTTGGATCTGCGCCGCGAGATCGGGCTGAAAATTGGGCAGCAGCAGCACCTGCGCGCCAGAGGCCACAATGCGGCCGAGCTGGGCGGAGAAATCCCTGGAGCCGCTCTGGTAGGTCATCATGGTCAGGGAAGCCCCGGCAAGCTGGGAGAAGGATTCGCGGAAATAGCCCGCCAGGCCGGTGGAGTAGGGATCGGCCTCGTCGTAGAGCACGGCAGCCTTGCGCAGCTTCAGGTCGTCGTACGCATAGTGCGCCAGGGAGCGCCCCTGGTCGCTGTCCAGTTGGCAGACGCGGAAGGCGAAAGTATGTCCGCGCGTCACTTCCGGATTGGTGGCCGAAGGCGTGAGCATGGGTACGCGCAGCACCTCAAGCGCCGCGGCCACGGGAATGGCGTCGCGGCTGTGATAGGGTCCGATGATGGCCGAAACCCGCTCCTGCTGGACCAGATGGCTCATGACGCTCATGGTCTGCTCCGTCGTGCCGCCGGAGTCCTCCACCACGAGCCGCAGCCGCACTTTGCGGCCGGCAATCTCCACGCCGCCCTCGGCGTTCAGCTCGGCCACGCGCGCCTCGGCCAGGCGGTGCCCCATTATGCGGTCCGGGGAGTTCAGAGGCTCCATGAGCCCGATGCGGAATTCCTCGGCGGGGTCGCCTTTGGAGGCCGTGCAGCCGAGCAAAAGCAGCGGCAGCGCGATGAGGCACAACAGCCGAAAGGCCCGGCGAGACGACCGGTTTCCCATACGTGAGCCCTCCCTCCCGACTGGCGCGCACAGTGACTCGGGCCCATGCACAGGCCCGAAGATCCTTCGTTTGATAGTAGGTACTACTCAGACGATTGACAAGCATTCATTGCAGATCAGCGCTTCGTTGCGGCGGTTTCAGGCCGTGGTGCGGCGCTTCAAGCGGCGGCTCAGGGCCTCGATCAGTTGCCGGGCCTCGGAAAGGCCAAACAGCCGCGCCAGGGCAAAATAGGCCACGGCCCAAACCGGGATGAGCAAGGCCCAGAGAAGGTGCGTACCCGCCGTGGCATAGGCTCCCAGGCCCATGCACAGGCTGGCCGCGGCGCATTTCAGCGTGGGCGAAAGCTCCATGGGCCACTGGCCCAACCTGCGGCGCAAAAGCCAGGAAAGCAGGCCCACGTTGGCGTAGGAGGCCACCGAAACCGCCAGGGCCAGCCCGGCGTGAGCCATGAACTGCATGAGCGCAAAGCCCAGAACGATGTTCACCACTACGCAGAAGGCCGCCACCATGACCGGCAGGCGCGTGTTCTCCAGCGCATAGAAGGCTCCCACCAGCGGCCGCACCAGGGCAATGGCCGGCAGCCCCACGCCGTACGCCACAAGGGCGGTGGCCGTGGCGTGGATGGCCTCCGGCCCGAAGGCCCCGCGCCCGAACAGGAGGGCGATGAGCGGCGCGGCCAGGGCGATGAGCCCCGCCATGGCCGGCAGGCTGATGAAGAGCGAAAGCCGCATGCTGGTGCGGATGACCCCCTTGAACTCGTCCATCTGCCCGGAGGCCGCCAGACGCGAGAGGCTGGGCAGCGCGGCGGTGCTTACCGCCAGGCCGAACACGCCCACGGGAAACTGCACCAGCCGGTCCGCGTAATACAGGTACGAGATGCTGCCCACGGGCAAAAAGGACGCCAGGAGCGTGCCCAGCAGCAGGTTGATCTGGTACACGGCCGAACCCAGCACAGAAGGCAGCATGAGCCTGCCCATGCGCATGACCGCCGGGTCTTTCCAGCGCCAGGGCCCGCGCCAGGAAAAGCCCAGGCGGACAAGGAACGGCTGCTGGAACAGCCACTGCGCCAGACCGGAGGCCACCACGCCCCAGGCCAGGGCATAGGCCACGTTCCAGCCCATGGCCACGGCGAGAAGCGACGAGGCGATGAAGCCGATGTTCAGCAGGCAGGGCGCAAAGGCCGGGGCGAAGAAATGATCCATGGCGTTCAAAATGCCCATGCACAGCCCCACGGCCGAGATGAACACGATGAACGGGAAGCAGATGCGCAACAGATCCGCCGTGGTGCCGAGCAGCTCCGGATTCTTGGCGAAGCCCGGCGCGATGACCGCCGTAAGCTGCGGCGCAAAGATCATCGCCAGCAGGGTGATGACCGCCAGGATGGAGACCAGCCAGGCCAGCACCGAACGGGCCATCTCCTGGGCCCTCTCCTCGCCCTCCTCGCTGCGCACGCGGGAGAAGGTCGGGATGAAGGCCATGGTCAGCGAGCCCTCGGCGAACAGGCTGCGCAACAGGTTCGGAATGCGGAAGGCCACGAAGAAGGCATCCGCGAAGAGCCCCGCGCCCAGGGCGAAGGCGGTGATGAGATCGCGCACGAAGCCCAGCACGCGGGAGACGAGCGTCGCCCCGGCCACCGTGACGGCGCGCTTGGCTATGTGGCGTGATTCGGCGTTCATCTGCCAGCCGTATAGACCATGCGCGGCGGGCTGTCATCTGCCGGGCCGTAACCAACGGGGAGAGAGAACCGGGGGCAGGCTCCGCCTCCCCCGGCCCCCCTCCGCCAAGGGGACGAGCCCCTTGGAACCCCATGCCGCCGACGCGCGGGAGCGCATCGGCGGTAAGCCTTTTGGTCTGCGGCAAGAACCGCCCGCCGCCTTTTGGCGCGGCCGGGGCCTCGCCAAACAGCGGCGCGATGGGTTCAAGGGAGCCCCCCTTTGCGGGTCCAGGGGGTGCATACCCCCTGGCGGGGTCTGGGGCTGCGCCCCAGCGGGGTCCAAGGGGCAGCGCCCCTTTCGAGGTCCGGAGCGGCGCCCCTTGCCCTCTTATCCGAGTCCCGCCAGAACCCCGGCGATGTCCTCCGGCAGAACGACGGCCCCGCGCCTCAGGCGGTCGAAGGAGAACCCTCCCGCAAGCTCCCCGGCGGCGCAGAGCCGGGGCGCGTCCAGCAGTCCCGCGCGCCAGCCCAGGTAGCCGACGACGGCCGGGGCGGAGACGCCCGCGTGGCGCAGCTCGGCCAGCGTCAGAGACTGGTGGCGCTTGGCCAGGCGCTCGCCTTCATGGTCGAGCACAAGGGGCAGGTGCGCGTACTGCGGCGGCCGCGCGCCCAGCAGCCTGTAGAGGAAAAGCTGGCGCGGCGTGCTGGTGAGGATGTCGTCGCCGCGCACCACCTGGGTTATGCCCATGGCGATGTCGTCCAGCACCACTGCCAGCTGGTAGGCGAAGACCCCGTCGGAGCGGCGCAGGGCGAAGTCGCCGCCGCACTCGGCCAGGGTCATCTTTTGCGGCCCGGCGATGGCGTCGTCGAAGGAGAGGGAGAGGTCGTCGCAGCGCAGGCGCTGGCAGGGGCGGCGGCCCTGGCGCAGCAGGGTCTGCCGTTCGGCGGGCGTGAGGGCGCGGCAGGTGCCGGGATACGCGGGCGAGCCGTCGCCCGCGATAAGGGCGTGGGGCGCGCCGGCCAGTTCGCGCAGTTCCTTGCGCGTACAGAAGCAGGGGTACACGCGGCCCGCGCGCTCCAGCAGGTCCAGGGCCTCGGCGTAGCGCTCCAGCCGCCCGCTCTGCTCGTAGGGGCCGCAAGGACCGCCCGCGTCCGGGCCCTCGTCCCAATCCAGGCCCAGCCAGCGCAAGTCGCGCATGATTTCGTCCGCGAACTCCGGCCGTGAGCGGTCCGGGTCGATGTCCTCCATGCGCAGCACCACTTGGCCATGCGCCGCGCGCGCCGCCAGCCAGGCCAGCAGAAAGGCCCAGGCGTTGCCCAGGTGCAGGCGGCCCGTGGGGCTGGGGGCTAGGCGGCCGCGCACTGTGGTTTCGGTGTGATGCATGGGTCTTGCGGCATCATCATCCGGGCGGAAAGTCAAGTGCGCAGGTACGGAACGAAGGGCTGTCAGCTGCCAAGGCACATGAGCTGCCTCACGGACCAGGGACAGTGGCCGCACGGCACGGAAACGCCCAGGCAGTCCTGCTCGAAGGGGCCGTAGATTCCCGTGGCGTCGCTGCAGAGGCCTGCGCCGCAATCGCCGCAGGCCGGGTACTCGCCCGCGCGCGCGGCCTCGCGGAAGGCGGCGGATTCCGCCCCCGTCCAGACGTCCTCCAGGGCAGTGGCGCTGATGTTGCCGAAGCGGCGGGGCTCGACGCGCTTCTCGTCGCCCAGCACGCGGCAGGAATAGCCGTGCCACAGGAAGTGGCAGGGCGAGATGTTGCCCTGCCAGTCGATGAACGCGGCCTCCCGCTCCATGAAGCCGCAGCGGCGGTCTTCGGGTCGTTCCGGCGCGGTGAGGGGGGGCAGGCTCAGCTCCAGGCCCGCGGCCCCGGCCCGGCGGCGCGCCTCGGCGAAGATCTCCTCCAGCGCGCCCAGGTCGCCGGGATCGGTTCCGGCCAGGCGGGCCACATTGAGCCACACGCCTTCTTCCTGGGCCTGCTTGCGCATGCGCAGAAGCAGATCCATGAGGTCCTGCTCGGCCGGGCTGCGATGATACATGACCGCGGCCTTGGGCACGGAGGCGAGGTCCAGCCCGCGCGCGCCGGCTTCCTGCTGATAGCGGGAGAACAGCCGCAGGGCCGTGGCGCTGCACGGCAGGAAGAGCGACTCGGCCTCCGAGGCCGCGTCCATGGGCAGCAGGTGCGAGGCCAGCAGAAAATCCAGTCCCAGGGCGGCGGCGCGGTCCACCAGCTCGGGCAGGCGCGCGATGTTGCCGCGCATGAGCACGGTCTCCAGGCCCAGGCGCATAGGCCGCCCGGCCTTGGCCGCGGCCGCGCGCATGAGCCCGGCGAAGCGGGCCAGGGGGTCGTCCTGGGCGTCGGCCGAAGCATCCGGCGCATGCCCGAGGGCAGCGCCCGTCGCAGGCCACTCACCGGCCGAAGGCCATTCGTAAGACATGCAGGCCACGTCCAGCCCGGCGGAGGCAAGATCAAACGCCAGTCCCTGGTCCAGCAGCAGGCCGTTGGTCTGCAATCCGCACCAGCCCCCTTCGGGCAGGCGCTCCGAGACGAAGCGCACCATGCGCGGCAGCTCCGGGTGCAGCAGCGGTTCGCCCATGCCGTTCAGGATGACGGCGTGCGCGTGGCGCACGGCTCCGTCCAGGCGCTCGAACAGGGCGAAGTCCATGTCGCCGAAGCCGTCCAGCCAGCCCGGGCGGCAGCGCGCGCACATGGCGCAGGAAAGGTTGCAGCGCGTGGTGGTCTCGACGAACAGGGTCTTGGGAAAACGCGTCATGCGGGGAAAATGCTCCTTACGGCTTGCAGTCCACGTGGCACACGCTGGCGAGGGTGCCAGGATCGCTTGGGAACCAGCGCTTCTTGAGCTTCAGTGCCACGTTCACCAGGCCGATGAGCACGGGCACCTCCACCAGGGGCCCGATGACCGCGGCGAAGGCCTGGCCGGAATCGAGCCCGAACACGGCCACGGCCACGGCCACGGCCAGCTCGAAGTTGTTGGAGGCGGCGGTGAAGCTCAGGGTGGCGCTCTGGGCGTAGGTGGCCCCGGCCTTATAGGACAGCCAGAAGGAGCCCAGGAACATGACCAGGAAATAGACGAGCATGGGCGCGGCCACGCGCAGCACGTCCAGGGGCAGGGCCACCATGACCTCGCCCTTGAGGGAGAACATGACCAGGATGGTGAACAAAAGCGCGATGAGGGTGATGGGGCCTATCTTGGGTGCGAAGACCGTGTCGTACCACTCGCGCCCCTTGAGCTTAAGCCCGATAATGCGCGAGGCCAGCCCGGCCAGGAAGGGGATGCCCAGGTAGATGAACACGCTCTCGGCTATCTGGCCCATGGAGATGTTCACCGTGGCTCCCCCCGTCACATCGGAAAGGCCCAGCCAGCCGGGCAGCACGGTCAAGAACAGCCAGGCGTAGAAGGGAAAGAACAGCACCTGGAACACGGAGTTGAAGGCCACCAGCCCGGCGCAATACTCGCGGTCGCCCCCGGCCAGGTCGTTCCACACGATGACCATTGCGATGCAGCGCGCCAAGCCGATGAGGATGAGCCCGGTCATGTAGGCGTGCTGACCGGACAGGAACGCCACGGCCAGGCCGAACATCAAAAGCGGGCCGATGACCCAGTTCTGCACGAGGGAAAGCGCCAGCACGCGCACGTTCTTGAACACCTGGCCCATGAGCTCGTAGCGCACCTTGGCCAGGGGCGGGTACATCATCAAAATGAGCCCCACCGCGATGGGCACGTTGGTGGTGCCGCTTCGCATGCCGCCCACGGCGTCCTTGAGGCCGGGAAACGCAAAGCCCGCGCCGATGCCCGCGAACATGGCCGCGAAAATCCACAGGGTCAGCCAGCGGTCCAGGAACGACAACCTTCCGGTGACGGAAGCGCTCATGGCGAGCCTCCTTGTTTCAGGCTATTTGGCCAGCATCTTGTCCAGCTGGGCGTACAGGTCGCGCTTGTCCAGGTAGCCCTCGTGCCGCGCCAGCTCCTGGCCCATGGCGTCGTAGAACACCAGGGTGGGAATGACGCGCACGTCCAGGCGCGTGGCCAGCGACTGGTACCGGGTCACGTCCACGGTGACCACGGCGGCGCGGCCCCGGTACTCGCGCTGGGCGTTCTGCAAAATGGGCTTCATCAGGCGGCAGGGCGGGCAGTACTCGGCCCCGAACTCCACCACCGTCACCATGCCGATGACCGGCACCATGGGGGCCTTGGCCGTTTCCTTGGCGGGTCCGGCAAAGGCCAGCGTGGCGCAGGAAAGGGCCAGCACGAACACAAAAAGGCGCATCACTTTCCGAGCCATGCGAGAATCTCCTTTTTCGCGGGCACCTTGCCCGAGCACTTGAGCGCGCCATTGACCATCACCGCCGGGGTGGCGAAAACCCCCAGCATGGCCATTTCCTTAAAGTCCGTCACCTTGGCCACCTGGGCGATGATTCCGGTTTCGGCCAGCGCCTCGCGCACCAGTTTTTCCGTCTCGTTGCACTTGGGGCAGCCCGGCCCCAGCACCTTGATATCCATGACTCGCCTTCCTTTGGCGGGCGCTAGCCCTTCTTGAGTTCGTCCACCAGGGCGCGCATGGAGCGGCCTTCCGGGTTCTTGGCGGCGGGGTTCACGGCCAGGAGCTTTTCCCAGGTGGCAGCCGCGCCCGCAAGGTCCTTCAGGTCGTGCAGCTGCACCACGCCCTTGTTGTACAGGGCGTTCTGGTGGCGCGGGTCCAGCTTCAACGCGGTGTCGAAGGTCTCCACTGCCTTCTGGGCCTCGCCCGCCTCGCGGTGCATGATGCCAAGGTCGGTCCAGACGTCGGGGCTCACAGTGCCGAGGGCCACGGCCTTCTCGTACGCGGCGATGGACTTCTTGGCCTGGTGGGTGTCGAAGTACAGGTTGCCCAGCTCGATCCACTGGGCCTGGTCGCCGGGCTTCTGCGCCGTGGCGATCTCAAGTTCGGCGATGTGCGCCAGCTCCGCGCTATGGTCGTGGCCGTCCGCTCCCGCCTGGCCCGAAGCCGGAGCCGCAGCCGAAGCGGCCGCCTGGGACGCTTGCCCCGCGGGCTGGGACCCCAGGCGCAGCTCCATGAACATGCTGCCGATGAAGAAACCCACGGCCAGGGCGGCCACGATGCCGCCGATGAACTCGCCTTTGCTGAAGGTGCGCGCCTTTTCGGCCATGCGATTATTCTCCTTGGCTGCCCGCGCGCCGGAAGCGCCGCGGATGTTTGTCGTCAGGTGGTCGCGTTTACAGAATCGCGTTGAACAAAAAGCCCACGAACAATATCCCCAGGCCCACAACGCCGATGAAGGCCGCCAGCAGCCGGGGCTTGAGCACCTTGCGCAGTATGACCATCTCCGGCAGCGAAAGCGCGATGACGGCCATCATGAAGGCCAGCACCGTGCCCAGCGCCGCGCCCTTTTCCAGCAGGGCGTGCACCACGGGAACGATGCCCGCCGCGTTCGAGTACATGGGAATGCCGATGCCCACGGCCACGGGCACGCTCCACCAGGCGTCCTTGCCCATGACGGCGGCCAGGAAGCCCTCCGGCACGTACCCGTGGATGCCCGCGCCCACGGCGATGCCCGCCACCACCCAGAGCCAGACCTTGCCCACGATGTCGCGCACGGCCAGCGCCCCGGCGTCGATGCGGTCGGCCCAGGTCTGCTGGTCCGGGGCGTCTCCGCCATTGGCCAGGCTTTCCGTGCGCACGGCCTGCACCCAGTCCTCCACATGCCTTTCCAGCCCCAGCTTGCCGATGACAAAGCCGGAGACCATGGCCACAGCGAGCCCGGCTCCCATATAGATGGCCGCCACCTTCCAGCCCAGCAGGCCGTACAGCAGCACCACGGCCACCTCGTTCACCATGGGCGCGGAGACGAGAAAGGAGAAGGTGACGCCGAGCGGCACCCCGGCCCCCAGGAAGCCGATGAACAGCGGCACGGCCGAGCAGGAGCAGAACGGCGTGACGATGCCGAGCAGCGCGGCCAGCACGTTGCCCAGGGCCTCGTTTTTGCCCGCAAGCAGCCTGCGCGTGCGCTCCGGGGTGAAGAAGCTGCGCAGCACGCCCACGAAGAAGACGATGAGCGCCAGCAGCATGAGCACCTTGGGCGTGTCGTAGAAGAAGAACTCCACGCTGGCGCCCAGGTGGCTGGAAAGATCCAGGCCGAGGATGGCCTGCGTGAGAAAGCGGGCGATGCCCGGCAGCATGTTGTACAGATTCCACCAGATGATGAGCGCGGCAAAGGCCAGGCCGAGCTTGCCCGGCAGGGTAGACGGCGGGGCCAGGGCCTCGGCCACGCGCCTGTCCCGGGCCTCGGCCTGGGCGCGGCGGTTCGCTTCGCGCTGGGCGCGCAGCATCTCGCGCGCCTCGCGCACGGTCTTGGGCTTGCAGTCGCAGGGGGCCATCTCCAGGGGCTTTTGATCCTTCACCGGTTCCTTCACCGCGCTACCTCCCGGCCAGCCAGGCCGTGATGGCCGCTTCGATGTCGTCGCGCACGGCGCGCACCTTGGACAACTGTTCTTCCGGCATGCCGTCCACCGTGCCGGGGTCGTCGAAGCTCCAGCGCTCCGTCACCTGCACGCCGGGCACAAAGGGGCACAGGCCCGCGGCCTTGCTGCACACGGTGATGACCACATCGAACTGCCGGCCCTGGGCGGCCAGTTCGGCCACGGCCTCGGCCACCAGCTTGGTGCGCTTTTGCGAAATATCGATGCCGCGCTCGGCCATGACGGCCACGGCCAGCGGATTGATGGGCGCGGGTTCTATGCCCGCGCTGCGGGCCTCATAGCGGTCTCCGGCCAAATGGTCCAGCAGGGCCTCGGCCATCTGGCTGCGGGCGGAGTTCTGCCCGCACACGAACAGCACGCGGGTCTTTTCAACTGTGGCGGAACTCATGGGCGCAACTCCTTTTCCTTGGGCGCGGCGGCGCACGGTCCGCCCTTGCCGTTCTTCCCAAAGGGCCCGTCCGCCGCCAGGGAAGCCTTGAGCTTCGCCAGGGCCGGGTCGTCCTCCAGCCAGCCGGACAATTTTTCCAGCAAGGCGCGGGCATAGGGCGAGGCCGGGTTCTCGGCCACGCGGTAGTGCACCCAGGGCCCCACCTTGCGTCCGGTCACCAGCCCGGCGTCGGAAAGCACCTTCATGTGCCTGGAAATGGTGGGCTGCGCAAGCTTGAGCGCCCGTATGATCTCGCAGGCGCACAGCTCGCGCGCGCCCAGAAGCTTCAAGATGGTCACCCGTCCGGGATCGGACAGGGCTTTCATGACCCGCACCAGTTGGTCCATGCCGCCCTCCTCATTTCGAGACATAGCAATATTGCTATATGGCGTGAGAGTCAAGTCCAGAAGGCAAACCTCGCGCACAGAGGACAAAGAGCGCCGCCGCAGGTTGCCCCGGGGGAAGAAATGTGCGAGATTCCATATGCGCTCTCCAGTCCCCCCCAGGCCGAGGGCGCCCGGCCATTTGAGGAGGGTCCATGCGCGAACTCGCCCAATTGCTGCGCCAAAGCGAACCCTGGTTGCTGGAGCGCGTGCAGTCCTACGCCAGGGAGCGCGGCTACGCGCGGCACACCACGGCCCTGCGCATGGCCTGGGAGCTGTCCATCACCCGGCTTTCCTCCGCCCTGCGCCAGGCCATCCCCGGCGGGCTTTCCGCCGTGGAGATGGGCCCGGACGACGCCTTCGTGGCCACCCAGCTTGAGGCCTTCGCCGTGGACGAGGCCCGCCTGCACAGGGCGCGCGGCGTGCCCCTGGGCATGTTCCTGGGCCTTTTGTCCTACTATCGCCAGGGCTACCTGGACCTGGTGGAGGAAAGCCCGCTGGAGGCGGACCAGAAGGCCGAGGCCCTGCGCTTCGTGGCCCGTTTTTTCGACCGCCTGAGCACGGGCGTGGCCGTGGAATGGAACAAGGGCGGCGAGGCGGCGGCCGTGGACGAAATGCGCGCGGCCTCCTTGCGCGCCCAGACCCAGAGACACCATTTCTCCGCCGTGTTCCAGGCCCTGCCCAGCGCCGTGCTCCTGGCCGACCCGCAGAACCGCGTCATCGACCTGAACCAGAGCGCCTGCCGCTGGCTGGGCCAGAACATGGCCGAGCAGCTGGGCATAGAGGGCGGCGCCTGCCCCCACCGCGACAGCTTCCTGGGCGTGGACGTGGCCACCCTGCTGCCCTGGATAGGCCCGGCCCTGGAACGCATGCGCCACGGGCTCTCCGACGAGCAGGCCGAACTGGGCAGCGTGCCCGCGGGCGAAAAGCTGACCTTTCTGGACACCCGCCTGTACCCGCTCTTCGGGGTCAGCGGAACCTTCGAGGGCGTGGTGGTGGTCATCCAGGACGTGACCGCCCTGCGCGACGCCAACGAGACCCAGGCGCGCATCGCCTCTGAGCTGCGCGGCCAGCTGCGCGAGGCCTCCGGCCTGAACCGCCTGGCCGAGGTGCTGAGCCAGGGCGCGGAAAGCGAAGAGGAATTGCTGCAAAAAGTGGCCGAGGTGCTGCCCCGCTGCTGGGACGCGCCCGGCAGCCTGAGCGCGCGCATCGACTTTGACGAGCAGACCTACCTGAGCGCCGATGGGGTGGAGGAATTCTGCCCGCAGCGCATGGAAGAAGCCTTGAACGTCTTCGGCAAAGAGCGCGGATACGTGCGCCTGTGCGGCGGCGAGGGAGTCCACGCCTTCCAGGGCGCGGACGCGGCCACCTTGAAAGCCATGGCCCGGCAGCTGGAGCACGTGCTGGAAACGCGCATCTCCCTCTCGCTATTGAGCAAGTCCGAGCGGCAGTTCCGCGGATTCTTCAACAGCGCGGCCGACGCCATCTTCATCCACGACGGAACTGGCCGCATCCTTGATGCCAACACCAACGCCGGGCTCTGGCTCAACCTCTCCGCGGAGAGCCTCTTCGGCACCTGCCTGCTGGAAAGCGTGGCCGAGGCCGAACGCGAGACCGTGGCCGCGCGCTTCCAGAATGCCCTGCGCGGCACGCCGGAACTGTTCCAGGCCACCCTGAAGCGCCGCGACGGCTTCTCCATCCCGGTGGAGCTGCTGTGCCAGGCGCAGGAATTCCAGGGCCAGCCGGCGCTTTTCACCAGCGGCAGAAACATCACCGGCCGCCTGCGCGCCCAGGCGGAGATCGAACGCAGGCTGGAGACCGAGGCGCTGGTCTCGGCCATCTCCGGACGGCTCATCAACACCGGCGACGGCGACATGACCAGGGCCATCGAGGACTGTCTGGCCGACCTGTGCCGCTTCATCGACATGCCGCGCGGCGCCGTGTTCCTCTTCGACCCGCGGAAGAAGGCCCTGACCCTGACCTACCAGCAGCGCGCCAGCAACGAGACGGCCCTGCCGGAAAGCCTGCGGCGCATCGGGCCGGGCAAGGCCCCCTGGTTCACGGAGCGCATCCTGGCGGGCGAGCGCGTGGCCATCCGCGACGCCGAGCACATGCCTCCGGCCGGCAGAAAGGAGAAGGCCCTGCTGACCCAGGCGGGCATAGCCAGCCTGGTCGCCGTGCCCATGACCGTGGAGGACCGCCTGCTGGGCGTGCTGGCCCTGGCCTCGGGCACGCCCTGGGACACGGCCCGGCTCATCGGCTCCCGCGTCATCGACCAAGCCACGCTGCTTTTGGCCAACGCCATAGAGCGCCAGCGCACCGGCGCGGCCCTGCGCCAAAGCGAAAGCCTGGCCCGCGCCATTCTGGACGCCCTGCCCGCCAACCTCTGCGTGTTGGACCGGCGCGGCGTGCTGACCATGGTCAACAAGGCCTGGGCGGCCACCGGCCCGGAAAGCACCCCCCTGGGAGGAGAAGGCCAACGCCTGGCCCTGGGCGGGAATTATCTGGAAGCCTGCCGCGCGGACACGGACAACCCCCACGCCGCGGGCGCCCTGGAAGGCATCCTGGCCGTGCTTGCGCGCCGGGTTCCCTCCTTCCGGCTGGAGTATCCGAGCCGCGTGGCAGGAGAGCCCAGGTGGTTCGTCATGCAGGCCACGCCCTTTGCCAAGGGCATGGCCGGGGCCGTGGTCTCCCACCGCGACATCACCGAGCGCATGCGCGCCATCACCGAGATGCGCGAAAGCGAGGAACGCTTCCGCATCATCGTGGAAACGGCCCAGGAAGCCGTCGTCAAGATCGACGCGAACAACGCCATCACCTATTCCAACCCGCGCGCCAGCACGCTTTTCGGCTATGCGGCGGAGGAAATGCGGGCCCTCACCCTTTTCGACATCATGGACCCGGCGGACCGGCCGGTGCTGCTGCAAAAGCTCAAGCGCCGCCGTCAGGGGCACTCGGACCAGTACGAGCTGCGCTTCCGGCACAAGCACGGCCACCGCATCTGGACCATGGTCAACGCAAGCCCCCTGCGCACCCCGGACGGCGGCTTCGCAGGATCCATCGGCATGATCACCGACATCACCGACCGCGTGCGCGCCGAGGCGCGCCTGCGCAGGAACGAGGCCCGGTACCGCTCCCTGGTGGAATCCATGCACGAGGGGCTGGTCATGGCCCGGCGCGGCGGGGTCATCACCTACGCCAACGACCGCTTCTGCGCCATGCTGGGCAGAAAGAAGCCGGAACTTATCGGCCGGCCCCTGGCCGAATTCGCGGAAGCGGGCAGCCAGCCGCGCCTGGTCTTGATGCTTTCGGCCAGCCATGCGGACGGCCAGGCCGGCGGACCGGAGGAGATCCTTTGGGAGCACACGGGCGGCCAGCACATCTACTCCCTTGTCTCTCCTTCCGTGTACGCCGACGAAGAGGGCAAGGCCGTGGGCTTCTTCGCCGTGGTGACGGACACCACAGACCGCAAGGGGCTCGAATCACAGCTCCTGCACTCGCAGAAGCTGGAGGCCATCGGCCAGCTGGCCGCGGGCATCGCGCACGAGATCAACACCCCGGCCCAGTACGTGGGCAACAACACCCAGTTCATCAAGGGCGCCTTCGACGACCTGCTGGCCGTGATCCAGGCCACGCAGGAGCTTGTGGCCGGGGCCAAGAACGCCTGCCCCGGGCCAGCAGAGATAGAAAAGCTCGAAAAGCTCATGGAGGATCGGGATGTCAGCTATCTGGCGGCGGAGGTGCCCGGCGCCATCAACCAGACCCTGGAAGGCGTGGAGCGCATCAGCACCATCGTGCGCTCGGTGAAGCAGTTCGCGCATCCCGGCGCGGCGGTAATGGCCCCGGCGGACCTGAACGAGTCCATGAAGAGCACGGCCACGGTCTCGCGCAACGAGTGGAAATACGTGGCCGAGCTGGACCTGGACCTGGACCCGGCCCTGCCCCTGGTCGTGTGCATGATCGGCGAACTGAACCAGGTGGTGCTGAACCTCATCATCAACGCGGCCCACGCCATCGCCGACGCCAAGAAGCTCGACCCGGAGCGCGAGGGGCGCATCACCCTGGCCACGCGCTTCACCCCGCCCTGGGCCGAAATACGCGTTTCCGACACGGGCACCGGCATTCCCCCGGCGGCCCAGGCCAAGATCTTCGACCCCTTCTTCACCACCAAGGAAGTGGGCCGGGGCACGGGCCAGGGCCTCACCATCTCGCGCAGCATCGTGGTGGAAAAGCACAAGGGCCAGCTGTTCTTCGAGACCAAGCAGGGCGCGGGCACCACCTTTGTGGTGCGCCTGCCCCTGGAACAAGCCGAGTAGCGAGGCACAATGAAGCGCACCATCCTCTTCGTCGACGACGAGCCGAACATACTCATGGGCCTGAAGCGCATGCTGCGCCCCATGCGCGACAAGTGGGAGATGCTCTTCGCGGGTTCCGGGCCGGAGGCCCTGGCCATAATGGCCGCCCAGCACGTGGACGCGGTGGTTTCCGACATGCGCATGCCCGGCATGGACGGCCCGCAGCTCTTGCGCCGCGTCATGCAGGAGCACCCGGACACCATCCGCTTCGCCCTTTCCGGCTATTCCGACCAGGAGATGGTGGAGCAATCCATCGCCCCCACGCACCAGTACCTCACCAAGCCCTGCGACGAACGGCAGCTGGTGAGCGCCCTGGAAATGGCCATGAACGCGCGCGAACTGGTGCCGAACAAGGCCGTGCTGGACAAGATCGCCCGGGTGGAGCACCTGCCCGTGCTGCCGGAAATCTACAACCGCATCACGGCGGAGCTGGCCAAGGGCGAGCCCTCGCCCAAGGAGATAGGCGACATGGTGGCCCAGGACGTGGGCATGAGCGCCAACATCCTGAAGCTCGTCAACTCGGCCTACTTCGGCCTGCCGCGCCACATCGCCGCGCCGCAGCAGGCGGTCATCGTGCTCGGGGTCAACGTCATCCGTTCGGTCATCCTTTCGCTGCACGTGTTCCAAAGCTTCGAGCACATGGGCCGGGCGTCCTTCTCCCTGCCCATGCTCTGGGGGCACAGCATGCGCACCGGGGCCATGGCCCGCACCATCGCCCAGCACGAGTCCCTGCCCAAGGAGGAGGTCGACCACGCCTACATAGCCGCGCTGCTGCACGATGTGGGCAAGCTCATCATGGAGGCCCACTGCGCCGACGAGTGCGTGCGCATCTATGAGGTTGTGCGCGCGGAAAACCGCCGCGTGGCCGAGGTGGAGGCCGAGCAACTGGGCTTGACCCACGCCGAGGTGGGGGCCTATCTGCTGGGCCTTTGGGGCCTGCCGCCCCAGGTGGTGCACGCCGTGGCCCGCCACCACGATCCGCTGCCGAAACCCGGGGCCCTTGGCGCGGCCGATCTCGTCCATTTCGCCAACCTGCTGGACCACGAGATTTTCGTATTCAACGAACACTACGCCAAGGCGACGCCCACGCCGGAGCGCCTGGACGCCATCGGCGGGCCGGAGCGCTATGCCGACTGGCGCAAGCACGTGCTCATCATGGGCCTGGGCTCGGAGGACAAATGAACCGGAAGGCGCTTTTCGTCGACGACGACGTGAACCTCTTGGACAGCTTCCGCCGCCAACTGCGCAAGAAGGCGGACCTCACCATCGCAGAGGGCGCCAAGGCGGGCATAGAGGCCGCCGCGCGCCAGGGGCCCTTCGCCGTGGTCATAAGCGACTACAACATGCCGGGCATGAACGGCGTGGACATGCTGCGCGTCATCCGCCACGGCAGCCCGGACACGGTGCGCGTGCTCTTGACCGGCCACGCCGACCTGGAGATCGCCATCCAGGCCGTGAACGAGGGCAACATCTTCCGCCTGCTGACCAAGCCCTGCCCGCCGGAAACCATCGAAAAGGTGCTGGACGACGCTTTCCGCCACCACGACCTCATCACCGCCGAGCGCGAACTGCTGGAGAAGACCCTCACCGGCAGCGTGGCCGTGCTCTGCGACCTCATCTCCCTGGTGAAGCCGGACGTCTTCGGCCGGGTGTCGCGCATTCTGCCGTACTTGCGCGGGGTGAGCAAACGGGTGGCCGATCCGCGCGCCTGGGAGACCGAGACCGCGGCCATGCTCTCCGTTGTGGGCTTCATCACCCTGCCCGACTCGCTCATCAACAAGGTGGAGAAGGGCCGCCCCCTGACCGATGCCGAAATGGCCCAGTTCCTGGGGCACCCGGCCTTTGGCGCGCGCCTGGTGGCCAAGATCCCGCGCATGGACCGCGTGGCAGACATCGTGGCCTACCAGGAAAAGCACTTCGAGGGCGGCGGCGTGCCCAAGGACGACATGAAGGGCGAGCAGATACCGCTTGGCGCGCGCATCCTGAAGGCCGTGGTGGACTTCGACATCCTGCTGGCCAACGGCATGCAGAAGGGCGAGGCCATGCTCAAGCTGGAGCGGCGCAAGGGCGTGTACGACCCGGCCGTGCTGGCCGCGCTCAACCAGGTCATCAGCGAGCAGGCCCGCTACACACTGCAGAAGGTGCATCTGATCGGCCTGGCCCCGGGCATGATCATGGCCGAGGACCTGTACGGCCAGCGCGGCACGGAGACCATTCTGCTGGTGGCCAAGGGCCGCGAGCTGAACGAAACCGTCATCGAATTCCTCATCGACAATGCCCGCACCATCAAGATCAACCAACCCGTGGCTGTCATCCAGCCCATGCCTTAGGAGAATCCCTTGCCCGGCCAGACCCCCCTCTGCGCGGAACGCGGCAAACCGCGCATCCTGCTTGTGGACGACGATCAGAACCTGCTTGATTCCTTCCGGCGCCTGCTGAAGGACGACTTCGACCTGTTCACCGCCGAGAGCGGCCAGGACGCCCTGGGCGTGCTGGCCGCCTGCGGCCCCTTCACCGTCATCATAAGCGACCTCAAGATGCCCGGCATGGACGGCATCGAACTGTTGTCGCGCGTGTCGCGCTCCAGCCCGGACACGGTGCGCATCCTGCTCACCGGCCATGCCGACATGCAGGCCGCCATCGACGCCGCGAACCTGGGCTACGTCTACCGCTTCCTCACCAAGCCCTGCCCGCCGGAGATCCTGCGGCTTTCGGTGGAGGCCGCCTGCCGCCACGCGGAACTGGTGCGCGACCAGCGTGAACTCTTCGCCCTCAAGCGCTGCAAGGTGCTGCTGGAGGGCATCGTGCGGGGCTTTTCCGCCCTGGTGGAGGCGCGCGACGTGTACCTGGCCGGGCACCAGCAGCGCGTCACCGCGCTGGCCCTGGCCATGGGCCGGGAAATGGGCCTCACCGGCGCGGACCTGGACACCCTGCGCATCGCCGGGCTCTTGCACGACATCGGCAAGGTCTACGTCCCGGCGGACTTCCTGAACCGCCCCGGCATCCTGCGGGCGGAGGAACTCTCCGTCATCCAGATGCACCCGGAGGTGGGCTACGACATTTTGAAGCACCTGGACCAGGACTGGCCCGTTGCGGTCATCATCCGCCAGCACCACGAGCGCATGGACGGCTCCGGCTATCCGCAGGCACTCCTGGGCCGCTTCATCGTGCAGGGGGCGCGCATCCTGGCCGTGGCCGACGTGGTGGACGCCATGTGCTCGCACCGGCCCTACCGGCCAAGCCTGGGCATCACCGCCGCCCTGGCCGAGATAGAGAAGAACGCCGGCAGGCTGTACGACGAGCGCGCGGCCGAGGTCTGCCTCGAACTCTTCCGCGAGAAGGGCTACAAGCTGGGCGACCCGGACCCCGAAATCTAGCCCCCGCGCGGGCCCCAGGATTTCCGCAAGCATCCGCTGGACAAAAGAAAAAAAGGGGCTACACTCCAGGAATCGTTCCCAACAACAACAGGGGAGGCGTCATGAACATCGCCATAGTGTATTACTCAATGTACGGACACATCCGGGCCATGGCCCAGGCCGCGGCCGAAGCCGCAGGACAGGTTCCCGGCGTCACGGCGACCATCTACCGCGTGCCCGAGACCCTGCCCGACGAGGTGCTGGCCAAGATGGGCGCCCTCGACGCGGCCAAGGCCCAGGCGGCGGTGCCCCTGGCCACGCCGGAGATCCTGGCCGCGGCGGACGGCGTGCTGTTCGGCACGCCCACGCGCTTTGGCAACATGACCGGCCAGATGCGCCAGTTCCTCGACTCCACCGGCGGCCTGTGGGCCAAGGGCGCGCTGGTGGGCAAGCCCGCCGGGGTGTTCACCAGCTCCGGCACGCAGCACGGCGGCCAGGAGTCCACCATCCTGACCTTCATCCCCACCCTCATGCATCAGGGCATGGTGGTGGTGGGCCTGCCCTACACCTTCCAGGGGCAAATGGGCGTGGACGAGATCGTGGGCGGCTCGCCTTACGGGGCCAGCACCATCGCCGGGGGCGACGGCTCGCGCATGCCAAGTGCGCGAGACTTGGACGGCGTGCGCTTCCAGGCCCGCCACCTGGCGGAAATCGCCAAGAAGCTTGCGGCCTAGGCGCAGGTTTTTCTGGCATGCGCCAGGAGAATGTGCCATAGACAAACCGTACTCCGTTCCCCGTTCTCCCCGGATCAGCCCGGCGGAGACGGGGACGGCCAACCCACGCGATACTTTCCGGGAGGCATCATGAAAAAGCTCGCCATTGTCCTTACCCTGGCCCTGGCCACCGCCTTCGCCGCTTCCGCCGCCTTCGCGGCCGACGGCAAGACCCTGTACGCCAAATGCGCCGGCTGCCACGGAGCCGACGGAACCAAAACCGCCCAGAGCAAAGCCCTGAAGGGCCTGAGCGCCGACGCCTTCACCAAGGCCATGGAAGGCTACAAGGCCAAGAAGTTCGGCGGTCCCAAGAAGGCCGTCATGGAAGGCCAGGCCGCCGCCCTCTCGCCCGACGACATCAAGGCCCTGGCCGCCTATGTGAGCAAGTTCTAACACTGGCGAAACACTGGCCGGGCGCGGGCAAGCCCCTTGCGTCCGGCCGTTTTTCCCGCCTCGCTCCGACACCACCTCGCCCTTTGAGGAGACGCGCATGAAACGCATGGCCATCATTCCGGCCCTGATTCTGAGTGTGGCCCTGGCCGCCACGGCGCTGGCCACGGAAAACCACAGCGCCGGGCACGCGCCCGACGGACAGGCCGTATACACGGCCAAGTGCCAAAGCTGCCACGGGGCCGACGGCTCCAAGTCGCTTTTGAGCAAGCCGGTGAAGGGCCTGAAGGCCGAGGCCGTGGTTGCGGCCATGAACGGCTACAAAGCCAAGACCTACGGCGGCGGAAAGAAGGCCACCATGGAAAATCTGGCCGCCCAGATGTCCGACGCGGACATCAAGGCCGTGGCCGAGTACATCGGGAAGCTGTAGCCGTGCGCCGCGCCGCCCTGCTCGCGGCCGTCCTGCTCGTCCTCGCCAGCGCGGGGAGCGCCGGGGCGGCCAGCACGGCTGGCGATCCCCCCGTCGCACAGCCAAAGCACGAAACCATGCACGAGGCCACACCCGTGGCCAAGCACGAGCATCCGC
>NZ_DATMYK010000183.1:0-3303 GCF_035560995.1 Humidesulfovibrio sp. | reverse complement strand
GTACAGGCCAAGGAGCCCGATGGGCAGATTCACGTAGAACACGCTGCGCCAGCCGAAACCCTGGATGAGCAGGCCGCCCAGGCCGGGCCCGGCCATGGAGCCCAGCGCCACGGTCATGCCGGTGAAGCCGAGCGCCCGGCCGCGCGTGGGGCCGGGAAAAGCTGCCATGATGATGCCAGGCCCGTTGGCCATGAGCATGGCCGCGCCAAGGCCCTGCCCCACCCGCGCGGCGATGAGCGCCCACAGGGCCGGGGCCGCGCCGCACAGGAGCGAAGCCACGGTAAAGATGATGAAGCCCATGGAGTACAGGCGCTTGCGGCCGTACATGTCGCCCATGCGGCCAAACAGAGGCAACAGGCAGGAGATGACCAGAAAATATGCGGCAACGATCCACTGCACCTGAGGCAGGGGCGCATCAAAGCCGATGCCGATGGTGGGCAAGGCGGTGTTGACGATGCCGGCGTCGAGGGTGGCCATGAAGGTGCCCGAAACCGCCACGCTAAAGGCCCGCCAGTCACCGGAAGGCGCCTTTTGTCCGTTCTCCTGCATACGACTCCCTGCGCGTTTTCAGAAGCGCTTCAGTATTCCATTTGACTCTGTCAATCAAGCGTTTTAATCTGTCGTTTCACGATCAGATCAGGAGGAGTGAATGCAGCAGGTTGAACCGGCCGACACCAAGCGCAGGCTCATGGACGCCGCAGGAGAGGTCTTTTCGGAAAAGGGTTTCAAGGCCGCAACGGTGCGCGAGATATGCCGCGTGGCCAGCGCCAACGTGGCGGCCGTGCATTATCACTTCGGCGACAAGGAAGGACTGTACAAGGCCTTGCTGGTGGAGGCCTTTGAAAACGGCCTGCGGCGCTACCCGCCAAACCTGCACCTGGGGCCGGAAGCCGGGTGCGAGGAGCGGCTGTTCGCCTTTGTGCACTCGTTTCTGCTGCGCACCCTGGGCAGCGAGCGCTTCGCCTGGTGCGGCAAGCTCATGGCCCGGGAGCTGCACGAGCCCACCGAGGCCCTGGACCACATCGTGGAGCGCTACATACTGCCGCTTACAGAGCAGCTGCGCACCATCGTAGCCGAGATAATGGGCGGCGAAGCCAAAGCGGGCGACACGCGCACCCTGCACTGCACCATGAGCGTAGTGGGCCAGTGCCAATACATCTTCCGCTCGCGCTCGGTCATCGGGCGACTTATCCCAGACCTGCGCTTCGATGAGGCGGGGATAGAGGCCCTGGCGCGGCACATCACCACATTTTCCTTGAGCGCGTTGCGGAACTTGCCCCCGGTGGAGCCGGAACCCGCATAACAGACGTGAAGTGAAAAAAACGGGCGGTCCGCAGGGGCCGCCCGTCGTTTTTCTTGCGGGGGGATGAAGGCGGCGGGCCGGGAAGGCTAGCCGTCGATGAAGTCCGACACGAGCTTCATGAGCTTGTCGTACTGGGCGGTGGGATCGCCCGACTGCACGGCCTGTTCGTTGCAGCGCAGCAGGTAGCGGCGCATGATCTGTGTGGTGGCCGAGCGCAGGGCCGAGCGCACCGCCCGCACCTGCACCAGGATGTCCTCACATTCCTTGCCCTCATCAATCATCCGCTGAATGCCGCGCACCTGACCCTCGATGCGCTTCATGCGGGCCATGACATCTTTCTTGAGAGCTTCCTGATCCTTGAGTTCCTTGGCCATGTCCGCCTCCTGAAATCCCTTGGCTGATGAAATAACACCGTTATGCGGAGCACGCGCGCCAGCGCAGCACGCCCCCTGCCCGCATGGGGTATCCGGGGCACAGGGTTTCGTTCCCGCATTTGGCATGTCATTGAAATCAGAACTTGGCAAGGGGGGGTCTCCTCAAGCGGCCAACTTCACCGACGCTCTCCGGCCCACTCTGCTACGCGAGGTTCCCGATAATTTCAATCGGAAATGTTGATGTCCTGCGGGCAAACACTCCGGAACTTGCCGCGTACGCATGAAAAGATTGACGGGCCGGAGGTTTGCGCCCCCGGCCCGCTTTGGTATCGGCTACTTCTTCTTGTTTTCGGTAATGGCGCAGGTCCCGTCCTTGGACCACTTGGTGGTGGCCTCCAGATAAAACACGTCCTTCACGTCCTTGCGCAGATCGCGGGTCATGTAATAGGCCTCGCCGCTGCGCGAACCCGTGGCGCACACGAAGACCACGGGCTTGTCGAACTTCATGCCCGGCAGCTTCTTCTCCAGCTCGTTCACCGGGATGTTCATCGCGCTGGGCGAATGGCCCGCGGCGAACTCGTCCGGGTCGCGCACGTCGATGAGCTGGATGCTGTCCGGCTTCTCGGCCAGGATCTTCTTGAACTGCTCCACGTTGATGGCGCCCTCGACGCCGCCGGTCTGGACCTTGAGACCGCCGCCCGAAGCGCCGTACAGCTTGACCCAGGCGGGCTCGCCAGCCTCGCAGACCTTCACATTGGTGTAGCCCAGGGCCATGGCCTTCCTGGCGCTGGCATGGCTCAAGGGGCACTCGTACCCGCCACAGAAGAACACCAGCTGCGCGCCCTTGTCCGCGGGCAGCAGGCCCTGCTTCTTGTCAAAGGTGGAATCCGGCAGGCTTATGGCGCCGGGGATGCTGCCCTCAAGAAACTTCACCAGCGGGCGGGAATCCACCAGCAGGAAGCTCTCGCCCTTGGTCAGCATGTCCTTCACCTGCTCCACGCCGATGGCCGGATAGTTGCCCGCCTTCACCCACTCCGGGTAGCCGCCGGGGAACACCTTCACATTCTTGTAGCCCAGCTTCTCGGCCTTGCGGGCGGAGTTGTGGGAGAGCCTGCACTCCGGGCCCTCGCAATAAAAAATGAGCGTGGCGTTCTTGTCCTTGGGCAAAAGCTCGGCGGCCTTCTTCTCGAAGTCGCTGTCCGGCAGGCTGATGGCCGTGGGGATGTAGCCCTGCACGTACTTCGCCTGGTACGGGCGCGAGTCGATGAGCTTCACCCCTTCCGGGTTGGGCACCTTCACCAGGGGCTTCACGTAATTGATGTCCACAAGGTGCTTGTAGAAGTAGTCCGGGTTGGCCGCCTGGGCCTGGACCGCAAAGGCCAGGGTCAGCAAAGCCAGCAGAAACGCCTGCAGCAGTCGCTTGGTACGCATGGTCTTCTCCTAGGGTTCGAGGGTTTGCAGACTCTCGGGCCGGAGGGTTCCCCCGGTCCCGTCGGGAACGATCACTTCGCGCCGGGTTCGCCCTTTTCCAGCGCGTCCAGCGTTTCCACCCACAGGCCGTGGTGGTGGCGGGCGTAGTGGCGCGGTACGCTGCCGGTGAACATGGAGCGGAAGCCGGGCTTTTCC
>NZ_DATMYK010000182.1:0-11253 GCF_035560995.1 Humidesulfovibrio sp. | reverse complement strand
CGACCGAGGATCTGTCGCTAGCCCGCCAAAAGCTCGTCCGTGAGGCCAACTATGGCGATGCCCGCGCGGTCGGCCGCGGCGATGGCCGCTTCCAGGTCGAAGAACAGGCTCTTGCCCGCCTCCACGCCCAGACAGGTGCCCTGGCCCTTGGCCAACACGCGCACGGTGTCCGGGCCGACGCTCGGCAGGTCCACGCGCTCTTCTTGGCCGGGCTTCATGACCTTCACCACCACGCAGCCGGGCCCGCCCAGCTCGCAGCCGCGCCGGATGGCCGCGTCCGTGCCCTCCAGGGCCTCCACGGCGGCCACGATGCCCTCGCGCAGGACTACGCCTTGTCCGATGTCCAGGCGGCCCATCTCGCGCGCCAGGGCTGCCCCGCGCTTGAGGTCGGCCCATTCCCGTTCATCCGGGGCGCGTTTGGTCAGTATGCCCGGCGGGGTTGTCAGCCCCTTGGCATAGACTTGCGGTGAGACCAGCTCCATGCCCTCGCCCTCCAGCAGGGTGGAGACGGCGCGCAGCACGGCGTCGTCGCCCTTGCCGGGCAGGGACAAAAGCACCTTCACGGCGCGGGAGTCGAAATGGCGGATATCGAGAACGCCGGGTTTGTTGATGGTGCCGGCCATGACCACCTGGCGCACCTTGTGCTCGTGCAGGAAGTCGAGGAGCTTGGCCAGCTGGCCCAGCTTCAGCTCCCGGTGGGCGTCGGCCAGGGGGTAGACGTCCGGGTTGGTGTGGCCGGTGAAGCCCGCCACGATGAGCCGGTGGCCCTGCTCCTTCACGCCTTGGGCCACCAGCACGGGAAACTGCCGTCCCCCGGCGATGAGCCCGACGACGGTGGGAACGCCCGAGGCGACGGTGGCGGAAGGGGCGCTCATATTGCGGCCCGGACCCGGGTTCCGGCTAGTCCTCGCCGCCCGACGAGGAACGTCCGGCGTCGGAGGTGATGCCGCGCGTGGTGCTCTTGATGAACTCCACAAGGCGTTCCACTTCGGGCACGCCGGGCAGGTCGGTCAGGGCCTTCTGCAGAGCTTCCTCGCGCATGAGGCCGGAGCGGAAGATGATGCGGTAGGCCTTTTTGATGGCGCCGATGGCCGCCGGGGTGAAGCCCTTGCGCTTGAGGCCGATGAGGTTCGGGCCGTAAAGCTTGCCGCGGGTGCCCTGGGCCAGCATGTAGGGCGGCACGTCGTTGCTGTAGCCGGAAAGGCCGCCCAGGAAGGCGTACTCGCCGATGCGCGCGAACTGTTGCACCGCCGCCATGCCGGAGACGATGGCGTGGTCGCCGATCTCCACATGACCGGCCATGCTTACGGCGTTGGCCACGATGACGTGGTCGCCCACGGTGCAGTCGTGCGCCACGTGGGCGTAGGCCATGAACAGGCAGTGGGAGCCGATGGTGGTGGCTTTGTGCCCCTGGGGCGTGCCCCGGTGCACGGTGACGAACTCGCGGAAATCGTTGTGCTCGCCCACGCGCACCCAGGTCTCCTCGCCCTTGAAGCCGAGGTGCTGGGGCTCGTCGCCCAGGCAGGCGTAGGAGTGGACGTGGTTGCCCTGGCCCATGCTGGTGTAGTTCTTCACCTGGGAGAAGGCGTCCAGGCGGCAGCCATCGCCGATGATGACGTTCTCCTCGATGACGCAGTAGGCCCCGACCTGGACATCCTGGCCGAGCTTCGCGCCGGGATGCACCACGGCGGTGGGATGGATCGTCGTCGCCACTATTTTTTCCCCTTGTCCACGACTGCGGCGGTGAACACGCCCTCGGCAACGAGGGCGCCATCCACAGTGGCGCGTCCCTTCATTTTCCAGATGTTCAACTTGTGGCGGATGAGCTCAGCCTCCAGCAGCAGCTGGTCGCCGGGCACCACCGGGCGGCGGAACTTCGCCTCGTCGATGCCGGTAAACAGGAACAGCTTCTCGCCCATGGGGCCCTTCAGCGTGCTGCCCACGAAGATGCCGCCGGCCTGGGCCAGGGCCTCCAGAATGAGCACGCCGGGCATGATGGGCTCGCCGGGGAAGTGCCCCTGAAAGAAATTCTCGTTGAAAGTGACGTTCTTATACGCCTTGATGCGCACGCCGGGCTCCAGCTCCAGCACCCGGTCCACCAGCAGGAAGGGGTAGCGGTGCGGCAGAAGCTCCATGATGCGCCGGATGTCGATGGGCAGGTTGAGGGTGCCTGCGTCCTGTTCGCTACTCATGGCCTGTCTCCTTGTCTTGGCCCTCAGCGGCCTTTTCCAGCCGCTTCACGCGGCGCATCAGCTCCGGCAGCTTGGGCAGGGTAAGCGAAACCTTGAGGTAGGTGCCCGCGTCCATGCTGGGCGAGCCGCCCACGATGGTGCCTGGCGCAAGATCCTGGCCCACGCCGCTCTGCGCGGCCACCTGCACTCCGTCGCCCAGGGTGATGTTGTCGCGCAATCCGGCCTGACCCGCCAGCACAACGCCGTTGCCGAGCTTCGTGCTGCCGGCGATGCCCACCTGGGAGATGATCAGGCAATGCTTGCCCGTCTCCACATTGTGGGCGATCTGCACGAGGTTGTCGATCTTGGTGCCGTCGCCCACCTTGGTGGATTCCAGCGCCGCGCGGTCGATGGCGGCGTTGGCGCCGATCTCCACATCACGGCCAATGACCACGTTGCCCACCTGGGGCACCTTCACGTGGCCCTGCGGGCTCTGGGCGTAGCCGTAGCCGTCGCTGCCGAGCACCGCGCCCGCGTGGACGATGGCGTTCTCGCCCAGCACCGTTCCCGCCATGAGCGCCACGTTGGGGTACAGGGTGGCGTTTTCGCCCACCGCGCAGTCCTCGCCCACGTAGACGCCGGGAAAGAGCGTGGAACCCGCGCCCACAGTGGCCCGCGCGCCGACGAACACGAAGGGGTACAGGGTCACGCCCTCGCCGATCGTGGCTTCCGGGTGGACGAAGGCCTGGGAGCTTATGCCCGAGAGGCAGCCCTGCGGCTTGGCGAAGAGCGCCACGACGCGGGCCCAGTCGAGCTTGGGGTTTTGGGTGATGAGGCAGCTCTTGCCCTCGGGCGCGAACTTCTCCTCGCACAAAACCGCCCCGGCCTGCGTTTCGGCAAGCTGGGGCAGGTATTTGCGGTGCAAGAGCGGGGCGATGTCTCCTTGGCCGGCCTTGGCCAGGGTGTTCACTCCGCTGACGTCAATGTCGTGGCCGGAGAAGGTCAAACCGACCTTCCCGGCCACTTCTGACAGGCGCATATAAGGGTCAGCTCCCTACTTCTTACGGGTCTTCCAGGCCTTGTTCAGCTCGGCGGTGATGGCCTTGGTGATGTCCGTGGTGGGGTCGAAGTAGTAGATGATGCCCTGGGTCTTGGCCATGACGAGGCTGTACCCGTTCTTGGACGAGTAGTCGGTAACGGCGTCGTTCAGGACCTTGAAGATCTCGTTCAGCTTGATGCTCTTCTCGCGGTTGGCGGCGTTCTGGAACATCCGCACGGCCTCGGAAAGCTCAAACTCCTTGCGGCGCAGTTCGCGTTCCTTGTCCTGGCGCGCTTCCGGGGCCAGGGCGAAGGCCTGCTTCTGGAAATCTTCCTGCATCTTCAGGAAGTCCTTCTGCTGCTTCTCGATGCGCTCGCTGTCGGGCTTCATCTTGGCTTCAAACTGTTTGATGGCCTCCTGGCCGGGCTCAGAGGCGCGCAGCACCTCTTCGGGATCGAAAATGCCGACCTTGGCCGGACCGGCGGCAAAGGCCACGGACTGCAAAAGCAGGAGAAAGAAGGCTGCTGCCAGGAACTTACGCATGTGAATAACTCCTTTCAACGTGTGTTGAAGCCAGTGCTTGTCTAAACGGAACGCATCCGCCAGCGGGGCCTGTTCGGTCCTGGTCGGCTAGAAGGTGCGCCCCATGTTGAACTCGACCTTGTTGTTGCTGCTGTCGTACAGGTTGTCCAGGCCGTGGCCGTACTCGATCTTGAGCGGACCCATGGGCGAATACCACAGGATGCCGAGGCCGACGCTCTTGTACAGTCCGAACGACGGGGCCATGACGCCGCCGCGCTTGGGATTGCTGAACCAGCCCTCCCCTTCCTTCCAGGTATTGCCTGCGTCGAAGAAGCCGATGCCGTAGATGCCCATCTTCTTGCTCATGGGATACGTCAGCTCCAGGTTGGCGAAGGCCTCCTTGTCGCCGTACACGGCGCCGTAGCCATCGTTCTGGAGCGGGGTGATCTTGCGCTGCGAGTAGCCGCGCACGGTGCCGCTGCCGCCCAGGGCGAAGCGTTCCGTGATGGGGATCTCGTCGCTGCTCAAGTTCTTGCCCACCCAGCCGACCTGGCCGTGCCACTTGAACACCAGGTCGCCCACAACGGGATGGTACCAGCTGTTGTCGTAGATGCCCTTGATGAAATTGTCGCTGCCGAAGAGCGCGCCGCCGCCGTACATGAAGGTCAGGCTGTTCACCGTGCCGCTTGAAGGCAAGGTGGTGGAGCCGCCGTTGGTCGTGTCGCGCAGGAGGGTGGCCGAGGCCACGCTGGCGGTGTGCGTGCCTATGGAGTCGAGCACGATCTGTGAAGCGGAGGTGGTGTCCACGTCGTAGATCTTGTAGCGCTCAAGGCGGTAGTCCCACAGCAGGCTGGTGTACTCGCCCACGGGGTAGGAGAAGTTGATCTTGCCGCCCAGGGAGTCGCGGTTGTAGGCCACGTAGTCTTCCTTGCGGTCGAAGAGCTGGAAGCCCACGCCCAGGTTGCTGTCGTCCCAGCGGGGGTTCATGGCCGTGAAGGTGTAGGCGGTCTTCTTGGCGCCCCACTGGCCGTTCAGGCTGGAGCTCCAGCCCTTGCCGAAGAGGTTGGCCTCTTCCACGGAGGCGGCCAGGTACACGGAGTCATACGTGGAGTAGCCCACGCCGCCGCCGATCTTGCCGGTGTCCTTGTCCTTCACCTTGACCTTGAGGTCCATCTCGTCCGGGTTGCCTGTGGGCACGGGCTCAATGTCCACACTGGAGAAGTAGCCCAGCTTGTCCAGACGCTCGCTGGAGCGCTTGAGCTTCTCACCGTTGAACTGCGAGCCGTCGGCCAAGCGCATTTCGCGCAGAATGACGTTGTCGCGGGTCTTGGTGTTGCCTTCGATGAGCACGCGACGGATGTGGACCTTTTGCAGCTTGCGCATGACGAAAATGATGTCCACGGATTTTTCTTCCGGGTGGTCGTTCATGCGCACGTTGGCTTCCGCGTAGGCGTAGCCGAAGTTGTTGTAATAATCGGTCAGGGCCTTCAGGTCGTCGCGCACCATAGAGCGGTCGAGGAAGCCTTTTTCCTTCGCCAGCTCAGAGGTCTTGGTCAGCGCGATGAGCTTGGGCTCGTCGGCGATGAGATCACCCTCCACGCGCACGCTCTCCACCTTGAAGCGCGGTCCCTCCTCCACCTTGAAGGTGATGGTGATGCCGTCCTCGCCGATGGCGACCTCGGGCGCGCCGACCTTGGCGTCGATGAACCCGCGATTGTTGTAGTAGGCGGCCAGGGCGGAGCTGTCGCGCTCCAGCAGCTCTTCCTTCAGCACGCCGCTCTGGGTGAACCAGGAGAACAGGCCGCGTTCCTTCACGGCAAGCTCGCCCTTCAGCTCGTCCTCAGGCAGCTGCTTGGCGCCCTGGATGACAATCTTCTTGATGTAGAGCTTCTTGCCCTCGTCGATGACGAAATTGAGCCGGGCCTGGCCCTGTCCCGCGGTTTCGATCTCGTGCGTGACCTTGGCGTTGTAGAAGCCGTCCTTGCGGTAGATCTCGCGGATGGCGGCCATGTCTTCGGTGAGGACCTTGGGGTTCAACACCGCGCCCTTTTTGGAGTTGGCGACCTTGAGGATGTCCTCGCTCTTCATCTCCTTGGCGCCCTTGACGCCGATGGCCAGGATGCGCGGCTTCTCCACCACGCGGACGATGAGCTTCTTGCCGCCGGAAGCATCGCGCAGAAGCGCCTTCACGTCGTCAAAGTAGCCCAGGTCGTACACGGTCTTCACGTCGGCGTTGATGGTCTTGAAGTCGAGGGTGTCGCCCTTTTTGGTGGCCATGCGCATGAGCACGACCTCGCGATCCAGGGCCACGGTGCCTTCCACCTCGATGTCCACGATGCGGTCGAGCCCCATGAGGTCGCCCTTCATCTTGGCCACCAGTTCGTCCACGGCGGGCAGCAGGTTGATGAGGCCGTCCTTGCTGACGGACACGGGCACGGGAAGCTTGAGGCCGAAAGGATCGCTGACGCGCACGTCGAGCGACAAGGTCTCGCCCAACTGGCTGAAGCTGCCGGTGATGGCGTAGGTGGCGCCGGTCAAGAGCGCGCCCTCTTTGGCGGCCTGGGGGTCCGTGGGCCGGAGGCCTTTGGAGGCCAGGGCCTTTTCCAGGGCATCGCGCGAAATGACGGTGAAGCCCGCGTCGCTCAGGCGCTCGGACAGCATGTCCTGCAAGCCCTGGCGGAGGTACTTCAGATCGTCGCCGGCGTTGACCTCGAACGGCAGAACCACCACCGAGACCTCCCGCGGGGAGGTGACGGCGGCAAGGAACTGCCTGGGCGTGGCGAACACCGCCAGCGCCAGGGCCAGAACCGCCAGTGCGAAAAATTTGGTCTTTCTACCCCTGGGCATAGAGCACTCCCAACCGCAACTCCAGCCGCCGCCCCATGACGTTAGCCAGTTCTATGTTATGCGTTACGACCACGAAAGTCATCCCCAAGTCCCGGTTCAGGGACACCAGGAGTTCGCCGATCATTCTGCCCGTCTTCTCGTCCAGGTTGCCGGTGGGCTCGTCGGCCAAAAGGGCCTTCGGCCGGAGGAGAATGGCCCGCGCTATGGCCGCCCGCTGGCGCTCGCCGCCGGAAAGGGTGGTCACCGGAAAGCTCATCCTCGCCCCTAATCCCACCAGCTCCAGGGCCTCCCGCGCAAGCTCAAGGGATTCTTCCTTGCTCTTGCCGGCAATGAGGCCGGGCATGGCGACGTTCTCCAGGGTCGTGAACTCCGACAACAGGTGATGGAACTGGAAGACGAATCCGATGTCCCTGTTGCGAAGCGCGGCCCGGCGCCTGTTGTCGAGGCTCCCCAGGGCCTGCCCGGAGAAGAAGATCTCTCCGCTGGTCGGCGCGTCCAGGGTGCCCAGAAGGTGCAGGAGGGTCGTCTTGCCGGAGCCCGATGCGCCAAGAATGGCGATAGACTCTCCAGGCATGATGGTCAGGTCGATCCCGTCCAGAACCGTGAGGCGTTCCGCTGGCCCAGCAAATTCCTTGCCAACCTTGTTCAGGAAATATAGCGGCTCTTTATTCATAACGCAAGGCATCCGAGGGTTTGAGCGTCGCCGCGCGCCTGGCCGGGTACAAAGTGGACAGGAAGCACAGCGCCAGGGCCGCCACGCCGATGAGCGTCATGTCCAACAATTCCAGGCGTACAGGCAAATAATCCACCGGATACACATCGCTTGGCAGCTTGATGAACTGGTACTTCTTGAGCAGCAGCGCCACCGGAATGCCGATGCCGTAGCCAAGGGCCGTGCCCACCGCGCCGATGAAGCTGCCCTGGTACATGAAGATGCGCCGGATCATGCCCTCATCCGCGCCCAGGCTCATCAACACGGCGATATCCTTCGTCTTCTGCATCACCAGCATAACCAGCATGGTGACGATGCTGAAGGAGCCCACCAGGACGATCATGGCCAAAATAATGAACATGGCCGTTTTTTCCAGTTCCAGCGCGGCAAAGAGATTGGCGTTCATCTCCTGCCAGTTGCGCACGTACACCGGATAGTCGTGCAGCTTGGCCCGCAGCTGTTCGCTGATCTCTCCGGCCTTGTACACGTCGTTCAGGCGCACCTCGAGCCCGGAGACAACATTTTCCTTGAATCCAAGCAGATTGCGTGCGGCGTCCACGGTCACATAGCCCAGGGTCGCGTCGTACTCGTACATGCCGGTGCGGAAAATGCCCGCCACGCGGAACACGCGCACCTTGGGCGTGAAGCCGATGGAGCTTTGCGTGCCCGTGGGGGAAAGAAGGTTCACCGTGGCGCCGAGGGTGAGCCCCAGGCGCTTGGCCATCTCCGCCCCGATGACGACGCCGGGCAGGCCGTCCTTTTCTTCCAAATCCTTGACGCTTCCGGTGACCATGTCCTTGGTCAGGCTGAGCACCTGGTCGGCGGTGCCGATTTCGATGCCGCGCAGGACCACGCCCTTCACGCCGCCGCTGGCGGAGAGCATGACCTCGGAGTACACGAAGGGCGTGACGCCCTTGACCCCCGGAACCTGGCGGCACAAGTCGGCCAGGGCCTGGTGGTCGTGGATGCCGCCGGTGAAGGCGCTGACGATGACGTGGGCGTTGACGCCCAGGATCTTGTCGCGCAGGTCCTTGGTGAAGCCGTTCATCACCCCGATGACCACGATGAGCGCGGCCACGCCCAACGCTACGCCGCACACCGCGAAGAGCGAGATCACCGCGATGAACGACTGCTTGCGCAGCGCGAAGATGTAGCGCAGGGCGATCAGGAATTCAAAGTTCATGCGGGCTCGATGGCCGGTCCGGCCGCTGAGGAGGAACCGCCGCCACCTTGGGTGATCTCCGGCCTGAGCAGCGGGAACAGGATGACCTCGCGGATGGACGGCGAATCCGTCAAAAGCATGACGAGACGGTCGATGCCGATGCCCTGGCCCGCGGCCGGGGGCATGCCGTACTCCAGGGCGCGCACGTAATCCTCGTCCATGAAGTGGGCCTCGTCGTCGCCCGCGGCCTTTTCCTTCACCTGGTCCTCGAAGCGGCCGCGTTGGTCCACGGGGTCGTTCAGCTCGGAAAAGGCGTTGCCCAGCTCGCGGCCCACCACGAACAGCTCGAAGCGGTCGGTGATGTCCGGGTTGTCCTCGTTGCGGCGCGAAAGGGGCGAGATGTCCGTCGGGTAATGATAGATGAAGTGCGGCTGGATGAGCTTGGGCTCTACGAAGATGTCGAAGAGCTTGGCCTGCAGCTTGCCCAGCTTCTCGCCCTTGACGGCCTTCTCGCCGCTCTTGCGCACCAGCGCCGCGCAGCGGTCATAGTCCTTGTAGTCCTCCGGGTCCACGCCGCCGATCTTCTCGATGGACTCGTGGAAGCTCATGCGCGTCCACTTGCCCGGGGTCAGGTCGATGTCCTGGTCCTGGTAGCGCACGATGGTGGTGCCGCAAACATCCCGGGCCACGCCGGAGATCATGTCCTCGGTCAGGTCCATCAGGTCGTAGAAATTGGCGTAGGCCCAGTAGAACTCAAGCATCGTGAATTCCGGGTTGTGCCGGGTGCTGATGCCTTCGTTGCGGAAGTTGCGGTTGATCTCGTAGACCTTCTCGAACCCGCCCACGAGCAGGCGCTTCAGGTACAGCTCCGGCGCGATGCGCATGTAGAGCTTCATGTCCAGCGCATTGTGGTGGGTCTCAAACGGCTTGGCCGTGGCGCCGCCCGGAATGGGCTGCATCATGGGCGTTTCGACCTCAAGGAAGCCCTTGGAGTCGAGGTAATTGCGGATGCCGCGCACGATCATGGTGCGCTTGCGGAAGATTTCGCTGGTCTTGGGCGTGACGATGAGGTCCACGTACCGCTGACGGTAGCGGGTCTCCATGTCCTTCAGGCCGTGGTACTTCTCCGGCAGGGGGCGCATGGACTTGGTCACCAGGCTGACGGATTTGGCCCGGATGGTGAGCTCGCCGGTCTTGGTGCGGAAGAGGTCGCCCTCAACGCCCACGATGTCGCCCATGTCGAACTTCTTGAAGATCTGGTACGTCTCCGGGCCCAGGTCGTCGCGCGCAACGAAGATCTGCATGGACTCGCCCGAGTCCTGGAGCTTCACGAAGGTCACCTTGCCGAAGGACCTCAAGGAGGTCATGCGGCCAGCCAGGCGGAACACCTTGCCCACTTCGGCCAGGGCGGTCTCGTCCAGCTCTCCGTAGGTTTTTATGATTTCCGCAATATGGATGTTCTTGCGGAAGGTGTTGGGGTAGAGTTGCAGATCTGCGTCGAGCAGGGCGCAAGCCTTGTCGATGCGAGTGCGCAGGACGTCGTTGTACTCGTCCTTCGCGGCAAGTGCGTCGGCCAGGGGCTTGAAGCGCCCGGCATGCGTCGACTGGGCACAGCTCTTCGCCGCGCCGCCGTCGTGTGCGTTTTCGGCCAAAACGGGTCTCTCCCTAGGGGTGTGCGGACTCTAAAAAATGTCTCAAACCATTCGCCTGGGTACGCTGTACGCCTATGCCATACGCCCCCGGCAGTCAAGGGCGGGAGATACTCCGGCGTGCCCCCGAAGTCAAAACTTATGATTGATGAAGGTCCCGTGCCGCACCTGCAAATTTGTGGCGAGAAATTTCTTGACCTCGCGAGCGAGTTCGGCGTAAAGAGTCCTCCGCCGCATGAAGCGGCTCTTCCCCGGTAGCTCAATCGGCAGAGCGGGTGACTGTTAATCACTAGGTTCGCGGTTCAAGTCCGTGTCGGGGAGCCAGAAAAGATAAAGCCCGGAAGGCGAAAGCCCTCCGGGCTTTTTCGCGTCCGGCGCCCAGGCGGGCCCGTCTGAGCGGGCGAGGGCCGGGGCCGCGCGGACGGGAGGCGGGAACTTTGCCCCTTGCCCCTGCTGGCGCTTCGTGCTAGCCGCCTTACCCATGTCCGATCTCGCCCAATACCTCCGCGAACTGACGGTGCTTCTTGTGCCGCTGCTCCTGACCATCACCTGCCACGAGGCCGCACACGGCCTGGTGGCCAGCTGGCTGGGCGACCCCACGGCCAAGCTGGCGGGCCGCATCACCCTGAACCCGGTCAAGCACGTCGATCCCTTCGGCTTTCTGATCATGCTGGTTCCGCCGCACATCGGCTGGGCCCGGCCCGTGCCCGTGGACGCGCGCTACTTCAAGAACCCGCGCACGGGCATGCTCCTGGTGGCCCTTGCCGGGCCGGGAGCCAACGTGCTGGTGGCCGCCCTGTGCGCCGCCCTGTTCCACGCCCTGGGCAGCGTGCCCGTGGAGGACCCCGAAGGCATGGCCGTGCGCGTGCTGGTGCCCATGCTGACCATGGCCCAGGCGGGCGTGTACGTCAGCCTGCTCATCGGGGCCTTCAACCTGCTGCCCATTCCCCCGCTGGACGGCAGCAACATCGTGGCGCGCTTCCTGCCGGAGGACCTGGCCTGGCGCTACATGGAGCTGGGCCGCTACGGGGTGCTGTTCATCATCGGCCTCTTGATCCTCGGCAATTTCGCCGGCATCAGTCTTTTCGGCACCCTGCTCTTCCCGGTGGTGCAGTTTTTCGCCGGGCTTCTGGGCATGTACGCCTCTTTCT
>NZ_DATMYK010000181.1:0-3721 GCF_035560995.1 Humidesulfovibrio sp. | reverse complement strand
GTGGCCGCGGCCCAGGAGGAACGCTTCACCCGCAAGAAGCACGACCCGGACTTCCCGCACCACGCCGCGCGCTACTGCCTGGCCGAGGCCGGGCTCTCCCCGGCCGACCTCGACTTGGTGGACTTCCATGGCCGCAACTTGCTTGTTGATGACATCTGGATTTCCCATGGCGAGTCACTTTCATCAGTTGTTTCTGCTCATTGTGGAGCCTGATGATCGGCGGTTTCGGAAACCACACGCCCGGTGAACGCCGCCTCACACAGTACCGCTCCATCTGGGACATCGTGCACCCTGGACGGGCCTGGGTCTTGAAGTTCAAGCCGAGGACGGAAACGCAGGAACAGCTTCTCGCCGACATCGTGAACCACCTGAAAACTGTACTTTTGCCGCAGGTGCCCTCGTCAGTGGCGTCGTACAAACAGGTAGTACAAGGTCAAAACCCTGAGTTGGTAATATCGGCATGTTGCGATGAGGCCGGGTCGTCCATGCTGACCATCCTCATCTCCACCAAAGAATCAGGCACTTGGAATAACGCATTCCAGGTGCCTTTTTCTTTTGCCGCTTTTGCGGATCATCCTCCGCACCACCGTCTGCACTTCAGCGGCCCGCCGCACCGGAGCAAGGGCGGGGCTGGGCCGGAGATGCACGGTTCCGCAAGGCAAGCAACAATCGCTTGCCAGGAGAGTTTTGCCTGGGCTACTTATATATAAGCTCCGGCAAAGGCCTGGGCTGAAGCTGCACAAGCGAGAACACTATGATCCTGCGTTTGTTCAACGGTTCCGCAAAAAAGAAGCTCCTTCTTCTGTTTCTGCTGGCCGGACTGCCCGCTTTTGCCATCATCCTGCTGGTGGGCATGCAGAACCGGGCCAAGGCCATTGCCGAGGCGGAGCAGGAACTGCGGACCCTGGTTCAGCAAACGGTCAAGAGCCAGGAGCGCACCACCACGGCGACGCGGCTCATGCTGCAGAACCTCTCCAAGGTGCCCGATGTGCGCAACCTGGACGTGGTTGTAAGCACGCGGATCTTCCTCAATGTGCTCAGGATCAACCAGGTGCGCTATGGCGCGCTGCACCTTGTGGACCTCAAGGGCGACATCATCGCCTCGAACAACCCGCAGGCCAGGGCGAATTTTTCCCAGGCCAAGCACTTTCAGGAGGCGCTGCAAACCAGGGCCTTCACCGCCGGCGAGTGCACCACCGGCCAGACCCTCAAGGTGCCCGTGTTCCCCTTCGCCTGCCCGGTGTTCGGCGAGCAGGGCGAACTCAAGGCCATCCTGCTGACCAGCATCATCCTGGAAGGCTTCAACAACGTCTTCGACCAGCTGCATTTCCCGGAAAACACCCTCGTGGAGGTGTGCGACCGCAACGGCCTGCGCCTGTACGGCTTTCCCAAGGACGACGCGGCCGCCTTCGCCCAGCCCATCCCTCTGGCCAGCCTCAAGATAGCCCAGGCCAGGGCCGGGGGCTTCTCGGTCTTCACGGACGCCGAGGGCACGAAGCGCATCCTGGCCTCGCAGCCGGTGAGCCTGGCGCCAGGAGCGCCGCCCTATGCCTATGTGTCCGTCAGTATTCCGCAGGCTGCGGTCTACGCCAGGGCGCAGGCGGTTTTGAACCAGCATGTGGGCCTGCTGCTGCTGACCTTAGGCCTTACCTTGGCCTGTGGGTGGTTTTTGGGCGGGCGGACCATCTGGCGTACCCTGGACGAACTGACGTCGGCCTCCCAGCGTCTGGGCTCGGGCGACTTGAGCGTGCGCGTGCGTCCGGAGTCGGACATCGCCGAGGTGGGGCAGCTGGCAAAGACCTTCAACGCCATGGCTGAGGCCCTGGCCCACGACATGGCCGTACGGGAAAGGACCGAGACCGAGCTGCGCGTGGCCAAGGCGCAGGCCGAGGCCGCCAGCAAGGCCAAGAGCGAATTTTTGGCCAACATGAGCCACGAGATACGCACCCCGCTGAACGGCGTGCTCGGCATGCTGCAGCTCATCCGGACAAGTCCGGTCTCCACGGAGGTGGAGCAGTTCTCGGAAATGGGCATCCGCGCCGGGCAAAGGCTGACAAGCCTGCTGGGCGACATTCTCGACCTTTCGCGCATCGAGGCAGGGCGCATGCCCATCCTGCGCCAGCCCTTCGCCCTGGCCGATGTGCTGGGCGCCCTGGCCGAGACCTTTTCGCCCCTGCACTTCAGCAAGCGTCTGGCCTTCTCCATCAATGCCGCCGCCGAGCTGCCCCTGTACTTCATGGGCGATGAGGTGCGCGTGCGGCAGATCCTGTTCAACCTTGTGGGCAACGCCGTGAAATTTACCGAAAAGGGGCGGGTGACGCTTGATGTCAGCACGCTTCTGCCCTGCCCGGACGGCAGGAAACGGCTGCTGTTCATCATCAGCGATACCGGCCAGGGCATCCCGGATGAGCAGGTGGGCCAGATCTGCGCACCGTTCATCCAGGTGGCCGGCAGCTACACCCGTTCGCAGCAGGGGGCCGGGCTCGGCTTGGCCATCGTGCAGCACCTGGCCAGCGCCATGGATGGCACCGTGACCTTTGAGAGCGAGGCCGGACAGGGCACCAACGTATACCTGATGCTGCCCCTGGCCCTGGCGGAGGAACCGCCCGCCGTTCTGGGGCGGCAGGCGGAGCGCAGCGGGGAGGCCGCGGAGCCGCTGCGCATCCTGCTGGTGGAGGACGAGGAGATCAACCGCATGAGCGCCCGGCTGACCCTGGAGCGCATGGGGCACCTGGTGGCTACGGCCAGCGATGGAGCGGAGGCCCTGGCCATGCTCAAGGCCCAGGATTACGACTGCGTGCTCATGGACGTGCAGATGGACGTGATGGATGGGGTGGAGGCCACGCGCAGGCTCAGAAGCGGCGAGGCCGGAGTCCTGAACCCTCGGGTGCCGGTCATCGCCATGACCGCCTACGCCATGCAGGGCGACAGGGAGAAATTTCTCGCAGCGGGCATGGACGACTACCTGTCCAAGCCGGTCAAGGTGGCGGAATTGAAACAGGCGATTTTGCGGGTGCTGCGCCGCGAAAGGGCGGAGGAGCACGGCGCGTAAGGGCGCAAAGCCCAGGATGATCCGCCGTCTGACTTGTGCGTGGGCCGCCAAACGAAGCAGCGCCCCGGCGAGATGTCTCGCCGGGGCGCTGCTTCGTTTGGCGGGGGCAGGGCGCTAGCGCTCGGCTTCCAGTTCTTCGGCGCAGGCCATGCACAGGCCGACGCCCGGCAGGGCCTTGAGTCTGGCCGGGGGAATGGGTTCCTCGCACTCGGCGCAGCAGGCCACGCCGTCAATGATGAGCGGCGGGGGGCCGGGCTTGGGCGCGGCATCGGCCAGGGCGCTGGCGCGGCGGTGGGTCTCGTAGTCCTGGGCGTCGTCTGCGGCATCGCTCATGTGGCTTCCCTCCCGGGGGCTCTGCGGTGTCGTGGGGCGGTGTAGGGCTGCGGGCCGTTTTGTTGCTGCGGGCGCTAGGCCTCGGCGCTCAGCTCCTTTGAACGGGCTTCGGCGGTTTCCCAGCGGGCAAAGGCCGCTTCCAGCTCGGCCTCCAGGCTGGAAAGCTCGTTGCGCGCCTCCACCAGGGCCTTGGGGGCCTTCTTGTACAGCTCCGGGTTGGCCAGGCGCTCCGTGGCCTTGGCGATGTCCTGTTCCAGCACCTCTATGCGCGCCGGGAACTCCGCAAGTTCCATGCGCAGGGTGTCCAGCTCGCGCTGCTCCTTGAAGGACAGCTTG
>NZ_DATMYK010000180.1:0-2581 GCF_035560995.1 Humidesulfovibrio sp. | reverse complement strand
ACCAATGATAGACCTCGTGAAGCACGCCGCCCACGCCGGGCCTGAAAGCAGCGCCAAGAGCCGCGCCGTGGATACCGGCATGGCCCTGACCCTCATCTGCCTCATCATCGGCCTGGTGCGCGGCACGAGCGGCTGGTTCGCCATCGCCGCCGCCCTGCTCGTGGTCAACATGACAGCACCCAAGGTTTTCGGCCCGGCGTCGAAGCTTTGGTTCGGGCTCTCCGCGGTGCTTGGCGCGGTGATGAGCAAGGTCATCCTGACCCTGGTGTATTTCCTCGTCCTGACACCCATGGGCCTGCTGCGGCGCGCCCTGGGCAAAGACACTCTCCGCTTGAAGGCCTTCAAAAAGGGCGCGGACTCCGTGTTCCACCTCCGTACCGGCCCCTTCACCGCCGCAGACCTCAAGACCCCCTTCTAGGAGCATCACATGGATTTCCTTCGCGACCTGTGGGATTTTCTGAAAGTCCGCAAGAAGTTCTGTCTGGCGCCCATCATCCTGGTGCTCCTGCTCTTCGGCGCGCTCATCGTGCTCACCTCGGGCTCGGCCATAGCGCCGTTCATCTACACCCTGTTCTAGGCCGCGCATGACGGACACGCCACGCACCCGCCGGGCCATTCTGGGCATCAGCGCCTATTACCACGACTCCGCCGCGGTGCTTCTGATGGACGGCAAGATCGTGGCCGCGGCCCAGGAGGAACGCTTCACCCGCAAGAAGCACGACCCGGACTTCCCGCACCACGCCGCGCGCTACTGCCTGGCCGAGGCCGGGCTCTCCCCGGCCGACCTCGAGTGCGTGGCCTTCTACGACAAGCCGTACCTGAAGTTCGAGCGGTTGCTTGAGACCTACCACGCCTTCGCCCCGCGCGGCCTGCGCAGCTTCCTCACGGCCATGCCCGTGTGGATCCGCGAGAAGCTGTTCATGCGCAAGATGCTCAAGGACGAGCTGGCCAAGCTCGGCCCCGCGTCTGACAAGAAGGGGCCGGAGATCATGTTCCCGGAGCACCACCTGTCCCACGCGGCCAGCGCCTTCTTCCCCTCGCCGTACGAGGACGCCGCCGTGCTGACCATCGACGGTGTGGGCGAATGGGCCACCACCACCATCGGCCACGGCAAGGGCAACGAGCTGTCCATCCTGCGCGAGCTGCACTTCCCGCACTCGCTCGGCCTGCTCTATTCCGCCCTCACGGCCTGGTGCGGCTTCAAGGTCAACTCCGGCGAGTACAAGCTCATGGGTCTGGCCCCCTACGGCATCGAGGGGTCGGAGCGTGTGGAGCGCTACCGCACGATCATCCTCGACCAGATGGTGGACCTGAGGCCCGACGGCTCTCTGCTTTTGAACATGGACTATTTCGACTACGCCACGGGCCTGACCATGTGCCGGGCCCAGGCCTTCGAGGCCGCCCTCGGCCTGCCGCAGCGCACGGGCGAATCGGACATCACCCAGGAATACATGGACCTGGCGCTGGCCATCCAGCAGATCACCGAAGAAGCCGTGTTCCGCATGGCCGAAACCGCCCGCGCCCTCACCGGCTCCAAGAACCTCGTCATGGCCGGGGGCGTGGCCCTGAACTGCGTGGCCAACGGCAAGCTCTTGAAACGCGGCACCTTCGAGAACATCTGGATCCAGCCCGCCGCAGGCGATGCGGGGGGAGCGCTGGGCGCGGCCCTGGCCGCCTGGCACATCGGACTCTCACAACCGCGCACGGCACACGCCTCCGAACCCGGCGGCGACATGATGCAGGGCGCGTACCTCGGCCCGGTCTTTTCCTCCGGCGAGATCGAACGCGCCTGCCGCCGCTTCGGCGCGCCTGCTGAAAAGTACGACGACTTCGGCGCCCTGTGCTCCCGCGTGTCCACGCTGCTGGCCGGCGGCGCGGCCGTGGGCTGGTTCCAGGGACGCATGGAGTACGGCCCGCGCGCCCTGGGCGGACGCAGCATCCTGGGCGACCCGCGCCACGGCGACATGCAGAAGAAGCTGAACCTGAAAATCAAGTACCGCGAGGGCTTCCGGCCCTTTGCGCCCTCCGTGCTCGAGGAGCGCATGGCCGAGTGCTTCGACCTCGACGCGCCCTCGCCCTACATGCTCCTGGTCGCCCCCGTGGCCGAGTCCAAGCGCAAGCCCCTGCCCGAAGGCTACTGGACCCGGCCCATGTACGACCGCCTGTACGTGGAGCGCTCCGAGCTGCCCGCCATCACCCACGTGGACTTCTCCGCGCGCATCCAGAGCGTGTCCAAGGCCACCAATCCGCGCTACTGGCAGCTCATCGACACCTTCCGCCGCGAACAGGGCTGCCCCGTGGTGGTCAACACCAGCTTCAACGTGCGCGGCGAGCCCATCGTCTGCACGCCCGCCGATGCTTACGCCTGCTTCATGCGCACCGAAATGGACGCCCTGGTGCTGGGCGACTGGCTCCTCGTGAAGGACAACCAGCCCGAATGGCGCGAGGAAGGCGACTGGCGCAGCAAGTTCGAGCTGGACTAGGGAAGAAGAGAAGCAAGGGGCGCTGCCCCTTGACCCCGCCAGGGGGTATGCACCCCCTGGACCCGCATGACGCGAAACGGGCGGAACAGGCTTTAGCC
>NZ_DATMYK010000179.1:0-2703 GCF_035560995.1 Humidesulfovibrio sp. | reverse complement strand
AAGATCGAGGAGCAGAACGCGCGCATCGCCCAGGCGGCTGCCGCGGCCAACACGGTGAGCGATCAGGTTGCCAGCGCCTCCGAGCAGCTGGCCGCGCAGATCGAGCAGTCCAGCCGGGGCACGGACGAACAGCGCGCCCGCACCACCGAGGCCGCCACGGCCATGGAGGAGATGAACTCCACCGTGATGGAAGTGGCGCGCAGCGCGGGCACGGCGGCCGATCTGGCCGACCAGGCCAAGCACAAGGCCCAGCAGGGCTCGGAGCTGGTGAATCAGGTGGTAGCCACCATCAACGGCGTGGAAAAGCAGGCCGAAACCCTGCGCGCGGACATGACCGAGCTGGGCAAGCAGGCCGAAGGCATCGGCCAGATCATGAACGTCATCAGCGACATAGCCGACCAGACCAACCTCTTGGCCTTGAACGCCGCCATCGAGGCGGCCAGAGCGGGCGACGCGGGCCGCGGCTTCGCCGTGGTGGCCGACGAGGTGCGCAAGCTGGCCGAGAAGACCATGACCGCCACCAAGCAGGTGGGCGACGCCATCCGCGCCGTGCAGGACAGCGCGCACAAAAACATCACCAACACCGAGGCCACCACAAAGGCCATCCAGGAAAGCACCGGCCTGGCGCACAAGTCCGGCGAGGCGCTGCACGAGATCGTGGGCATGGTGGACCAGACCGCCGACCATGTGCGCGGCATCGCCACCGCCAGCGAGGAACAATCCGCCGCCAGCGAGGAAATCAGCCGCTCCACCGAGGACATCAACCGCATCGCCAGCGAGACCGCCGAGGCCATGCTCCAGTCCGGCCAGGCAGTGAGCGACCTTGCCCGCCTGGCGGGTGAGCTCAAGGGCATCATCAACAACATGAACCAGGGCTAGGCCCGCACGCACCACAAAAGAAGAGGGGAGGGGCCAAACGGCTCCTCCCCTTCTCTTTTCCGAACGGCCAGCCGAGACTGCGGACGATCTAGCGCAGGCCCTTGGAATTCAGGAACTGGCTGTACTTCTTGTCCGTGCCCATGATGTGCTTCACCAGCCAGTCCTTCAGGAAGCGCATGATGTCCATGGTCACCTTGGCCCGGCCGCTCTTCAGGTCGGCCTCGAAATCCAGCACCTGCTGCACCAGTTTGGCGTGCAGCTCTTTGTGGGCGGCGGTTTCCGGGTAGCCGTAGCGGTCGAAGTACTCCTCCTCCTGGCCGAAGTGCTTCACCGTGTATTCCTTCAGGCGCTCCACCACGCCCACCAGAACCGCATCGGACTTGCGGGAGCGCATGGCCGCGTGCAGTTCGTTGATGAGCCCCAGGAGCACCTTGTGCTGTTCGTCGATGAGGCGGATGCCCACGGAAAGGTCGTCGGTCCAGGTCATGAGCTGCTCGCTGGAAGTGACGCCCGTGAGCTTGCCGCTGGCCATGGCCTGGATGATGGAGTCCAGTTCTTCGGCCAGGCCGGAAATCTCCACCACCACGCGCGTGGAGCTTTCCACGCTCTCGGCGGTCTGGCGGGCCACCTGGTTCATTTCGGCCACGCTGCGGTTGATCTCCTCGCTGGTGGCGGACTGCTCCTCGCTGGCGGTGGCGATGGAGGCCACCTCAAGGGCCGTCTGCTGCACGATGTCCACGATCTCCTCCATGGCCCGGCCGGACTGCTCGGCCACGCGGGAGCTCTCCACGATGTCGCCCGCGGTCTCGTCCACGGCCAGCACGTTCTCCCTCGCCCGCTCCTGGATGTTGCGCACGGAATCGCCCACCTGCTTGGTGGCGGTCATGGTCTTCTCGGCCAGCTTGCGCACCTCGTCGGCCACCACGGCGAAGCCGCGGCCCGCATCGCCCGCCCTGGCCGCCTCAATGGCGGCGTTCAAGGCCAGCAGGTTGGTCTGGTCGGCGATGTCGGAAATGACGCCCAGCACCTGGCCGATGCCTTCGGCCTGGTTGCCCAGGGTGGTCATGGTCTCCTTGAGGACCAAGATGCGCTCCTTCACACGGCCGATGCTTCCCACGGCCTCGCGCACGCCGCTGGCTCCGGCCTGGGCGTTGCCCTTGGAGCGCTCCGCGCTCTCCGCCGCGCTGCCGGTGTTGCGGGCGATCTCCAGGATGGCCTCGTTCATCTGCTCCATGGCCGTGGTGGTGCTTTCCGTACGCTGGCGCTGCACAACCACGTCCCGGCCCACGCGGTCCATGTTCTCGTTCAGTTCGCGCACGGCGGCAAAGATGCGCGTGGCGGCCTCTTTGGCCTTCTGGGAGGCGGCGCTCATGTTCTCCAGCAGCTCGCGCACATGGACCTCGGCCGCGCGGCTTTCGCCCAGGGTGCGCTCGGTCTCCGCCGCGTGGCGCTCGGCTTCGGCCTCCTTGTCGCGGGCGGCCTGCACGGCCCCGGCCAGGTGCTCCACCATCAGGCACATGCTGTCGCGCAGCTCGGCATATTCCTGGGGCATGTCGCCGCCGTCGCAGGTGGCGTCCTTGCCCGCTGTTATGGCGCGGGAATAGTCGCGCAGGTGCAGCAGGGGCTGCATCATCTGGGTATGCACGGTCCACAGCAAAAACGCGCCGCCCAGCACGGCCAAGCTGAAAAGCAGACCGTGGATCAGCAAGGATTCGTTGCTTTGCAGGCCATAGACGAAGGAGGCGGCGCCGCCCCCCATGAGGATCAGCGAGGAGACGATGAGCCGAAGTTTGATGCTGGAGGTGGATTCCTGAGGCATGGGGG
>NZ_DATMYK010000178.1:0-5661 GCF_035560995.1 Humidesulfovibrio sp. | reverse complement strand
CCGTAAGGCCATGGGAAACCACGACGCAGGCCTTGATGCGCACCCCGTCATCGGGCAGCACCTGGGCCATGAAGCGGCGCAATAGCTCTCGCGCGGGTTCGAAATCAACAATGCCGCCGGCCTCGACGGGACGGGCGACGCGGATGCGGTCCGGCGCCTTGCCGAGGTAGGTCTTGGCTTCCGCGCCGGTGACGATGACGGTGTTGGTGCCCTGTTCCAGGGCCACCACGGTGGGTTCACTCAGCAGCACTTCGCCATCGGGAGAGGCGATAAGGGTCTGCCCCGTGCCTATATCAATGGCGATGGCGTTGCTGCGCAGCATCTTGAGCGGATTGCGCAGGCGAAGCGTCATGGCGGCCTACTTCGCCGTCCGGCGCTGGATGAAGAATTCAACGCTGCGGTTGAAGGTCTTCTCCTCTTCCGGGGTGAAGTAACAGGCGGGCAGCTCGTTGCGCTGCCGGTGATAATGCAGGCACTCGCAGCACAGGGCGTGCTTGCTGCACGAGGCATGCGTGCAGGTGCAGTATTTGGAATTGATGGCTACGCGGGGACACTGGTCAATCTTTCGCATTCAAAACCTCCAGGCGCTACCGCCATGTGATTTTTTAAAGAAAATACCTCAAACCGTCAACAAGGCCGTTGGACCCGAAAAACCAGCGTCACCAAGGCGTTCAATATGATTGAGCTGGCGGCGGGAATGTGGCATAGGAATCTTGTCCACAAGATCATTCGATAAGGAGCTTGCTGTGGAAATCTTGAGACAGACGCCGCTCACCGGCTGGCACAAGGGCAAAGGGGCCAAGATGGCCGCCTTCGCCGGGTTCGACATGCCCATCCAGTACGAGGGCATCATCGCGGAGCACAATCACACCCGCCAGAACGCTGGCATCTTCGACATCTGCCACATGGGCGAGTTTTCCCTGCGCGGCCCCGGAGCCAAGGACGCCCTGAACACCATCGTCACCCAGGACCTGGATACGCTGGCCCCGGGCAAATGTCGCTACGGCTTTTTGCTGAACGAAAAAGCCGGCATCGAGGACGACCTCATCATCTACTGCCTGGACACGGACGACTACATGCTCGTGGTCAACGGCGCGTGCGAGGCCGGGGACTTCGAGCACATCAGGAAGCAGTTGCCCGCCGGGCCAGCCTTCACCAACATCTCCGACGCCACGGGCAAGATCGACCTGCAAGGGCCCAAGTCCTTTGAGGTGCTGAAGGACATCCTGGGCGCGGACTTCGTCTCGCCAGGCTACTTCAACTTCAAGCGCATCACCTGGCAGGGCTCGCCGCTCATCGTCAGCCGCACCGGCTACACGGGCGAGCTGGGCTATGAACTGTACCAGGACTCGAGCAAGACCCCGGCCATGTGGGACGCCCTGGCCGCACACCCGCTGGTGAAGCCTGTGGGCCTTGGCGCGCGCGACACTCTGCGCCTGGAGATGGGCTACCCCCTCTACGGTCAGGACCTGGACACGGAGCACACCCCGGTCGAGGCCGGTTTCGGCGGGCTCATCACCAAAGAGAAGTCCTTCACCGGCAAGGCGGGCCTTGGCGCCGTGCGCGAGCGGCTCATCGCCCTGAAACTGGAAGGCCGCCGCAGCGCCCGCCACTACGACACCCTGCACCTGCCCGACGGCACCCAGGTGGGCATGGTCACCAGCGGCTCCTTCGCACCGTCGCTGGGCCATTGCGTTGCCCTGGCCTATGTGGCCGAGGCCCACGCGGACAAGACCGACTTCCTGGTGCGCACCCAGCGCGGCGACCTGGAGGCCAAGAAGGCCGCCCTGCCCTTCAATCCCGGCGGAACGGCCCGCATGAAGCTGGCCTAAGCAGCTGCGACATCACGAAAAAAGGGGAGCTGAAGCTCCCCTTTTCTTTTGCGCGATGCCGCAACACACTGAAACAGAGAGCTATTCCGGTGGCAGTGCAGCGGCCAAGGCTTCTTCCAGGCGCTTGCCGCCAGCTGCCAGCATTTCCGGACTGGCCTTTTCCTCAAAAAATTCCAGAGCCTTTCCAAAGTACACCGGGCAACGGGTGAAGGGCATGGGCAGTTCGAAGCGGTCCCAGGAACGCTCGAAAACATGCTTGGACGCCGGGCGCGAACGCACGGGAATGAGCAGCGCTCCGGTCTTGTGCGCCAGGTACACCGCGCCGTCCTTCACCTTGTGCCGGGGACCGCGCGGGCCGTCCACGGTGATGACTCCGATGCGCCCCTGGTCAATATGGCGCTTCAGCGCGATGAGGGCCTTCAAGCCGCCACGCGTGCTGCTTCCCCGCGCCGTGCCGTAGCCGATGCGCTCCAGCACCTGGGCGATGATTTCGCCGTCGCGGCTCTCGCTGACAACAGTAGCCAAACGATTTGGCAGGCGGCACATGCCGTAGCCGGTAAGGGCGAAAAGCTCCGCGTGCCAGATGGCCAGCAGCACCGGCCGCCCGGAAGCCACGGCCGCCTCGATCTCCACCGGGCCGCCGTGGTCGTTGAAGCGGATACTGCGCACCCAGGCCCGGTACAAAACCGTGAGCGCCGGGCTGATGAGGCTGGGGCTGATGCGCATGGGCCTGTCCCGGTTCCTAGGTGAACAGCGCCTCGACGTTGCCGTCGGCGAACTGCATCTGGTAGAGCTTGGCGTACAGCGGGCAGGTTTCCAGCAGCTTGTGGTGCTTGCCCTGGGCCACGATCTTGCCCTCCTCCATGACCACGATGAGGTGGGCGGAGAGAATGGTGGACAGGCGGTGGGCGATGACGATGCTCGTGCGGTCGCGCATGAGGTTCTCCAACGCCAGCTGCACAATGCGTTCGCTCTCGGTGTCGAGCGCGCTGGTGGCCTCGTCCAGGATGAGCAGCGGCGGATTCTTCAACAGAGCCCGGGCGATGGTCAGGCGCTGCTTCTGCCCGCCGGAAAGCCGCGCGCCGCGCTCGCCGATGATGGTATCATACCCATCGGGGAGTTCCAGGATGAAGTCGTGGGCAAAGGCCGCCCTGGCCGCGCCCTCGATCTGCTCCTGGCTGAACCCGGCCTGGCCGTAGGCGATGTTGTCGCGCACGGAAGCGTTGAACAGGAACGCGTCCTGAGACACGATGCCCTGGGTCAGCCGCAGGCTCTTCAGGGTGTATTCGGTGAGGGGCAGGCCGTTCAGCAACAGCGCGCCGGAATCTATGTCGTAAAAGCGCGGAATAAGGTGCACCAGCGTGGTCTTGCCGGATCCGCTGGGGCCCACGATGGCCACCCGCTCCCCGGCGCGCACCTCAAGGTCGATGCCATCGAGCGCGGGCCGCGAGCCACTGGGATAGGTGAAGTGCACATCCTTGAATTCAAGCGACTTGAATGGCAATTCAACTTGCTTGGTCCCGCCGGATTCGACCACAACATGAGGCGAATCGAGGATGTCGAACACGCGCTCGGCCCCGGCCAGAGCACGCTGGATGTCCATGTTGCAGGCGTCGATCTTCTTGATGGGCTCATAGAGCAGGATGAGCGAGGCCATGAACGAGAAGAACGTGCCCGCGGTAGTGGTTCCCTCGATGACGCGCATGCCGCCGTAGAAAATGACCAGGCCGATGCCGATTGAACTCAGCATGTCGATGACGCGTGAGGACAACTCGCTGTTCAGCACCTGCTTGACGGTAAGGGCCATGAGCTTGTTGTTCTCGCCCCTGAAGCGCGTGGTTTCCAGCTGCTCCGTGGCGAAGGCCTTGATGACCTTGATGCCGCTGAAGCTCTCCTGCAGGAACACGTTGATGCTGGCCACGCCCGCCTGGGATTTGCGGCCCAGCTTGCGCAGTTTCTTTCCAAAGAATATCAGCGGGTACGCGGCGATGGGCACCACAACAACAGCATAAAAGGCCAGCTCGGCGTCCTGGTAGAACACCACGCCGATGAGCCCGGCCACCTCGAAGATCTCGCGGATGAGCATGACGAGAGACGGCACACTGTTGCGTATCTCGACGACATCGTTGAGAATGCGCGACATGAGCATGCCAACCTGGCTTTCCTCGTAAAAACGCATGGGCAAGACGACGATTTTTTCGTAGAGGTCATTGCGCAGCGCCTCGATGACGCGCATGCCCACGCTGTTCATGTAATAGGTCTGCACGAAACGGAAGCAACACTTGGCCACCATGACGCCCATGATCATGAACGGTAAGAGCTTCAAGGCCTCCACGTCGCGGTTCACGAAAATCTGGTCGATGGCGGGCTTTACCAGATAGGCCATGGCTGCAGTGCAGCCTGCCACCACGAACATGGACAGGAAGGCCGCGATGACCTTGATCTTGTGCGGCATGAAGTAGCCCAGGCAACGCATGATGAGGTGCCTGTTGCCGAAATAGTGCAAAGACTTTTCTTTGGCCAAAAAACTGCTCCCGGTTCGGTTATGGTGCGCTCGGCACGGACCTGTGTGTACTGGCTGCTGGCCCTGCTGGCAATGGAAATCCGTGTTTCAAACTTCACCGCTGCGCTGGGCTATTCGCTTCATTTTTGAACTCACCACAGCAAAAACATAGCTCTTGAATTTGTCAAGACAAACTCTAGAAAACACAACAGGCTGAAAATACATGACTGCTGAAAAATCTCCCCTGATCCGCATCAACAAGTACCTGTCCGAATGCGGCGTGGCCTCGCGACGCGGCGCGGACGAGCTCATACTGGCCGGTCGCGTGCAGTTGAACGGCACGGTTGTGGCCGAACCCGGCGTGCGCGTGGACCCGGAGGCCGACCGCGTGCTGGTGGACGGCCAGCTGGTCAACCACCCCTTTGCCTGCGGCGGCCGCGACCTGACCCTGCTGCTGCACAAGCCCGTGCAGGTGGTGACCACCCGCAGCGACCCCGAGGGACGCCAGACGGTGTTCGACATCCTGCCGCAGCAGTATAAAAACGAACGCCTGCTGCACGTGGGACGCCTGGACTACTTCTCCGAAGGATTACTTCTGCTTACCACCGACGGAGAACTCATGAACCGGCTCATTCATCCGCGTTGGCACCTGCCCAAGGTCTACCACGTGCTGGTGCGCGGCGCCGTGTCCGACATCAAGCTCGGCATCATGCGGGACGGCATGACCCTGAAGGAAGGCGAAAAGCTCGCGCCGGTGAAGGTGGATATTTTGCGCAAGGATGACGGCGGAGTATGGTTGGAAATGACGCTCATGCAGGGGCTTAACAGGCAGATTCGCCGCATGTGTCGCGACCTGGGCTGGACCGTTCTGAAGCTCATCCGCGTGCGCCAGGGGCCCATTAGCCTGGGAACGCTGAATCCCGGCCAGTGCAGGCCGCTCACCCCCGCAGAGGTGCGCGGCCTGCGCAAGGCCGTTTGTCTGTAACCAAGCTTATTGCTTGGTGTTGTCCTTGATCTGGGTGCCGGAAGGCGGAGTGAATTCAAACAGCTTCGCATCGGCGCGCTTGTCCAACTGAAGGTTGTTCAAGGTCACCTGGTTGCCGTTGCCGAAGAAATCCACGATGAGCACGCGGCCGAGCAAGCTGGTCTTGGTGTCCACCCAAATGTAGGCCAGGACCATGGTCGGCTCCGGTTCCTTGGGCACAAGACGCAGTTTTGTCAGGCCATTTTCCGTGCCCTGCTCCTCAATCTTAAAGTCTTCCTTGAGATTTGCCTTGCCGGAAAGGAAGCGGATCATGGTCTTGGAGTTGAACACCTGATTGCTGC
>NZ_DATMYK010000177.1:0-17137 GCF_035560995.1 Humidesulfovibrio sp. | reverse complement strand
GACCGGCAGAATCAACTATGCCTAATCAGACATATTAAATCGGCCGCGCAAGAAGATTCAACACCGGGGCGCCAGGCGGCCTGGCACCGGGCAGCATGTCAACGGAGGAGGATGCGTATGGGCATCTCACGGCGAACGTTTCTGAAAGCCACAGGGGTGGGCGCCTTCGGCCTGGCCCTGGGGCAGCTGGGGCTTAACTTGAAGCCCACGCAGGCCTATGCGGCAGGCTTGAAGATCGAGGGGGCCAAAGAGGTCATCTCCATCTGTCCCTTCTGCTCCTGCGGGTGCAACACCCTGGTGCACGTGAAGGACGGCAAGATCATCAACGTGGAAGGCGACCCGGACTACCCCATCAGCGCGGGCGGCCTGTGCGCCAAGGGCGCGGCCCTGAAGAGCCTGCACAACAGCCCCGAGCGTCTGACCACGCCCATGTACCGCGCCCCGGGCTCGGCCAAGTGGGTGGAGAAGGACTGGGACTGGATGCTCGACAAGATCGCGCGCAAGGTGAAGGACCAGCGCGATCGCGACTTCACCTTGAAGAACGCCGACGGCGTCGAGGTGAACCGCCTGGAGACCGTGTTCTCCCTGGGCTCCTCCCAGATGTCCAACGAGGAGTGCTCCGTCGCTCACCAATCTCTGCGCAGCCTGGGTATCGTCCACATGGACCACCAGGCCCGAGTCTGACACAGCCCCACTGTACCGGCTCTGGCAGAGTCGGTTGGACGCGGCGCAATGACGAATCACTACACCGACATCGGCAACGCCGATGCCATCCTGATCATCGGCAGCAATGCCGCTGAACACCATCCCATCTCTTTCCGCTGGGTTCTGAAGGCCAAGGAAAAGGGCGCCACGGTCATCCACGTGGACCCCAAATTCTCGCGCACTTCCGCCCGCAGCAGCTACCACGTGCCCCTGCGCTCCGGCACGGACATCGCCTTCATGGGCGGCATGTGCAAGTACATCCTGGACAAGAAGCTGTACTTCTCCGAGTACGTGAACGAGTACACCAACGCGAGCTTCCTGGTGGGCGAAAAGTACTCCTTCAAGGACGGCCTGTTCTCCGGCTTCGACGCGGCCAAGAAGAAGTACGACAAGAGCCAGTGGGCCTTTGAGAAGGACGAGAAGGGCCTGGTCAAGCGCGACAAGACGCTCCAGCATCCCCGCTGCGTCATCAACGTGCTGAAAAACCACTACGAGCGCTACAACCTCGAACTCGTCTCCCAGGTCACCGGCGTCAGCAAGGAGAACCTGGTCAAGGTGTACGAGGCCTTCGCCGCCACCGGCAAGGCCGACAAGGCCGGCACCATCATGTACGCCCTGGGCTGGACCCAGCACACGGTGGGCGTGCAGAACATCCGCCTGGCGGGCATCGTGCAGCTGCTTTTGGGCAACTTCGGCGTGGCGGGCGGCGGCATCAACGCCCTGCGCGGCGAGCCGAACGTCCAAGGCTCCACGGACCACGCCCTGCTCTACGGCTACATTCCCGGCTACCACAACGCGCCCTACGCCAACTGGAAGACGCTGGACGAATACCAGAAGGGCAACACGCCCAAGACGGCCGATCCCATGAGCGTCAACTGGTGGGGCAACAGGCCCAAGTACATCGTCAGCCTCTTGAAGGGCTGGTTCGGCGAGAACGCCACCAAGGAAAACGACTTCTGCTACGGCCTCTTGCCCAAGCTCGACGTGGGCATGGACTGCTCGCACCTGTTCCTGTTCGACCGCATGTACCAGGGCAAGATCAAGGGCGGCTTCGTCTTCGGCCACAATCCCTGCCAGAGCTTCCCCAACTCGAACAAGGTCCGCAAGGCCTTTGACAAGCTGGACTGGCTGGTGGTGGGCGAGGTGTTCCACAACGAGACCAGCGACAACTTCCGCCGCCCCGGCGCGGACGTGAAGAAGTGCAAGACCGAGATCTTCCTGCTGCCCAGCGCCTACCGCGCGGAGAAGGAAGGCACCATCTCCAACTCCGGCCGCTGGCACATGTGGCACTACAAGGCCATCGATCCCGTGGGCAAGAGCCAGAGCATGGGCTGGATGTTCGTGGAGATCATGAAGCGCGTGCGCGCGCTGTACGCCAAGGAGGGCGGCGCCCTGCCCGAGGCCATCCTCAAGCACGACCTTCCGTCCGAGTTCAAGGCCGAGGAAGTGACCAAGCGCATCAACGGCTTCTTCACCAAGGATGTGGAGATCGGCGGCAAGCAGTACAAGAAGGGCCAGCTGGTTCCCGGCTTCCCGCTGCTCCAGGCCGACGGCAGCACCAGCAGCCTGTGCTGGGTGTACTGCGGCGGCTACACCGAGGCCGAGGGCAACCTCTCCAAGCGCCGCGACCTGACCCAGACCCCCATGCAGGCCAAGATCGGGCTGTACCCGAAATTCGCCTGGGCCTGGCCCATGAACCGCCGCGTGCTGTACAACCGCGCCAGCGTGGACAAGAACGGCAAGCCTTACAATCCGGCCAAGGCCGTCATCGAGTGGGACGGCAAGGGCTGGCAGGGCGACGTGCCCGACGGCGGCCAGCCGCCCATGGCCATGAAGGGCGGCGTGTACCCCTTCATCATGACCACGGACGGCCATGGCCAGCTGTACGGCCCCGGACGCGAGGACGGCCCCCTGCCGGAGCACTACGAACCGGCGGAAACCCCGCTGACCAAGAACCCGTTCTCCCCGCAGATGAGCAACCCCTGCATGAAGCAGGTGCACGGCAGCGAGTACGACGTTCTGTGCAAGAACGGCGATCCGCGCTTCCCCATCGTGCTCACCACCTACTCCATGACCGAGCACTGGTGCTCCGGCTCGGAGACGAGAAACGGCAACGGCCTGCTTGAGGCCGAACCCCAGCAGTACATCGAGATGAGCCCGCAGCTCGCTGCGGAGAAGGGCATCAAGAACGGCGACGTGGTCGTGGTGGAAAGCCTGCGCGGCAGGGTCGAGGCCGTGGCCATGGTCACGGTGCGCATCCGTCCCTTCCAGATCATGGGCAAGACCGTGCACCTGGTCGGCATGCCCTTCGCCTTCGGTTGGACCAAGCCCAAATGCGGCGATGCGACGAACAGGCTGACCACCTCGGTTGGTGACCCGAACACCACCATTCCGGAGTTCAAGGCCTGTCTGGTGAATGTGAAGAAGGCCACCAAGGTGACCGAGCTGTAAACCAGAGTCGCAACCGGGCGGGCGCGCCGCGAACAACCGGCGCGCCCCCTGAACCTGCAAGGAGCGAAAACCATGCCCAAGGCGATACTCATAGACACCACCAAGTGCACCGCCTGCCGCGGCTGCCAGGTGGGCTGCAAGGAATGGAAGAACTACCCGGCCGTGCCCACCAAACAGCGCGGCACCCACCAGAATCCCCCGGACCTCGGTCCGTACAACGTGAAGCTGGTGCGCTTCAGCGAGCACCTGGAAGGCGACACCGTGAAGTGGTACTTCTTCCCGGACGCCTGCCGCCACTGCCTGGAAGCCCCCTGCAAATCCGGCGCGGAGCTTGAGGATTCCATCGTCATCGACAAGGACACCGGCGCGGTCATCTACACCGAGAAGACCGCCAAGGAGAGCTTCGAGACCATCAAGAGCTCCTGCCCGTACGACATCCCCAGGCTGGACCCCAAAACCAAGCGCATCATCAAGTGCGACATGTGCATCGACCGCGTGAAGAAGAACCTGCTGCCCATGTGCGTCAAAAGCTGCGCCATGGGCGCCATGAGCTTCGGCGAGCGCGGCGACATCCTGAAGCAGGCCGCCGACCGCCTGGTGGCCGTGCAGAAGGAGTTCCCCAAGGCGTCCTTGTGCGACGTGGAGAACGTCAGCGTCATCTACCTGGTGACCGACGCGCCCACCAAGTACCACAAGTTCGCCGTGGCCGACGCGTCCGACGCGCCGACCGCGCCGGGCATGACCCGCCAGCAGATGCTGGCCGGCCTCCTGGGCCCGCTGCGCAAGGCGGCCGGTTCGGCTCAGGGCTAGACAGCAAGACGTGACGAGGCGATGAACGCCGCGGGGCCGCCCGGTACTCCAGAACCGGGCGGCCCCAAATATCCCGCCAGAGAGCAAGGTCGCCCCCGACACGACAGCCCGGCCATAATCCGGGCGGATACAAGACCATCCCAGACGAGGAGCCCCGCATGACCAGCCCAGAGACCTCCCCGCGACTGCGCGCCATCCAAACCGCCCTTTCCCGCGCCCAGGCGGAGCTGCCCGCCCTGCAGCCGCTCCTCGACGCCTTCGGCCCGCTGCTGGCCACCCAGGCGCGCATCTTTGAAACCGCTCCAGGCTGGCAGGGCTCGCCCCCGACCGTGGATGCGGAACGCTTCTGCCAGGGGGTGTTTCTCCTGGCCGACCTGGGCTTCGAGGACATGAGCGCCCAGCTGCCCGTCGCGGCCAAGGAGCTGCTGCCCCTTATGGCCGCCTCGTTCCCGGCCCTGGCGCAGGAGTTCGCGGCCCTGGAGAAGGCGCTCGATTCCGGCGCGCTTGCGCCCGCCGACCTCGCCGCCGCAGCCTTCGGGGAAGAGCTCGCCCTGCCCGGCGTAAGCGCCCAAACCGCGGCCTTCGCGGCCACGGAGATCACCCGGCCCTTTCTGCGCCGCCAGGCCGAAGACCTGCTGAAGCTGGTGAAGGACCTGCCCTGGCAGCAGAATTTCTGCCCCGTGTGCGGGGCCGCCCCGAACATGAGCGAGCTGCGCCGCGTGGACGAGGACAACGAATTCATCAAGGCCCATGGCGGCCGCCGTTTCCTGCGCTGCTCCTGCTGCGCCTCGGAGTGGACGCACAAGCGCGTGGCCTGCCCCATGTGCGGCTGCGTGGAGCCCGACGATCTGGTGGTGCTGCGCGACCCTGAACGGCCCTTTGAACGCGCCGACGCCTGCAAGCACTGCAAGGCCTTTGTGCTCTGCCTGGATTCCGGCGAGCTGGTGGACGTGCCGAGCCCCGACGTGGCCGCCCTGACCATGCTGCCCCTGGAGTACCAGGCGCGGGAGCAGGGCTTCGTGCCCCTGGCCCTGCAGCCCTGGAGCGACCTCTAAGGCGGCCTTTTCAGACCTTCCGCCCATCAGCCGGGCCGGGAGCCTCTGCGCCCCCGGCCCGTTTTTTTTTGCGCAAAATAGCTTCCCCCGCCGCCATTTTCCTGCAGCCCACGCCCGCGCTTGTGAAGAAAACAACGAACGTGCTGAAATGTAAGCAGTCACTGTTTGACTTGCTATGCCTTTTCTGACACAAAAAGTGACAGTTGAGTAAAGAACCTTCAGGCTCAGGCTTCTCGTCACTTTGCTGGACAGGCCGCCTGCTCTCCGGCGGCAAGAGGGCTGCGTATGGGCTGGTCGACTCACATGCGGGAACTCCCCGTGGCGGATGCCGTCGGCACCGTGCTCTGTCATGACATCACCCAGATCATCCCCGGCGATGGGCCGGAGCGCTGTAAGGGCGCGCTGTTCAAGAAAGGCCACGTGGTCCGGCCGGAGGATGTCGAACACCTGCTGAACGTGGGCAAGGAGCACCTCTACGTGTTCGACCTGGCCGAGGGCCTGGTGCACGAGGAGGAGGCCGCCCTGCGCGTGGCCCGCGCGGTCAGCGGTCCGGGCATCCTCCTGGGCGCGCCCGGCGAGGGCAAGGTGACGCTCAGCGCCGGGTGCGACGGCCTGCTCAAGGTGGACGCCGAGCGCCTGGGCACACTGAACGGCCTGGACGACATGGTGCTGGCCACCCTGCACACCAACCAGCCAGTGAAGAAAGGCCAGAACCTGGCCGGCGTGCACATCACCCCCCTGGTCATCGAGGAAGCCAAGGTCCGCCGGGCCGAGGAGCTTTGCCAGAGCGCCCCCATCCTGGAGGTTCGCCCCTTCCTGCCCCGAAAAGTGGGCATGGTGACCACGGGCAGCGAGGTGTTCAAGGGCCGCGTGCAGGACGGCTTCGGCCCGGTGCTGCGCGAGAAGTTCGCGCGCCTGGGCAGCCAGGTCTTCCGCCAGCTCCTGGTTTCCGACGACGAGGACATGACCGCGCGGGCCATCGAGGCCCTGCTGGCCCTCGGGGCGGACTTCCTCGTGGTCACCGGCGGCATGAGCGTGGACCCGGACGACCGCACCCCCGCCGCCATCCGCAGGGCCGGGGCGAAAATAGAGTGCTACGGCGCGCCGGTGCTGCCGGGGGCCATGTTCCTTTTGGGCTACATCGGCAGTGTGCCTGTTCTCGGCCTGCCCGGCTGCGTCATGTATTTCAAGGCCAGCATCTTCGATCTTGTGGTGCCCCGGCTCCTGGCCGGAGACCGCCTCTCCCGTTCGGACATCGCGGCCCTGGGCCACGGCGGATACTGCTCCGCGTGCGCCGAGTGCCGGTTCCCGGTCTGCCCCTTCGGCAAGGGAGCCTAGGTCCGCCGCGCGCGGAACCCGGCCCCTGGCCCACGTGCGTCTGAAAACGCCAAACACGGCAAGGAGGATGGTCATGCTCAAGATGGTGCTCAACGTGAACGGGATTCCCCGCCCGCTGGTGGTGGACCCGGAAGACACCCTGGCCGACGTGCTGCGCGGCCAGCTCATGCTCACCGGAGTCAAGGTGGGCTGCGGCCAAGGCCAGTGCGGCGCGTGCAGCGTCATTCTGGACGGCAAGGTGGTGCGCTCCTGCGCCATGAAGATGAAGCGCGTGGAGGACGGCGCCAGCGTGACGACCATCGAGGGCATCGGCGCGGCCAACGCCCTGCACCCGATCCAGGTGGCCTGGATGGTCCACGGCGGGGCCCAGTGCGGCTTCTGCTCGCCGGGCTTCATCGTCTCGGCCAAGGCCCTGCTCGACGCCAACAAGAACCCCACGCGCGAGGACGTGCGCGAGTGGTTCCAGAAGCACCGCAACGCCTGCCGCTGCACCGGCTACAAGCCCCTCACCGACGCGGTGATGGACGCCGCCCGCGTGCTGCGCGGCGAGATCAAGGTTTCGGACCTGCACTTCAAGCTCCCGGCCGACGGACGCATCTGGGGCACCAGCTACCCGCGCCCCAGCGCCATCGCCAAGGTCACCGGCACCTGGGACTTCGGCGCGGACCTGGCCCACAAGATGCCCAAGAACACCCTGCACCTGGCCCTGGTGCAGGCCAAGGTCTCCCACGCCAACCTGAAGGCCATCGACGCCTCGGAAGCGCTCAAGATGCCCGGCGTGCACAGCGTGCTGACCCACAAGGACGTGAAGGGCAAGAACCGCATCACCGGGCTCATCACCTTCCCCACCAACAAGGGCGACGGCTGGGACCGCCCCATACTCGCCGATGAAAAGATCTTCCAGTACGGCGACGCCATCGCCATCGTCTGCGCGGACAGCGAAAAGAACGCCCGCGCCGCGGCCGAGAAGGTCAAGGTCGACCTGGAGGAGCTGCCCGCCTACATGAGCGCGCCCGCGGCCATGGCCGAGGACGCCATCGAGATCCACCCCGGCACGCCCAACGTGTACTACACCCAGGCCATCGCCAAGGGCGAGGACACCGCGCCCATCTTCGCCCGCCCCGACGTGGTGACGGTGGCCGACGACTTCTACACCCAGCGCCAGCCGCACCTGCCCATCGAACCGGACGTGGGCTTCGCCTACCAGGACGAGGAAGGCCGGCTGGTCATCCACTCCAAGTCCATCGGCCTGCACCTGCATCTGTACATGATCGCCCCGGGCCTGGGCGTTGAGCCGGAGAAGATGGTCATGGTGCAGAACCCCACGGGCGGCACCTTCGGCTACAAGTTCAGCCCCACCATGGAGGCCCTTGTGGGCGTGGCCGCCCTGGCCACGGGCCGCCCGGTGCACCTGCGCTACAACTACCAGCAGCAGCAGAACTACACGGGCAAGCGCTCGCCCTTCTGGACCAGCCTGAAGTACGCGGCCGACAAGAGCGGCAAGCTGCTGGCCATGGAGAGCGACTGGTCCTGCGACCACGGCCCGTACTCCGAGTTCGGCGACCTGCTCACCCTGCGCGGCGCGCAGTTCGCGGGCGCGGGCTACGACATCCCGAACATCCGGGGCGAGGGCCGCACCGTGTGCACCAACCACGCCTGGGGCTCGGCCTTCCGAGGCTACGGCGCGCCGGAGATCGAGTTCCCGTCCGAAGTGCTCATGGACGAGCTGGCCGAGAAGCTCGGCATGGATCCCTTCGAGCTGCGCTACAAGAACGTCTACCGCAAGGGCGCAACCACGCCCACCGGCCAGGAGCCGGAGGTGCTGAGCCTGCCCCAGATGCTGGACCTGGCCCGGCCCAAGTACGAGGAAGCCAAGAAGCGCGCCAAGGCGAACAGCTCCGCCGCCACCAAGCGCGGCGTGGGCGTGGCCATCGGCGTGTACGGCTCGGGCCTCGACGGCCCGGACTCCTCCGAGGCCGACGCCGAACTGATGCCCGACGGCAGCGTGACCATCTACGACTGCTGGGAGGACCACGGCCAGGGCGCCGACGCGGGCACCCTGGGCACGGCCCACGAGGCCCTGCTGCCCCTTGGCCTCGCGCCGGAAAAGATCAACCTGGTGCTGAACGACACCAGCAAGGCCCCGAACTCCGGCCCCGCGGGCGGCAGCCGCTCCCAGGTGGTCACCGGCCAGGCCGTGAAGACCGCCTGCGAAAATCTGCTGGCGACCATGCGGAAGCCCGACGGCAGCTTCCGCAGCTATGACGAGATGAAGGACGCCAAGATCGAGACCAAGGTGCGCGGCAAGTGGACCGCCCCGGCCAAGGAATGCGACGCCAGCGGCCAGGGACGCCCCTTCTGCTGCTACATGTACGGCGTCTACGTCATCGAGGTGGCGGTGGACGTGCCCACGGGCAAGGTGACGGTGGAAAGAATCGCCATCGTGGCCGACATCGGCAAGGTGAACAACAAGCTGGTGACGGACGGCCAGATCTACGGCGGCCTGGCCCAGGGCGTGGGCCTCGCCCTCACCGAGGACTACGAGGACCTGAAGAAGCACGCCACCATCGCCGGGGCGGGCATTCCGTACATCAAGGACATTCCCGACGCCATGGAGATCATCTACGTGGAGACCCCGCGCCCGGACGGCCCCTTCGGCGCCTCCGGCGTGGGCGAGATGCCCCTGGCCGCCCCGCACGCGGCGGTCATCAACGCCATCTACAACGCCTGCGGCGTGCGCATCACCCATCTTCCGGCCCTGCCGGAAAAGGTGCTGGCCGGGCTCAAGGCCAAGGGCGTGTAAGCTGCCGAACCATTGACCAAATCAGGGCGGACGTGGGATGAAGGTTCCGCGTCCGCCCTGTGATTCCCAGGCACCCCCCCAGCCAGGAGAACGGCATGGATCAGCAGACCTTGCGCCAGTGGGAAAACCGCTGCATTCAGGAAGAACCGCCCTTCTGCCAGGCCGCCTGCCCCTTGCGGGTGGACGGCCGCGCCTTTGTGGGCCTGCTCGCCAAGGGCGACGCAAACGGCGCGCGCAAGATTTTGGAGCGCACCCTGCCCCTGCCCGGCGTGCTGGGCCGCGTGTGCGAGGCCCCGTGCGAGGCGGCCTGCAAACGCAAGGAGGCCGGGGAGGCCATCGCCATCGGAGCCCTGGAGCGCTTCGCCATCGCCCACGGCACGCCCGGCCCCAGGCCCATGCGCCTGCCCGGCCGGGGCAAGGCCGCGCTAATCTTAGGCCACGGTCTGGCCGCGCTCACCTGCGCCTGGGACCTCTTGAAAAAGGGCCACGGCGCAACCCTGCGCACGCTTGGCGCGCCCCTTGGCGGGGCCCTGCTTTCCCTGCCGCCGCAGCTGCTGCCCCCGGACGCCCTGGCGGCGGAGCTGGCCACGCTGAAGGCCCTGGGCCTGGCGCTGGACCAAAGCCCCGGCAACGCCACGGCCATTTTGGAAGCAGCCTTGGCGGAGGGCCAAGCCGTATTTCTGGAGCACGGGTTCTCGCCGGACACGGACGCGGCCTATCCGCCCCGCGTGGACGTGGACCCCGTGACCCTGGCCGCCCCCGCTCCCATAGCTGACGGACAATCGGCTCTATTCCTGGGCGGCTGGCCCGGAGCTGACGGGCGTCTGCGCTTCATCGACGCCGCAGCCGACGGACGGCGGGCGGCAAGCTCGCTGGACCGGCAGCTCACGGGCGCGTCCCTCACCGCCGCGCGCGACAAGGAAGGTCCCACGCAGACGCGGCTGTACACCAGCCTCAAGGGCGTGGAGCCCCTGCCGCGCATTGCGCCCGCCAGCGGGGATTGCGATGCGCCCATCGCACAGCGGGAGGCCGCGCGCTGCCTGAACTGCCAGTGCCTGGAATGCGTGCGCGTGTGCGACTACCTGGAGAAGCACAAGGCCTATCCCAAGACCTACGCCCGGCAGATCTACAACAACGCGGCCATCGTCAAGGGCCAGCACCTGGCCAACAAGCTGGTGAATTCGTGCAGCCTGTGCGGCCTGTGCGCGCGCGTCTGCCCGGAGGGCTTCGCCATGGCCGAGCTGTGCCTCACCGCCCGGCAGGACATGGTGGCGCGCGGGGTCATGCCGCAGTCGGCCCACGAATTCGCCCTTGAAGATATGGCCGCGGCCAACGGCCCGGACTTCGCCCTGTGCCTGCCCGATCCAGATGCGGGGCCGGAAGCGGGCAACGGCGCGACCGCCGACCTTTTCTTCCCCGGCTGCCAGCTCTCGGCCTCGCACCCGCACCATGTGGAGAGCGCCTACGCCCACCTGCGCAAGCACCTGCCGAGGGGCGGCCAGGGCGGCGGCATATCTGGCGGTGTTGGCCTCATGCTCGGCTGCTGCGGCATTTCCGCGCACTGGGCCGGGCAGGAGGAGCTGTTCCGCCAGACGGCGGAAGGCTTCGCCCGCCAGTGGGAAGCGCTGGGCAAGCCGCGCGTCGTCGCCGCCTGCGCGGGCTGCCTTTCGGTGTTCCGCCTGCCCGTGTTCCGGCAGGCCGCGCCGGGCCTCACTGCCGTGTCGCTCTGGGAGGTGCTGGAGACCCTGCCCCTGCCGGGCAACGGCCTGCTGCCCCGGCCCTTCCTGGCCCTGCACGACCCCTGCACCGCGCGCGACGACCCGGCCTTCCGCACGGCCGTGCGCGCCCTGGCTGACCGCCTGGGCGTGCCCTGGAAAGAGCTGCCCCTGTCCGGCGAGCTGACGGAATGCTGCGGCTTCGGCGGGCTCATGTCCCAGGAGGACCCGGAGCTTGGGCGCACGGTGGCCACCCGGCGCGCGGGCGAGTGCGGCCGCGACTATCTGGCCGCCTGCGCCATGTGCCGCGACAGGCTGTTCAACGCGGGCCGGCGCACCTGGCACCTGCTGGACCTGATCTTCCCCTGCGCGGACTGCGACCCGGCGGGCCAGCCCGGCCCCGGCTGGTCCGAGCGGCAAGAGGCCCGCGCGGCCCTCAAGGCCCGGCTGCTGCAAAACGTCTGGGGCCAGGGGCGGGAGCCGCACCCGGAGCCCTTTGAGCTGCTGACCGCGCCGGAGCTGCGCGCCCGGTTGGAAGAGCGGCGCATCCTGCTGTCCGACCTGCGCCAGACCATCACCGAGGCCGTGACCGCGGGCCGAGTGCTGCGGGACACGGAGTCCGGGCGGCTTCTGGCCTCGTTCCGGCCCCGGCGCGTCACCTTCTGGGTGGAATTTACGCCAGAAGGCGAAGGCTACCGGGTGCTGAACGCCTGGAGCCACCGCATGATCGTGCCCGGCGCGGGCGGCGTGCAAGAGGCCCCGCCTGCCTCCGGCGAGCCGGTGAACCGCACGGACCAGACCTATCTGCCACCTTCGGGCAAATGGGCCTGCGTGTCCTGCGGGCAGGATCTGGCGCCCTCGCCCGTGGTCGTCAGCTACCTGGGCAGCGTGTTCACCATCTCGCTCCTGTCCTGCCCGGCCTGCGGCCAGACCCTGGTGCCGGAAGCCCTGGCCCTGGGCCGCATGGCCGAGGTGGAACAGCTGCTGGAGGACAAGTGACAAACGCTTGCGCACGACGGCCGGGCGCTTGCACACAATTGCCGGGCTCCCGCACTGCGCCCGTGCCGCTCTTCGAGCGCGAGGACTTCCGCCGCGTGGCGGGCGAGACCCTGCGCCCCGGCGGCCTGGACCTGACCCGGCGGGCCCTGGACCTTTGCCTGGAGCACGGCCTGCCGCCAGCGGACGCGCTGGCCCTGGACCTGGGCTGCGGGCCTGGGGCCACGGCGCGGCTCCTGGCCTCGCGAGGGGTGCGCGTGCTGGCCCTGGACGCCTCGCCCGCCATGCTGGGAGCAGCGGCCCAGGCCGCTGGACCCGGCGTGCTGCCCCTGCTGGGCCGGGCCGAGGCCCTGCCCCTGCCCCCGGCCTGCCTGGACGCCGTGTTCTGCGAATGCGTGCTCTCGGCCACGGGCAATGCGCGCGCCGTGCTGGCCGAGGCGGCGCGGACTCTCAAGCCCGGGGGCTTGCTGGCCGTGAGCGACCTGTACCTGCGCGGGCCGTCCGGCTCCACGGCTGGCGCGGCCCAGGCAAAAAGCGGTGACTGCCTGTCCGGCGCGCTGCCGGAAGCCGCCCTGCGTGGGGCCCTGGACGCGGCGGGCTTTGCCGAACTGCTTTTCGAGGACCACTCCCGCCTGCTGGCCGAGCTGGCCGGGCGGCTCATTTTCGCCGGAGTGTCGCCGTGCGGCCTGGGCAGCGCGCGCGCCACCGGCCAAGGCGCACGCGCCCCTGGCGAAAACGCGCGGCCCGGCTATTTCCTGTGCCTGGCCGCGCGCCGTTGCCAGGGGCGCGCAGGCTGAAGGAGGACCCATGGACGAGACCCTCATGGAAATCGCGCCCCTGGCGGCGCAAGGCTTCTGCTGCAGCCAGATCCTGGGCCTGCTCGCCCTGCGCGCCCAGGGCCGGGAGAACCCGGAGCTGGTGCGCTCCTTAAGCGGCCTGTGCCGGGGCCTGGGCGCCTGCCGCGAGACCGGCTGCGGAACCTGCGGCATCCTCACCGGCGGGGCCTGCGTGCTGGGGCTTTATTTTGGCAAGGGCAGGCCGGAGGAATTGCCCGTGGAGCGCGCGGACTTGGCCCAGGCGGAGTTCGTGGACTGGTTCGTGGAACGCACGCAGCGCCAGTACGGCGGCAGCGCCTGCGCCGACATCCTGGGCGACGATTCCGGCACGCCCAACATGGCACGCTGCGGCGTGCTGCTGGCCGAAGCCTGGGCCAAACTGGTGCTGATTCTGACCGAAAACGGCCTGGACGTGACCGTGGGCCGCGAGGACGGGGCCTGATGGGAAACAGCCATGACTGAGCCCCTGCCCGAAACGCCGGAAACGGCGCTCTCCGCGACGCAGGCCCTGTGCCCCGTGTGCCTGCGCCGCCTGCCCGCGCACCTCGTCATGCGCGGCCAAGGCGAAAAGGCGGCCGAGGTCTGGCTCACCCGCGTCTGCCCGGAGCACGGCCCCTGCGAGGCCGTCATCTGGCGCGGCGCGCCGGAGTTCGCCTCCTGGCGGCGGCCCAAGACGCCCTCCACCCCGCCGAGCCTGCAAACGAACCCGGACCAGGGCTGCCCCTTTGACTGCGGCCTGTGCGCGGAGCACGGCCAGCACACCTGCACCGCCGTGCTGGAAGTCACCGCGCGCTGCAACCTGCGCTGCCCGGTGTGCTACGCGTCCGCCGGGGAAACACATGCGCCCGATCCGCCCCTGAACGCCCTGGCCGAGCGCCTGCGCCTGCTGCGGCGCGACGCGGGCGCGTGCAATCTGCAACTCTCCGGCGGCGAGCCCACCCTGCGCGAGGACCTGCCGCAGCTCATCGCCCTGGCGCGGCCCCTGGGCTTCGGCCTGGTGCAGCTGAACACCAACGGACTGCGCCTGGGAGCCGAGCCGGGCTATGCGGAAACTCTGGCCTCGGCGGGCCTGCAATCAGTCTTTTTGCAGTTCGACGGCTCCGACGCGGCCAGCCAGGTCCTGCGGGGCCGCCCCCTGCAACAGGCCAAGCTGGACGCACTGGACGCCTGCGCCCGCGCGGGCCTGGGCGTGGTCTTGGTGCCCACGCTGCTGCGCGGGGTCAACGACCAGCTCCTGGGCGACATCCTGCGCCTGGCGCTTTCGCGCGCGCCAACGGTGCGCGGGGTGCACTTCCAGCCCGCCGCGACCTTTGGGCGCTTCGCCCCGGAACAAAGCGAGGAGCGCCGCCTGACCCTGCCCGAAGTGCTGAGCCTGCTGGTGGAGCAGAGCCAAGGCCAGTTGCGCGCGCAGGACTTCCACCCGCCCTGCTGCGAGCACGAGCGCTGCTCCTTCAGCGCCCGCTTCGCGGTTCAAGGGGGGAGGCTTGCGCCGATTCTTGAAGGCGGCTGCTGCGAGTCCGGCCCGTTGCAGGCCGCGGAGGGCGCGCGCCGGGCCAAGGCCAGCGTGGCCGGGCAATGGGCCGCGGCCCCGCAACCCTTCGCAGCCCAACCCCTGGGCAACTGCAACCTCAAGGGCGACGACTTCGAGCGCTTTCTGGCCGAGCGCGGGGCGCACAAGCGCTTCAGCATCTCCTGCATGGCCTTTCAGGACGCTGCCAGCCTGGACATCGAGCGCGTGCGCGGCTGCTGCATCCATACCCAGGCCCCGGACGGACGGCTCATCCCCTTTTGCCTGTACAACCTCACAGCGGCCGACGGCACGCCCCTGTACCGGAGCGCCCCGTGAAGCAGCCGACAGCGCCTCTGCCCAGAAGCCCCCTGGACCCCTGGCTGGCCGCGCGCCTGGGCCTGCCCAGCGTAAACCCGGAAGACGTCGAGGCCTGGCAGATGGCCGAGCTGCGGCGCACCCTGGCTTGGGCGGTCCGCCGCAGTCCCTTCCTGGCCGGACGGCTGGCGGGCATCGGTCTGGACACCCTGCGCAGACACGCGGACCTGGCCCGGCTGCCGCGCATGGACGCCACGGCCCTGGGCTCCCCTCTGCTGCTCACCGTAAGCCAGGACGAGGTGGCCCGCGTGGTGAGCCTCAACACCTCGGGCAGCAGCGGCCCGGCCAAGCGCCTGTTCTTCACCCGCGCAGACCTGGAGCGCACCCGGGATTTCTTTCGCGTGGGCATGAGCACCCTGTGCCGCAAGGGCGACACGGTGCTGGTGCTCTTGCCCGGCCGCCGGGAATGGGGCGTGGCCGACCTGCTGGCGCGCGCCCTGCCGGACCTGGAAGCCAGGCCGGTGCTGGCCCCGGAGGGCTGGACCCCGGAGGATTTGCATGCGCTGATGGCCGAGGAAGGCGTCAGCGTGCTGGTGGCCGCGCCCACGCAACTGCGCAGGCTGCTTGCGGGCCCGCCGCAGGCGCTGCGCCCCGTGCGCGCGTTGCTCTCCACCGCGGAGCCCTTGCCCGGGAACCTGCGCGAAGCCGTGCAAAAAGCCTGGGGCTGCGAAGTGTTCGACCATTGGGGCATGACCGAGACGGGCTACGGCGGCGGGGTGGAGTGCGCGGCGCACAGCGGCCTGCATCTGCGCGAGGCCGACCTGCTGGTGGAGGTGGCCTGCCCGGCCACGGGAGAGGCCCTGCCGCCGGGCGAAACAGGCGAAATCCTCATCACCACCCTGGGCGAGCGCGCCCTGCCGCTTTTGCGTTACCGCACCGGCGACGCGGCGCGCCTGCTGCCCGGCCCCTGCGCCTGCGGCAGCCCCCTGCGCCGTCTGGGCCCCGTGCAGGGCAGACTCGCCGGGGACGGCTGCGAATTGCGATCAACCGAAAAGAACTGGCGCACCTGGAGCACCCCATGAACGACATACTGCATCCCCTGCTGGCCTTGCTTGAGCGCGGCGAAAACGCCGTGCGCGCCACCATCCTGACCCACGAGGGCAGCACCCCGCGATCGGCCGGCAGCCGCATGCTGCTGGCCGCGGATGACCGGCCCGGAGGCTGCGGCGTGCGCATCGCGGCGGGCACCGTGGGCGGCGGGCTGGTGGAGGCCCGCGTGATGGAGAGTGCTGCGCGGGTTCTGGCCAGCGGCCAGCGCAGCGTGGAGGCCTTCGACCTCACCGGCGAGCTGGCGGCCGGGGCGGACATGATCTGCGGCGGACGCCTGCGAGTGTTCGTGGAGCGCATCGGACCCGAGGAGCTGCCGCTGTTCCGGCAACTGGCCCAGGCCCTGAAAAACGGCGAGCGCCGCCTGCTGCTCACGCCCTTGGACGCTGGCCCGGCCCGCCTGCTGGAGCCGTCCGGTTCGGCGGAAGAACCCGGCCTGTCCGGGGAGCAGCTGAACGCCGCGCGCACTCAGGGAGCGGGCATCAACGCGCCTATCACCCTGAGCCTCGGCCCGCGTCAGCATGTGCTGGAGCCCTGGACCGCCCCGAGCCCGCTGACCATCCTGGGGGCCGGGCATGTCTCGCGCCCCACGGCGCAGGTGGCGGCCCTGGCGGGCTTCCGCGTGCTGGTGCTGGACGACAGGCCGGACTTCGCCAACGCCGAACGCTTCCCCTGGGCCGAAACGCGCGTGCTGCCGGACTTTTCCCATGCCCTGGAGAACGCCCCCTGCGGGCCCGGCGCGTTCATCGTCATCGTCACGCGCGGGCACGTGCACGACGCCGACACCCTGGCCCAGGCCCTGCGCACCAGCGCCGGATACATCGGCATGATCGGCAGCCGCCGCAAGCGCGACGCGGTGTATGAGCGCCTGCGCGGCCAGGGCTTCACCGAGGCCGACCTGGCCCGCGTGCACTGTCCCATCGGCCTGGAGATCGGGGCCGAGACCCCGGAGGAGATCGCCGTAAGCATCGTGGCCGAACTCATCGCAGCCCGCGCCGGGCTGTGACGCGTGGAACCGGGGCACGTGCGGAAACGCTAGCAACGGGCCCCCGGCGGGATCAGTTCGGCGCCTGCGCGTGAGCCGGAACAGACCGCGAGAAGCGCCTTGCACGCCGCCAGGGCCCGTCTTCTTCATCCTCAATCTGCCGACGCGGACTTCCGCCAGCTCAAGACACTCTTGCACATACGCCGGAGCCTAGTCGGCTGCGGCCGCCATATGCTCCGCCCCTGCGGGGACGCCTAGCCGCCCTGGTTGTGCAGCGCCCCCCTCATCACCTGAGCAGGATTCGCCCCCAATGCCGCCTGCCGTGCAAGGCCGGGAGCTCAAGCCAGCAGGCATATTCCTTCCCTTTCTTGACGCAACATACGTAGTGTGTCAGTATAAATCATATTCCTGTAGCGTTCGGTTGCCATCACATAAAGGGGGTGCGAAATGACGAGATATCGTATGCTGGCGAGCTGTCTGCTGGCTGTCCTTGTCACCTTTCTCCTGGTTG
>NZ_DATMYK010000176.1:0-3064 GCF_035560995.1 Humidesulfovibrio sp. | reverse complement strand
TCCACCACGGCGAGCAGCACGGCCGGGTGCGTGGTCACGGCTTCCTCCGGCCTCGCGGCGCGCAGCACGTTGGGCTTCACCAGCACCTTTTTGCCGCGCACGGGCGGGGCGAAGAGCGAGAAGGCCTTCTCCACCGCCGGGCGGCAGGTCTGGTAGTCGGCAGGTTCAATGAGGACTTTGTGCATGGCGGTTCTCCTGGGGGGGCTTTCGCGGCGCGGCTACCTGGAGCCGAAGACCTTCTTCAGAAGCGAGGTGGTGCGCTCCGCCGGATTGGTGCGGATGTCCTTCTCCTCCTTGGCGATCAAGGTGAACAGGCCGTCCTGGGCCTTGGCGTTCACGTAGGAGTCCAGATCAAGGCCGTACGCCTGGGCGGCGCTGGCGGCCAGGGGGTTGGCGGTGAGCTTTTTGTAGGCCTTGGCCACGCCCACGGAATCGGTGGCCTTGCTGATGATGGGCTGCATGAGCTCGCCGATCTTGCCGCCGCTGGACTTGCGGAAATACTGGGTGGCCGCGTCCTCCGGGCCGGTCAGAATGCCCTTGGCGTCGCTGACGCTCATGTTCTTCACCGCATCGCCCAGGATGTTCGCGGCCTGGGGCACGGCCTGCTCCGCTGCGCGGTTCATGGCCAGCACCAGGTCGTCGATGAGCTTGCCCTGCCCCGCCAGGCGCAGGGGGGTCTCAAGCTTCTGCAACTGCTCGGGCAGGAGGATCTTCACCGCCTGGTTGCTGAAGTAGCCGTCGGTCTTGCCCAGGCTGGTTATGGACGTGCTGACGCCCTTGGCCAGGGCCTCCTTCAAGCCCTTGGTGATGTCCGTGTCGGACACGCCCGCGGGCACGGAATTGGTGGACCCGGAGGTCTGCACGGCCTGCGTGGCCTGCTGCGCCTTGTCCAGCACATCCGCCCACCCGGCCTGGGCGGCCCCGGCGGAAAGATGAGAAGCAAAGAGGCAAAGGGCGAGAACGGCGAGGGAACGTTTCATGGCGGTCTCCTGGCGGATTGATGGTTTCGGGTGCCTCTGGTGTACTCCCGGGCCGCGCGCCCGGCAAGAAACTCCTGCCCCGGCCCTGGTCCGGATTATGCATTTTTCCGGCAGGAGGAAATAATGTCATGCGCATAAATCCTAAGATCGCCAATCAGATGTACCTGAACTCCGGGGACGAGGACAGCTCGTGCCTGGCCGCCGGCACGTACACCGGGCTGGCCGCGGCCAAATATATCAAGGACAACGACAAAGACGGCGACAAGTGCCTCTCCGCCGACGAGGTGTCCATCTCCGCCGAGGCCTTCGCCAAGCTCGACGCCGACAAAGACGGCAAGGTGACCAAGGAGGAGATGAAGAAGGCCCTGGCCGGCCAGGACAACGCCATTTTCCAGTACTACAAGAACGGCGGCGCCACGGCGGAGACCCCGGATATCACCAGCACCCTGCTGAGCAACGCCGGCACCAGCGCCAGCAACGCGTCCGGCACGTACTCCACCCTGGCGACCAAGCGCTACCTGGCCGACAAGGACAAGAACGGCGACGGCGTGCTCACCAGCGACGAGGTCTCCCTGTCCACAGAGATCTTCTCTGAGATAGACAAGAACGGCGACGGCAAGGTGACCAAGGCTGAGCTGCAATCCGTGCTCTCCGGCCAGGAAAGCACCATCAAGAGATACTACGCCAATGGCGGCACCGGCTCCATAACCGACTTGACCTCCAGGCTGCTGGCAAAGATCTAGGCCGCATGATCCTCGAAATTTCCCCAAGCCCCCCCTGCGCCCTGCATCAAGGGCAGGCCGGAAGATCCCTGCCCTTGCAGGCGTGGTGCCCCCCCAAGGAGTGGGTGCAAGCATGAGCACGCACACAGCCATTTCAAATAAAATTCACAGACAATATTCCCAGCACACCAACAACACCAAAACAGCCAGCGCAAACACAACAAATAAAGCAAGCAAAAACGGCCTTCCTTACGTAAGAGGCTCAGGCAGCAACCTGAACACCTCGCTGACCGCTGGCACATACTCGATCCCTGCGGCAGCCAAGTATTTAAGAGAAAACGACAAGAACAAGGACGGCCAGCTTTCCCGCGATGAAGTGACACTTTCTGCGGAGGCATATGCCAAGCTGGACGCCAACTCCGACGGCAAGGTGACCAAGGCCGAACTGCAGAACGCGCTGCGCGGCAAAGACGCCGCGATCTACCAGTATTACAAAAGCGGCGGCAGCAAGACGCATTCGAAGGATGTCGTCACCACGCTGCTCTCCAACGCCGGCGGCGCGGGCGGCACAAACAGCACAAACGCCATCACCCAGGCGGCGTCCAAATACATACGGGACCACGACAAGAACAAGGACGGCAGGCTTTCCCGCAGCGAGACGACGCTGTCCTCCGAGGAATACGCCAAGCTGGATGTCGACGCCGACGGCAAGCTGACCAGAGGCGAACTGGAAAAGGCCCTGAATGGCAAGAACACGGCCATCGACCAGTATTACAAGAGCGGCGGCGAAAAAACGCACGACGCGGACATGGCCGAGGCGGTGCTCTTCACCTCCAACGCCGGCAGCATCACCAATTTCTCGGGCCTGGCCGCAAGCCGGCTCCTCAAGGACAGGGACAGGAACGGCGACGGCATCCTTTCCGCCAGCGAGGCCCCCCTGTCTCCCAAGGCATTCGCCAAGATAGACAAGGACAATGACAAGAAGATCACCTTAAGCGAGCTCAACACCGCCCTGGCGGGCAAGAACGCCGCGATCCAGACCTATTACAAGAACGGCGGGACCGACTCGCTTTCGAAGCTGGCTGCCACCCTGCTGAAGGTGGTATAAAAGGGCATGAGCGACGCATCGTCTGGCATGGGCGTGCTGATTTACGGCAAACAGGGCTGCCCGCACACCGACAGGGCGCGCGCGGCCCTGCCGCTGGCGCGTTTCATCAACGTGCTGGCCGACCCGCATGCCCTGGAGGAGATGCTCCGGCTCTCCGGCGGGCAGCGCCGCATACCGGTCATCGTCTGGCCGGCGGACGACGGCGGGGAGACGGTGGAGATCGGCTTCCGCCGGGGGGCCTGACACCTTTAGCC
>NZ_DATMYK010000175.1:0-14629 GCF_035560995.1 Humidesulfovibrio sp. | reverse complement strand
CTTCTGCCGCGTGGTGACCGACAGCGCCACCTTCGCCTATCTTGCGGACGTGTTCGTGCTGCCGCCGCACCGGGGCAAGGGGCTGGGCAAGTGGATGATCGGCTGCGTGCGGGAACACCCGCGGCTGCAAGGCCTGCGGCGCTGGCTGCTGGCCACGGCCGACGCCCATGGACTGTACAGCCGGCACGGCTTTGCGCCCCTTGCGCAACCAGGGGCCTTTATGGAGATTCTTACGCCCTATGCGGCTGCGCCGCCGCAGGACGAAGCCGAAGCCGAGCGCGGCTGATTCTGAGTGCGTGGTGGGCGGGCCGGGCGCTTCAGGGCAGCTTGGGCAGCCGCACGCGCCAGAGGATGGCGTCGCGCACGTAGGCGAGCACGGGACAGAGCCCGTCGGGGGATGCTCCGGCGGGCTTTTCCGCGTTCAGGGTCTCGTCCTGCGGGCCGGGCTGCGCGCCCTGGCCGAAGCTGGTGTGCTCGAACTCCGAGCAGCGGCCCTGGGCCAGCTCCTGGCGCATCTGCCCGGTGATGTCGGCGCAGAAGGCCTCGTAGCTGTCCACCTCTCCCTGCGGACCCTTGATGCCCCGCAGATTGAGGGAGATCCAGGCGCTGCCGCCGTCCTTGGTGCGCACTTCCATGGCGTAGCGTTGGAAGCTGCCGTGGGTGCGGATGATGCGCATCACCGTGGCCCGTTCCTCCGGGTGGGTCAGGTACAGGCCGAGGGTGGAGGGCACGCGACGCAAAAAATCCTCGGCCGAGCCGTAGCCGCAGATGCGCGCGTAGTGGTCGTTCACGCTCAGGTACCGGCCGTCCATGTCCGCGCGGTAGACGCCGATGGAGCCGTGCTCGCACAGGGCCAGCAGTTCCTCCCGGCATTTTTTTTCAGCGGTGATGTCCACGATGAGACCGTAGCCGGTGAGCTGGTCGGCCGCGCTTCTGTGGGGGGCCAGGCAGGTGCGCAGCCAGCGCACGCCGCCCTCCGGCGGCAGGATGCGGTACTCCTGCAGCCAGGTGGAGACCGTGCGCGCGGCCCGCGTCATGGAGACCAGCACCCGGTCGAAGTCTTGCGGGTGCACCAGGGTGAAAAGCGGAGCGGTGTCCTCGCGCACGTCTTCCGCGGACATGTGCTGCACGCGTTCGAAGTTTCCGCACACGAAGGGCAGGCTGGAGCCGCCGTCGGAACGCAGCCGGAATCGCACGAGGGTGCAGGGAGCCCAGGGATAAAGACTCTGCATGCAGGCCGTGAGCCTGGGGCAGGCCTCGCCCATGCTGCCGTCGTCCTGCGCCTGGCGCGGGCAGGTGTGCGGAGCCCTCTGGCCTCCGCAGGCCAGCAGCACGTCCATGAGCCTTGCGGACATGGCTTCTCCATGAAAATCAGGCTGCCGACGCCTGTTCCGGCGCTCCGGGGGGGGATTCGGCGCGCGGCGCACAGCCTGTGGGGCCCATACCCCACGGGGCTGGTAAAGGCAACGCCATGGGATTGCGGCACTCCCTCTTCACCATTGGCGGGAGTCGCCGGAACCGGGTGCAATAAAAATCGGCAAAAGTCCGGCATTCCCCCTTGGCGAAAGCGGCAAGGGAAGGTAAAAACCACTGCGTCCGATCCTCTATCGGAGATATAGGCAGAAAGTTATCTTTGGGGGCACACCTTGAATTTCGCATCAGGCAGTTTTTCACCAGACGCCTTCGCGGCGCGCCTGCGGGAAATCCGCAAGGCCACCGGCCGTACCGGGGCGGAAATAGCCCAGCACGGCTGCATCACAAAGCAGACCTTTTCCGGCTACCTGCACACCGGCAGGCTGCCCTCGGCCAGCGTGCTGGCCAACTGGGTGTATCGCCTGGGCATAAACGCCAATTGGCTGCTCACCGGCGAGGGCCCCATGCTCATGGACCAGGCCAGCGAGGAGCAGGATCCCGTGATGTCGCGCGTGGCGGAGCTGGTGCAGGCCCTGCGCGGGGCCGGCGCGGTGGAGGATGAGATCCTCCACTCCGTGCAGGACATGCTGGAGCGCGAGCTGGCCAAACTCGACCAGACCTCCCCGGAGCTGAGCCTCACCACAGCGCCGCAGCAGGACAAAGCCTAGACCAAGGGTCCGATCCGACACAATTTTGTCGCCATTGCGTATCTTGCTTGCGTAATCACCACCTGCGTGGTGGGGTTTCGCTTGACAAGCGCAGTCCCCCCTCTCCACTATGCCCCAGCCAGAGCAACGCGCCGGACGGCTTCAGGCCGTCCCGGCGCTGTGCCCCGTGCCCCGCGCAACCAGCGCCGCCGCCTCAACCCCATACGCCAAGAGGGCCGCATGCTCAGGAACTATTCCATCGCCACGCGCATCTACACCCTTTTCGTGCTCATCGCCCTGTTCTTTTTCGGGCTGCTGGGCGCTTTCTACTTCACGGCCAAGAGCATCACCCACACCGGGGCCGATGTCACCAAGACCCTCATGATGAAGGAGCAGAAGTCGCGCCTGCAGGCCCTCACCCACGCCACGGCCCAGAACCTGGGCGCCCTCACCGCCGGGCTGCCCGATGACGAGGCCAAGCTGGCCGTCATCGCCAAGGGGGTGGAGCGCGTGCGCTTCGAGGAGGACAACTCCGGTTATTTCTTCGTCTACAAAGGCACGGTGAACGCCGCCCACCCCACCCAGAAGCAGCTGGTGGGAACCGACCTGGCCGAGACCAAGGACAAGAACGGCGTGGCCTACGTGCGCCAGCTTTTCCAAGCCGCGCAAAAGGGCGGCGGATTCGTGGACTTCACCTTCCCCAAGCCCGGCAAGGGCGACCAGCCCAAGCTGGGCTACGCCGAGACCATCCCCGGCACGCCCTACTGGATCGGCACCGGGGTGTACATCGACAACGTGGCCGCGGCCGAAGCCAGCATCGTGGCCACCCTGGAGGACATGGCCAACCTGCGCCTGGGCATCACCCTCGGCGTGGCCGTGGCCGTGCTGTTCTTCGCCGGGCTGCCCATCTGCATGACGCTCGCCATGTCCATCGTGCGGCCCCTGCGCCAGGCCGCCGCCACGGCGCAGCAGATAGCCGACGGCTCCCTCGACGTCTGCATCACCGTCACCGGCAAGGACGAGGTGGCCGCGCTCCAGGGCGATCTGTGCCGCATGGTGGACACCCTGCGCGCCAACATGGAAAGCATCCGCGCCAAGGAGGCCGAAGCCACCCGCCAGGCCGAAACCGCGCTGGAAGCTGCCCGCAGGGCCGACGAACAGGCCCGCGCCGCCCAGGAATCGCAGCGCAGCATGCTGGCCGCGGCCTCGCACCTGGAAGCCGTGGTGCGCGAGCTGGGACACGCCTCCGATGGCCTGTCCGGCCTGTCCGACAGCATCACCCACGGGGCCGACGAACAAATGGCCCGCGTGGCCGAAAACGCCACGGCCATGGAAGAAATGAACGCCACCGTGCTCGAGGTGGCCAGGAACGCCGGCCAGGCCGCCGAACAGACCGAGGCCTCCCGCGCCCGCGCCCGCGAAGGCGAGAACGCCGTGCGCGCCACGGTGGAAGCCATGCGCCGCCTGCTCGCCATGTCCGAGGAGCTGAAAGGCAACATGCAGCGTCTGGGCGCGCAGTCCCAGGCCATCGGCTCGGTCATGGGCGTCATCTCGGACATCGCCGACCAGACCAACCTGCTGGCCCTGAACGCCGCCATTGAAGCCGCCAGAGCGGGCGATGCCGGGCGCGGTTTCGCCGTGGTGGCCGACGAAGTGCGTAAGCTGGCCGAGAAAACCATGAACGCCACTCGCGAAGTGGGCGAAACAATCACCGGAATCCAGGCCCTGACCCAGGCCAACGTGGCCAGCATGGATGGAGCCATGGAAGCCATGGTCGAGGCCGAGCAACGCTCCGCCGATTCCGGCCTGAAGCTCGACGAGATCCTGAAGGCTTCGGATCGCGCCGCTGGGCAGGTCGCCTCCATCGCCACCGCCGCCGAGGAGCAGTCCGCCGCGTCCGAGGAAATCACTAGAGGGCTCGGCAGCATCGAAGACGTGGCCAAGCGCAACAGCGACCTCGCCCAGGAAGCCAGCCGCGCCATCGTCGGGCTGGCGAAACAGGCCGAAAGTCTGCGCAAGCTCATCGGTGAGCTGAACGGGAGCGCGGCGTAGCAGGGAGCAAGAGGAAGAGCCTCCGGCGGCCAGGGGGGATGCCCCCCCGGCCCTTCCGCTTGGAGTGGTGTCTGGTTGGGAGCTTTTCCCGCACCCTCTCCAGCGCTTCAGGAATGGACTTCCTGCATATGCGTCCCCTCGCGTCGTCCTCACGCCCGTTACACACCGAGCCGCCGCCGGTCCTGTCCGTTCCCACGGACAAGACCGGCGGCGGCCATGCGGGTCCAGGGGGTGCATACCCCCTGGCGGGGTTCAGGGGCAGCGCCCCTGATTTACGTCTTTAGTGCCCGTGCGAGCACACGTGCCCGGCGGCTCCGTGTTCCAGGCACACCACCTTGCTGTCCACCAGCTTGCCCTCGATCCAGGACTGCACTGCCGCACCCACGTCGCCCTTGGCGCCGCGGAAGACCTTGATGCCGGCCTGGATCAGGCGCTGCACGGCGCCCTCGCCCATGTTGCCGGCAACCAGAACGGACACGCCCATTTCGACCAGGGTGGGGATGAGGTTCGATTTGCAGCCGCAGGCCGGAGGCGGGGTGAAGCGCTCCTGGTTGACCACGGCCTTGCTGTCGTCGATGCTGTAGATGGTGAAGGATTCGCAGTGGCCGAAGTGTTCGTCCACCTGTCCGCCGCGCGTGGGAACTGCAAGCTTGAGCATTGCGTCACTCCTGTGAGGGATGAGGTTGGGAAGTCATTTGGCGTGGCCGCAGGGGGAAGCATTCCCAGTGCAGCCTGCGCGATGAAATTCGTCGGCGCCGCAGGCCGGGCAGGCCTTGGGTCTGCCGGTGCCGAAGGGCTCCTGCCAGGCGTGGCCGCAGGCGGAGCAGAGGAAGTCGCGCATGGTCGGGCCCGCTTCGGCCTCGGGCACTTCTATGCGCAGCACGCAGCCCAGCACCAGGGCGCGCGCCACCTTCCCCCGGGCGCTGGCTATGGCCCGGCCGAAGGTCTGGCGCGAGACGCCCATGCGTTCGGCGGCGGCTTCCTGGTACAGTCCTTCGTGGTCCGCCAGGCGCAGGGTCTCGTATTCCTCCAGGCTCAGCACCACCTCTTCCAGGGTCGAGGCGGGAATGCCCGCGGGCTTGAAGACCCGGCAGGCGGGCTCTCCGGCTATGCGGCGGCAGCAGCGTGGTCTGGGCATGAACGTTTCTCCTGTGCTGAGTTGTTGGAAGCAGGTTATGGGCATATGCTCAATATGTCAAGGGGAGCAAAAGAAAAACCCCGTCATTTCTGGCGGGGTTTGTTCGGGCAGGACGGTGCGGATGGTTACGCGGGCATGGGCTTCAGGGATTCGCGGTAGATGGCGGCCACGCGGTCGCGGGTGCCGGGGACCGGGGCCACGGAGAGCAGGAGGCCAAGGGAGGGCGTCTGTTCCACCAGGTCGCACAGGCCGTCGATGTCGGCCTCGGTGAAGCCTTCGTCGCCGAGCTTTTGCGGCACGCCCACGCTGGCCAGCCATTGCTCCACGCCGCGCGCGGCCAGGGCCGCCTCCTTGGGGTCGCCGGCAAGGCCCGGCACGATGGGCGAGAGAATCTGCGCCAGCACGGCGCTCTGGGCCGGGTAGCACTGCCGGATGACGGCGGGCAGCAGCATGGACAGGCCCAGGCCGTGGGCCAGCTCCGGCTTCACGGCGCTCAAGGGGTGCTCCAGGGCGTGGGTGAAGTGCAGCAGGCCATTGTCAAAGGCCGTGCCCGCGAGCATGGCCGCGTAGGTGAGGCAGTAGCGGGCGCGCAGGTCCTCGGGATTGGCGCTGGCCGCAGGCAGGTAGGCGGCCACCAGGCGGATGGTCTCCTGCGCCAGCAGCACGGAGAGCGGGTTGGCCGTCACGGCCGTCGCGGCCTCGATGACGTGGTTCACGGCGTCGATGGACACGAAGCGCGTTTGCGCGGGGGAGAGCTTGGTCATCAGCCCCGGGTCGTCGATGGAGAACAGGGGGTAGATGCAGTCGTAGGCGATGGCGGGCTTGTGGTTCAGGCTGGTGATGGTGGCCACGGCGAAACGGTTCACCTCGCTGCCCGTGCCGTGGGTCAGGTTGATGACCACGATGGGCACGGCGATGCTGGGCACGAAGGCGAAGCTGTAGAGTTCGTCCGCGGTGCGGCCGGGGTTTGCCAGCAGAATGGCCGCGCTCTTGCCCGCGTCGATGGGGCTGCCTCCGCCGATGGCGATGACGGCCTGGGCTCCGCCCGCGCGGCCCAGGGCCGTGGCCTCGTCGATGGCGTCCGTGGTGGGGTTGGGCGTCACCTTGTCGTACAGGGTGATGGCGATGCCGTTCTTCTTGCAGGCCTCCACGACGTGATCCCAGGCCCCTGTGAGCTTGTACGAGCGGCCTCCGGTGACGCAGAGCACGCTCTGTATTCCGCGCGCGGTGAGGGCTGCGGCGATGTCGTTGATCTTTGCAATGGCTCCGACGCCAAGATACGTCGTTGTCTTGGTGCGAATTTCCTTTACCGCGTTCACATCAACTGTCGTATCCCACATTGGGGGGCTCCTTTTCGGATCATGTCCGGTAGCGGGTTCGGCATTTAAAACACTTTCATGTCACTAAGTATTGCACCGTAGTGAATTTAATCACAAGCTAAGCCTTGCCCGCAGGTGCGTCAACCACACGGGCGCACGGAATATTTTGAGCCAGCCTTCGCCAGGGACGAACGCTGGGCTTGAGTCGGCCCGGCAAAACGTCTAGCCTGGGGCCACATCCCTACCCGGAGGCCCCATGCACGCCGAAACACAGTTTCAAACCCTGAAGCGGATCTTCGAGGCCGCCCTTGCGCGCATCGACCCCTACGGCATGCTGCTTGAGCGCATGCGCGTGGAAAGCGCGGGAGCGGGCGGCGCGCGCCTGGTCATCGAGCTGGAACAGCAGCGCCACGAGGTGGACCTTACGCCCTTCTCGCGCATCTTGGTGCTGGGCTGCGGCAAGGCATCCTCGCGCATGGCCAAGGCCGTGGAGGACATCCTGGCGGACAAGCTGCCGGCGGGCCTGGGCTTTGGCGGGCTGGTGTGCACCAAGTACGGCCACACGGAAGACCTGAAGCACATCGAGCAGGCCGAGGCCGCGCACCCTGTGCCCGACGAGGCCGGCGTGGCTGCGGCGCGGCGCATCGCGGCGCTTGCGCGCGGGGCGGATGAGAAAACCCTGGTGCTGAACCTCATCTCCGGCGGGGGCTCGGCCCTTCTGCCCTCGCCCCTGACCTATCAGGACCAGGGCCGCGAGGTGGTGCTGACCCTGGCGCACAAGCAGGCCGTCACCCGCGCGCTCTTGGCCTGCGGGGCGGACATCCGCGAGATAAACTGCGTGCGCAAGCATTTGTCCGAGCTCAAAGGGGGCCGCTTCCTGCGCCTTCTGGCCCCGGCCACCAGCATCTCGCTGATTCTTTCCGACGTGGTGGGCGACCGGCTGGACACCATCGCCTCAGGCATCACCAGCGCGGACGAGAGCACCGGCGCGCAGGCCCTGGCCATCGTGCGCGGCTACGGCATCGAGGCCAACATCCCGCCGGAGGTGCTGCGCGCCCTGGAGCTGGGCGCGGCGGGCGCCATCGACGAGACGCCCAAGCCCGGCGACGCGGCGCTTGCGCACGCCACAAACCTGCTCATCGGCACCAACCACGCGGCGCTTCTGGCCTCCTGCGACAAGGCCCGCGAGCTTGGCTACAACGTCGCGCCCCTCACCTGCCTGCTCACGGGCGAGGCGCGGGAAGTGGCGCGGTTCCTCTCCGGCATCGGCCAGGACGTGCGGCGCTCCGGCATGCTGGTGGCGCGCCCGGCCTGCGTGATTCTGGGCGGGGAGACCGTGGTGACCCTGACGGGCGAGGGCAAGGGCGGCCGCAACCAGGAGATGGCCTTGGCCTTTCTGGCCGAGATGGAGCGCGACCCGGAACAGGGCCGGGGCATCGCCTTCCTGTCCGCCTCGACGGACGGCACGGACGGCCCCACGGACGCGGCCGGGGCCTACGCCTCGCCGGGCATGCTGGCCCGCGCGCGGGAGGCCGGGCTGTCCATGGCCGGGGCCCTCAAGGACAACGATTCGTACCACTTCTTCGAGGCCATCGGCGGCCTGTACAAGACCGGGCCCACGCGCACCAACGTGTGCGACCTGCACATGCTGCTGGTGGAGTAAGGCCGAACCGGTTCAGCCGGGCCGCGGCAAAACGAAAAGGCCGGCGGGGCGTCCCGTCGGCCTTTTTTGCGCCCCGTGTTCGCGCGGATGCTGGTTGATGTCCAGCCAGGCGCTATGCGTCCCGGCGCACCAGGATCAGCGAGAAGTAGCTGGGCTTTTCCGGCACCTGGTCCAGGCTCTGGATGACCTGCTCGCCCTCGTGCCCCAGGCGGGTGACGAAGACCGAGGAGGTGGTGAGGCCCAGGCGGTCCAGCACGCGGCGGATTGTCGGCATGTTCTTGTAGGCCTTGAGGATGACGGCCGACTGGGCCGCGCCGAGCACCGCTTCGAGCTCGGCCTCCGGGGCCACGCCGGAAACCACGGCCAGGTTCTCCCCGCTTTCCACCAGCACGCGGCCCGTGTGTGCGGCGGCCGCCTGATAGCTGGTGATGCCGGGCACGACCTTGACCGGAATCTCGGCCAGCAGGCCGTTCAGGGTGCGCAGCAGATAGCCGAAGGTGCTGTACGTCAGCGGGTCGCCCAGGGTCAGGAAGGCCGCGCTTTTGCCCTGGCCCAGCAGTCCGGCCACCACGTCCGCGTTCTTCTTCCAGGCGGCGTCCAGCACGGCCTGGTCGCGGGTCATGGGGAAGTCCAGGCGTACGATTTCCGCGCCCTCATGCAGGTGCGGCCGGGCGATGGAAAGGGCCAGGGAGGCCTCGTTCTTGGTGGAGGCCGCGGCAAACACCACGTCCACTCCCTGCAATACTTTCACGGCCTTGAGGGTGATGAGGTCCGGGTCGCCGGGGCCGACGCCTATGCCGTATAATGTTCCGAAACGGGTCATTTTCTGTCCTTTTTCACGCTCTTGCCTGTGGCGGCGGGCGCGGGGGCTTGTGTGGCGATCTCCGGGTGCAGCAGGGCGGCCAGCTCCTCGGCGGCGTCGATGCTCTGCGGGCCCGGACGGGAGTACTTGCGCTCGTCCACGAACCAGGCGCGGCCGTTTGCGGCGGCGGGGATGGCGCGCAGGCGCGGGCGCTTGGAAAGGGGCAGCGGGGCCGGGTTCATGGGCCCGCGCTGGATGAGATAGGCCTCCGGCGCCAGACGCACGATCTCTTCTTCGCTCAGGCGGGCAAATTTGGCCTTGTCGTCCACGCAGTTCACGCCCCCGGCGCGGCGGATGAGTTCGGCCACGATGCCCGCGCGCCCGGCGGCCAGCATGTTGGGCGAGCGCACCTCGAAGAGCACGCGCGGGCGTTCCTGGGTGGCGGCGACCTTGGCGTCCAGGGCGGAGAGCCGGGCCTCCATGCCGCGCACCATGGCCTCGGCCTGGGCCTCGGAGCCGGTGAGCACGCCCACGCGGCGGATGACGCCGAAGAGCTCCGCAAAGCTGCCCGCGCGGAACACGGCCACGCGCACCCCGCGTTTGATGAGCGCATCCACGGGCAGCGAGGCCTCCTTGCGCCCGGCCAGCTGCAGCACCAGGTCCGGCTTCTGGGCCAGCACAGCCTCGATGTTCGGGCGCATGTGCGTGCCGATGACCGGCAGCTTGGCGATGCGCGCGGGCGTCGCGTCGGCGTTGGTGCGCGCAACGATGACCTCCGCCTTGCCCAGGCCGTCCAGGATCTCGTTCAGGGCCCCGTACAGGGCGATGACCCGCGCGGCCGGTCGCTCCAGCACGATCTCCCGGCCGGTGTCGTCGGTGATGCTGACGGCCGCCTGTGCGGCTGTGACGGCGCTAAAGAGAAGCGCGAGCGCCAGCGCCAGGCACCAGATGCGCCTGGGGCGCGCCGGTGACCGGGTGGGGAGCCACGCGAAGGTCGGTCTCATAGATGTCCTTCAGGTTCGCTTCGGTGAACACGTCCAGGGTCGGGCCGTCCAGCGCCACGCGCCCGGCCTTGAGGAAGATCAGCCGGGGGCAGTACAGCGCGGCCAGGTTCAGGTCGTGCACGGCGGCCAGGATGGTGCCTCCGGCGGCGTGCTGCCGGGCCAGCAGGTCAAAGGCCTCCACGCGCCGGGCCAGATCGAGCGCGCTCGTCGCCTCGTCGAGCAGCAGCGCCGCGCGGCCCTGGCACAGGGCGCGGGCCAGCAGCACGCGCTGGTATTCCCCGCCGGAAAGCTCCGCCGCCTGCCGTTCGGCCAGGTCCAGGCAGCCCGCCTCAATAAGGGCGGCCTGCGCCGCCTCTTCGTCCTGCGGGCCATAGCCGCCCAGAAAACCCGTGTGCGCAAAGCGGCCCATGCGCACCAGCTCGCGCACGGTGTAGCCCTGCGGGGCGCTTGCCCCCTGCGGCACGCAGGAGACCAGCTTCGCCCGCTCCCGCGCGGGCAGCCCGGTCAGGTCGCGTCCGGCCAGCTCCACCGCGCCCCGCATGGGGGTGATGAGCCCGGCCAGGGCCGAGAGCAGAGTGGTCTTGCCCGAGCCGTTGGGGCCGAGCAGGGCCGCGAACTCACCCGGGGCCAGATGCAGGTCCAGCCCGTGCAGGACCGCGTGGCCGCCGTAGCCGCAGTGCAGGCCGCGCGCGCGGATCATGGGTTCTCTCCGCGCTTCAGGCCCTTGCGCGCCAGAATCAGGCAGAAGAAGGGCCCGCCAATGAGCGCCGTGACCACGCCCACGGGCAGCTCCGCCCCGCCGGGCAGCGCGCTGCGCGCGGCCACATCGGACCAGATGAGCAACAGCGCGCCGAGCAGCGCCGAGGCGGGCAAGAGCCGGGCGTGGCCCGCGCCCAGGGCCAGGCGCACCAGATGCGGCACCACCAGCCCCACGAAGCCGATGACCCCGGAAACGGCCACGGCCGCGCCGGAAAGCAGGCTTGCGCCCAGAAGCAGCCACAGGCGGGAGCGCCCGGCGTCGAGGCCCAGCATGCGCGCCTGGCTTTCGCCCAGGGCCAGCAGGTCCAGCTCCCGCGCGCGCCAGAGGATGACCACCGCGCCCACGAGCATGTACGGCCAGGCCAGCTGCGCGTGCTCGAAGCCTCGGCCCTGGAAGCTGCCCATGATCCAGAACACGATGCTGGACACGGACTCCTCGTCCAGGCTCTTCAGAAGCGAGATCAGGGCCGAGAGGAAGGTGGAGACCACGATGCCCGCCAGGACCACCGTCTCGCGCCGCAGGCCGGAAAGCGGCCCGCCCCCGGCGCGCGACAGGCCGAGGACCAGGATCAGCGCGCCCAGCGCCCCGGCCAGGGCGCAGGCGGGCAGGGCGCGGGAATCGCCCGTGAGCGCCGCCTGCCCGGCCAGACCGCTGATGATGGCGAGTGATGCGCCGAAGGCCGCCCCGCCGGAAACGCCCAGGGTGAAGGAATCGGCCAGGGGGTTGCGCAGAACGCCCTGGAAGGCCGCGCCCGCCAGGGCCAGGGCGGCTCCGGTGAGCCCGGCCAAAAGCACGCGGGCCAGACGGATGTCCACGATGACCACGGAGAGGCTCTGGTCCACGGGCGCACCCCAGGCCAGGCCCGCCGCCTGGGCCAGGGCGCGCAGCACCTCGCCTGGCGGGGCCGGGTAGCTGCCCACGCCGCAGGCCAGCAAAACGGTGAGCGCGAGGCAGGAGAACAGGGCGAGGACGAGGCCCACGGCGCGCAGCGAAGCGCGGGCGGGGCAAACGTCCCGCCCGGCCTGATTCGTGCGGCCGTTTTGGCCGGTGGCGGTGCGCCCGGCAGTATCCATGTCTTCGCCCTGTCCCGCCATTACTGGTCCAGTTCCTTTACGGCGTCCTTCAGATGTTCGATCCACAGCCGGGCCACGGCCGGGCGGCTGCCCAGGCCGGTGAGGTCCGCCTTGGGGCTGAAGCCCTTGGCCTTCAGCTTGCTGGCCCAGGAGTCTTCCTCGTCGCCGGCCATGTCGTTTCTGGCGTGGTCGCCCGCGACGCTCATGAGCGGCGCCAGGTGCACGCTGCGCACGCCCGCGCGTTTGAGGGCCGGGATGACGTCGTCGAGCGTGGGCGTGCTTTCCACCGTGGCGATGAACACGTCGCGGTCGAGCTTCCACAGTTCAAGCTGCAGCGCGGCATAGGCGGCGTTGGCCGGGTGCTCCGTGCCGTGGCCCATGAGCAGCACGGCCTCGCCCTTCTTGCGCGCGGGCAGGCTCTTGTGGATGGCCTCGGCCGCGGTCTTGATGTCCTCGGGCAGGAAGAGCAGCGGGCGGCCCACGGAAACGTGGGCGATGCCCTTGGGCATGGCCTGGAAGGCCTCGGCCGTGGCCTTGATGTCGCCATATTCGCGGCCGGGGATGGAGTGCAGGGACTGCACGGCCACGTGGGTGAAGCCCTCGGCGGCCATGTCGGCCAGGGCCTGGGCCGGGGAGCGCTTGACCACGCCTCCTCCCGCGATCTTGTCGCGGATGATCTTGGACGAATAGGCCAGGCGCACGGGCACGCCGGGGAAGGCGGCCTCGGCCTGGGACTTCAGGGAATCGATGGCCGTGACGGCCTCGGGCACGCTGGTGCCGAAGGCCACCAGCAGAATGCCGCGCCTGGCCGGGGCGGGTTTCTTGTCCTCGCCCGCGAAGGCGGGCAGGGCCACGCACAGGGCCAGAAGGGCCGTGAGCAGGGCGCGCCAAAAGGCGGAAGCTGCGAAAGAACGCATGAAGACCTCCAAAACGGAGGGCGGGTGCGGGGGAATAAAAAAATCCCTTCCCACGCAACGCAAGCGCGGAAAGGGATGCCCGTATTCGTCCCCATACATGTCCCGTCGGACAAAAGCCCTCGTTGCCGACGAGAAGCCATGACACTTAAATCCGGCAGGTCTTCCGACTTGCCCCATCGGCCCCGGCCTTCCCAGGAGGATTCCTCCCAGTGGCGCGCTTGGGGGCCGACCGTTTGCGGGGCTCACGGCGGCGGGTCCGCTCCCGATTCACACGGGATTCCCTCTTCGCCCCGACTTTCGGGGCACCGGACAAACGGGTGGTTAGTATGCGGGGGACGGGGTGTCAAGGCCGGAGCCGGCGCGCGCCGGGCTACTCCAGACTGGGCTACTCTTGGCCGAGCGCGGCGGGCCCGGCCGGGATGGCGGTCAATTCGGCCAGCAGCTTCTCGATGTCCAGCACCAGCGCGTCGCTTTCGCCCATCATGCCGAAGCCCAGGATGGGCAGGGTGTAGATGTCCTGCACGGGCACGGTGAAGCCCGTCACCACCACCTGCTGCTGGCGCAGCACCTCGTCCACCAGCAGCGCGGCCGAAACTTCGCCCATGCGCACGGTGATGATGAGGCCCTTTTCGATGCCCGGGCAGGCGTCGCCCAGGCCCAGGTGCTGGCACAGGCGCAGCAGGTGGAAGATCTGTCCGCGCACGCTCACCGTCTCGCTGCCGTCCGGCAGGGCGACAAGGTCGTGGGCCGCGGGAGCGTAAATCTCCAGCACGTCGCGCGAGGGCACGATGAGCAGCTCCGGCCCCACGCGGCACACCAGGGCGTCCACGATGCCCTCGTTCACCGAGCGCGAAAGCGGGATGGACAGGGTGAAGCGCGAGCCCGCGCCGGGCAGGTTCTCGATCAGGATGTCGCCGCCGAGCTGCATGCGGATGGCGTTGGCCACGGCGTCCATGCCCACGCCACGGCCGGAGACGTCCGTGACCTTCTCCGCGGTGCTGAAGCCCGAGGCCAGGATGAACTGGATGATCTCCTGCTCCGAGGGCTCGGCGCCCGGCTCCACCAGCCCGCGCTCGCGGGCCTTCTGCAGAATGCGCTCGGCGTTCAGGCCCCGGCCGTCGTCGGAGACCTCCACAAAGGCCGTTTCGCCCTTGCGGTAGGCGGAAAGATGCACGCTGCCGGTCTCGTCCTTGCCCTTGCCCGCGCGTTCCTCGGGCTGCTCCAGTCCGTGGTCCAGGGCGTTGCGGAGCAAGTGCACCAGGGGCTCGTTCAGGCTCTCCACGATGGTCTTGTCGAGCGCCAGTTCGTCGCCGGTGATGGTGAAGCGCACCTTCTTGCCCATCTTCTGCGAAAGGCTCTGCACCAGGCGGTTCATGGGCAAAAAGATCTGTTTCAGGGGCACCAGGCGGATGGCGTCCACCTGGGTCTGCAGGCCGGTGATTACCGTGTCCAGCTCGGCCAGGGTGGAGGCGGAAAGCGTGGCCCCGCGCGTGCCGGACTGCGAGAGCACGGCAAAGGTCACCATGAGCTTGCCCACCAGCTCGATCAGGCTGTCGAGCCGTTCCGTGGGCACGCGGATGCTGGTGATGCCCTGCTTGCTGGCGGCCAGCACCTGGCTGGCCTGGGCCTCGGCGATGTCGTGGGCCGGGGCTTCCGGGCTTGCCGGGGAAGCGGCCTCGACCGCGGCCTCGGTCGAGGGAGACTCGTCCAGGGGCGCCGCGGCTTCCACAGACTGGGGCTGCGGGGGCGCGGCCTGGGCTCTGGGCTGTTCCAGCACTCCGGCCAGGGAATACAGAAATTTCTTGTGCGCCTCGCACAGGCGCAACAGCGCGGTGATGATG
>NZ_DATMYK010000174.1:0-15470 GCF_035560995.1 Humidesulfovibrio sp. | reverse complement strand
AGGCTTGGCCTCCGTTTTCGCTCCGGACTTTCCGGCCTCTAAGGCCTTAGGCGCGGCGCCGTTCGGCTTCGTCCCAGGCTTGGCCCCGGCCTTTCCGCCGGATTTTCCAGGAGCCTTCTTCTGCTCGGCGCGGCGGTCGGCGTCGGCCTCAAAGAGTCTGCGCTTTTTCTTCTCAAAGGTCATGACGCTCAACAGCGAGGCCAGACCGAGGGAAAACAGCGTCACCAGGAAGATGAGGCCTTTCTGGAAGGCCCACTTCTGCGCCAGAATGCCATCGATGATCCAGTTGCTGGCCATTTTGCTTGAATAGAAGAGCAGCACCGGAATGGTCAAGAGCGCGAGGGCCAGCCCCACCACCTCAAGCCAGACGAAGTTCTTGCCCAGGATCATGGCGAAGAGCGTGCTGTCGCGCACGATGCGCAACGAGACCAAGCGCTTGGACAGGGCGATGAGGTGTTCTTCAATCTCCGGCACGTGGCGGCGCGCGGTGCGGAAATTGTCCGCCTTACGCAAAGGCTGGGTCATGACCCAGTTGATACGCTTGACGCAGAAGTTGAAGTCGCGGTTGAAATCGCGCAGGAGCTTGGGGAAAGGGAACCACCCGGCCTCGTACTGCACCTCGCGCAGGCGCTGGGCATAGGTGCTCACGCGTTCCTTGATGCGCTTGATCTCCTCGTCGATCTGCTTCTCCATCTCCTGGGTGAAGCCGTCCATGCCGCGCCCGACTTCACGGTAGGGCACGTAGTTTTCGGTGTTGGCCAGGGCGTCCATGCGCTCCAGGTGGGCCTGCGCGGGCTTGCGGAAGGAATGGTCCTCCTCGAACCACTGCGGCAGTTCCTTCAAGAGAGCGCTGACCTTGAGGCCGATGGCCTTGGCCCGGGCCTGGGCGTCGCGCCAGGTGGCCCACAGGCCGGAGAGCACGTGCACGCGCCCCCGGTCGTTCTCGGTATCGAGCAGGATGCGGTTGAAGAGCATGGGTTCGCGCGTCACAAGGTCGGCGAAGATGTCCAGAGACTGCCCGGTGAAGCCCATCTTCACCATGCACACGCCCTCGCGGTAGGTGGGCTCCAGCCACTTGGACGACCCCATGAGCACCTGCCGGTACAGCCCCAGGGCCTCGCGGTACTCCCCGGCGATCTCGCGCAGTCGGCCCTGCAAAAACAGCACGTAGCACTGCTGGATGTTGGTCTGGCCGATGCGCCCGGCCTCCTGCCAGTAGAACTGGGCCATGTGGTGGTCCTCGGACTCCAGCGCGATGAAGCCTTCCATGCAGGCGGCCTCGAAGCTGCGCCCGGCCTTGGCGCTCACGGCGCGCACGGAGTCCTTGGCCTTTTCCAGGTCGCCGTTCAGGAGCGCGGCATAGGCGTCGGCCAGGGGCCAGGGCTCTTCCGGGTTCAACTGCTCCGGCTCCACGGGCCATTCACGATTCTTGACGCGCTGCACGATGGGCAGCATGCCCAGCTGGTACGGCGCGCCGATGGCGAACATGGCCCGCACCAGGGCCGACTCCACGCCCTCGCCCTTCAGCCAGCTGGCCGCCTGGGCGGTGAACTTGGCCGGGTCCGTGCCCTCATCAAGCTTCTTCATGGCCTCGGCCATGTCCGGGAGGTTCATCTGCGCCAGCTCGTCCCACACGGAAGAGCGGAACGCAGGCAGCACCCTGCTGGGGCATTTGGCCGCCGCGTGGTTTTTGAGGCCGCAGTAGAAGCACTCCTTCCCGGCGCCAGCCAGCCAGCGGCGCGGCAGAGGCATCTCCATGCTGCCCTGGCCGCCCTGTCCCTCGGCCTGGCGCATGCTCACATTGCACCAGGAATCCAGCGACTCCTGCTCGCCGCCGTAGCTCACCTCGTTGACCTTGAAGCCGTCGTACAGGGCGTAGCCGTCGCGGTAGCGCATGTGCAAAAAATCAGGAGTCAAACGGTTCCAATCGAGCCCGATGCGGTGCGGCAGATCCATGGAAAAGCTCATGCCGCGCTGCTCCGCGATGGCGAAGACGCAGGGCCAGTAGGCCCGTTGCGTGGCCTTCAGCTCCGCCAGCAGGGTGGACATCTCCACGCAGTACTGGCGCATCTGGCGGTGGTTCTCCAGGGGGAAGATGACGAAGCCCTGGGCGTCGTCGGCCAGATACTTGATGCCCAGGCGCTGGAACACGCCCTGGACCTCGGAATAGAAGGCGCGCCACCCGGCGATGGCCTCGCGCTCGCCCAGCCTGCCCAGGGGCCGGATGATGCCGTACCAGTTGGCGGGCGAGGTGTAGTCCAGGCCCTGGTCGGCCTGCAGGGGAGCCCAACCCACGTTGGCCAGGCCCTGCATGGACACGGGCGTGCCCATGCTCAGGCCGTTGATGGTCTTGAGGCCTTCCTGCACCTTGGGGTGCAGCAGGGCCTCCAGATCCTCGGACACGCCCGCCTGCTGGCGGGCCAGTTCCTTGGGCACGGAAACGGAAAGGCTCATGTCGTAGCCGACCAGCGCGGTGATGGGGAAGACCTGGCAGAAAAGCGGCAGGGGGTTCAGCTTGGCCCAGATGTGCAGCTTGGCCAGCGCGCGGAAGACCTCCGGGTTGAACGACACCCAGAAGCTCTGGCAGGGGTCCTCCACCAGCTGCACCAGACCGTGGTCGCGCAGGGTGTGGCCCACGGCGTTGTTGAACGAGCCGGACCACACCAGCCACAAACCGTAGCCGGAGCTGATGAGCCGCGCCTGGGAGACGCTTTGCAGTCTTTCCAACAAGGTCGAAAGCGTGTACATTTCCTCTCCAGGTCAACCCCTACCGGAGGTCTCTAATGGACATAAGCCAGGCGATCGCAGAACTCAAGAAGCAGCCGGGCTTCACGGATAACGTCGGCATGATCCTCGTGCACAACGGCGTGGTGCGCGGATGGTCCAGAAAGGACCGGTCCAACATCACCGCCATCGAGATCACCCCGGACCAGGAAAAGATCAAAGCCATCTGCGCGGAGATCGAACAGCGCCCCGGAATCTTCCGGGCCATGGCCCACGCCAACGGCGGCCGCATGCAGCCCGGCGACGACGTGCTCTTCCTCATCGTGGCCGGAGACATCCGCGAGAACGTCAAGCCAGCCCTGGCCGACCTGCTCGACCGCATCAAGAGCGAAGCCGTGGCCAAGCGTGAAATCTTTGAATAGTCCGCGCCGTCCACGTCCGTCTCATCGGCACTCCGCCCTGGAAGCATAAGGCTTGCGCGCATGGTAGTGGTCCAGGTCGTCAACGTCCGCTGGTTCAACGCCACCGTGTGGTACGGCCTGTACCTCGCCCGGCTGATGCAGGACGCCGGGCATACCGTGATCGTCATCACCCAGGCAGGAACCGACAGCCACAAAAAAGCTCTGGAATGGGGGCTCGACGCACGCCCCCTGGACCTGAACACGGCCAATCCCCTTCGCCTGGCCGTCACCCTCGGCAGGCTCGTCGCCCTGCTGCGCCAGCTCAGGCCGCAGATCGTCAACTGCCACCGGGGCGAGGGCTTCTTCCTTTGGGGTCTTTTGAAGCCTTTCTTCGGCTACCGGCTTGTGCGCACCAGGGGCGACCAGCGCCCGCCCAGGGCCGACGCCCTGAACCGCTTTCTGCACGCCAAGGTATGCGACGCGGTGGTCGTCACCAACTCGCACATGGCGAAGCACTTCCTCTCGGTCATGAAAACGCCGGAAGACAAGGTCTGGCTCATTCACGGCGGCGTGGACCGCGAGCGTTTCCGCTTCGACGCAGCCGGACGCGAGCGCGTGCGCGCGGAGTTCCGCTACGGCGAGCGCGAGACGGTCATCGCCCTGGTGGGCCGCTTCGACCGCGTGAAGGGCCAGCGAGAGACCCTGGAGGCCGTGGCCCGGCTGGTGTACAAGCAGAGCTACCGCCGGGTACGGCTCATGCTGCTTGGCTTCGGCAGCGCCACGGGCGAGGACGAGGTGCGCGGCTGGATCAAGGAGCTGAAGCTGGAGCGCTTCGTGGCCATCACCGGCCGGCGCGACGACATCGCCGCCTGCCTCTCCGCCGCGGACATCGGCATCGTGGCCTCCCTCTGGTCGGAGACCATCGCCCGCGCGGCGCTGGAGATCATGGCCTGTGGCAGGCCGCTCCTCTCCTCAAACGTCGGCGTCATGCCCGACCTTCTGCCCCCGGAAGCCCTGTTCCCCCCCGGCGACGTGGACGCCATGACCAAGCTGCTCACCCGCGCCATCGACGACGCGGCCTACCGCAAGGAAAACCTCAAGGCCTGCGACCTGACCCTGTCGCAGCTTTCCGGGCGCGACTTCCTGCAGCGCACCCTGACCCTGTACGAAGGCTTCTTCGACTAGCTACGGTGTGGCGCGAAAGCGCTACCAGCCGTTTTCGGAGGCCGGAGCGTCGTCGCCGCGCAAACGGTCGGCCACGGCCATGATGGTGCGCGTATAGGGATGGGAGTGGTTGTAGCGGTACAGCACGGCCATCTGCCCCTCGCGCGTCAGGCCGCTGCGCCAGCCGTTGGCCGAGAGGAAACGCGCCGTGCTCAGCACCGCGTCCGTGGGGCTGAAAAGATCCACCTTGCCGTCGCCGTCCAGATCGGCCCCGTAACGCACCGCGTTTGAGGGCATGAACTGGCATATGCCGATGGCTCCATACACCGAACCAGGGATGCTGGCCGGATCGTAGCCCGCGTTCTTGGCGTAGACCAGCAGGGCCTTGAGCTCCTTGTAGGCCCAGGCCGCCTTCTGGGCCGTGCGCCAGCGCAGCCAGGCGGCCAGGTCCGGCGGCAGGTCGCGGTATTCTATGTGCGGCGCCACCAAAGAAAAATCGCCCGCAAGGGCCATGCTGGCCAGGGTGGCCAGGGCGCTCTTGCTGCCCACGTTGCGGCCCAGCTTGGTCTCCACCAGAAGCAGCGCGGTGAGGATCTCCTCCGGCACGCCGTAGCGCTTCTTCGCCTCGCGCAGGGCCGCGCGCTGTGTGTCCAGAAAGCCGTGCGCCTGCATGATGAGAAAGGGATTCAGGTAGCTGACGTACAGTTCCGGGGCCTCCGGCTTGGGCTTGCCCGCGGAGAGCTTGACCTCAAGCAAGGCATTCATCTTGCGCGCCATGACCAACGGATCGAAGCGCACCTCCGGCCGGGAGAACAGGACGTTCAGCTTGGCAGGTTCAAAGCCGTCCTCCGCCAGGCGGCGGGTCAGCGGGTCCCACACGCCCTGAGCCTGGGCCAGGGCGGGCAAAAGCAGCAGCACAAACAGAAGCGCGGCCCCGAAAGGCCGCGCCGTAAGAACCCGCCTTCGCGGCGTGCGGGCCGCGCGGCTGGTCGAAGCACATGCAAGGCTTCGCTCACAGGCGATCCATGGGCACAAAGCCCACCTCCTCCTCGAAGTCCTCATTCATCTGGGCCGCAAAATCCTGCAGACGATACTTGACGCCGCACGCCGTGCAACGCAGCGAAACGTCGCGTCAGGCGCGGCTCAGGTACAGGCCGCCCCCGCAGGCCGGGCACTTGAGGCCGCCAAGGGCGCGCGCCTCCGGCCGTTTGCGCATGGGGGACAAAAAACTCATTCGGGCGCTCCTAGCGGATCTCCAAGGGCGGATTCTTCTCGCCCATGGCGATGTACAGGTTGGACAGCGCGGTCTGGTAGTCGGACAGGGCCTGGGACAGGGAGGCCTCGCTGTTGCTGACCGCAGCCTGGGCGGTCAGAAGGTCCGTATTGGTGCCAACCTGGGCCTGATAGCGGGCGAGGGCCATGCGATAGCTCTCGCGGGCGGCGTCCACGGACTTGTGCGCCACGGCGATGCTATCGGCCGCAACGCGCTGGTTCAACAGATACTGCTTCACCTCAAAGCCCGCGTTCAGCTTCGTGTTCTCCAGGTCGGCGCGCATCTTGTTCACGTTCTCGCCGCCGCTCTTGTACTTGTTGTAGGTGCTGCCCCACTGGAAGAAGGTCCAGGAGGCGTTGGCGCCCACGGTCCAGTACTCCTTGGCGGAGTTCGAAAGATACTTGCTCTCGTTGACGGAGGGGCTGTCGCCCTTCTTGTAGTAGTTGTAGTCCGCGCTCACCTGCGGGTAGAAGGCGCTGCCCGCGATGGTCTGGTCCTTCTCGGCCATGCCCACGCTCTTGACTCCGATCTGGATGTCGGGCCGGGCCTTGTAGGCGCGGTCCAGGCACTCGGCCAAGGCCATGCTGAACGGCAGATAGCTCAACTCGCCCATGTAGGTCACCGGGGCTTCAAGGGGCAGGTTCAGCAACGAGTTCAACTTGGCGCGCGTGGTGTCGTGAGCGTTCTTCGCCGTGAGCAGCGCCTGTTCCGCGGTGGCCGCGTCCACTTCGGCCTGGAGCACGTCAAGCCGGGGCTTCAACCCCACCTCAAAGAAGGCGGTGGTGACTTTGAGCTGCGAGGCCATGCGCTCCACGGAATCCTGGGCGCTCTTCACGTCCAGCTTGGACTTGAGGTGGGCCAGGTAATTGGTCTGGATGGCGCCGATGAGGGCCAGCTCGGTCTGGGTAAGCTTGGCCTCGTTCTGCTCCTTGGCCAGCTTGGCCCTCTGGTAGGTGGAGAGCAGCTGGAAGCCGGTGAACACGGGCTGGTGCAGGTTCAGCTGGGCGGACCAGAGGGTCTGGTCGCTGGTGTTGTAGCCGCCGCTCTTAGGTTGCTTATCGTAGCTCAGCACTCCGTAGGAAGCAGTGGCCGCGGGCAAGAAATTCGCCATGGCCGTATTCACGTCGTATTCGCTGCCCAGAAGCTGCGCCCGGGCCGAAACCATGGTGGGATTGTTGGCCAAGCCATATTCCACAGCCTGCCGCAGATCGAAGCTGCTGGGCATGGCCTGCGCCTTGCCCTGCTGCGCGGTCATGCCCGCAACCGGAGCGGGAGCCGCGGCCGGAGCCTGCGTTTGCGCCAGGGCCGGGGCCGAAAGGCACAGAACCAGGGCCATTGCGGGAACCATGCGGAGGGCTTTTTTGCGTGTCATGTCATGTCCTCGTGCTGCTCGTTTGGGCGCGGCGTTCCGCACCTGACATATCGGCAACTTCAAACAAATGTTTATACAGGACGCCCCAGCGGGTTGCAAGGGCCAATAGCCAACGTTTCCCGGCGCGCACGCTCAGTCTGCGCCGCACTCCGAAGGGTCTCCCTGAAGCTTCTCGATGGTGTGGGCCACGGCCGGAAGCACCGCGCCCAGACACTCGCGCACGGCCTTGGGGCTGCCGGGCAGATTCACCACCACGGCCCCGCCCAGGGTGCCGCACACCGCGCGCGACACGGCCCCGCGCGGCGTCTTGGCCAGGCTGGCCAGGGTCATGGCCCGCTCGAAGCCGGGCAGGCGCTTCTCTATGACGCGCAGTGTGGCCTCCGGGGTTACGTCGCGCGGGGCCACGCCCGTGCCGCCCGTGGTGCAGATGAAGTCGAAGCCGTCCACGAGCGCAAGCTGCGCCAAGAGCGCCGCAAGCTGGCGCTCCTCGTCCGGCAGCACAAAGCCGCGCGCCAGGCTCAAGGGCATCTCCGCCCTGGTGAGTTCCTCGATGAGCGGGCCGGAAGCATCGGCGCGCAAACCGGCCGCGCCCTTGTCGCTCAAGGTGATCCAGGCCAGTGCAAAACCGTTGCGCGAAAGTGCAAGCTCGCGCACGTCGTCCGCACCCGAAGGCGCGGGCACCAGCGTCTCCAGCAGCCAGCACGGGGCGCTGGGCTGGTCCGCCACGCCCGCAATGCCCGGCCACCAGAAGCGGCCCAACACGCGGTGCTCCTCGCGCTCGCCGCGCAGCAGGTGCCCGGCCTTGAGAGGCGGCAGCTTCTCAGCGTGGGCGTGGGGCATATCGGCAGGAAGTGCAGGCACCGGCCCTGCGAACAGCAGAAATTTCTGCCCGGCGGTTGCGCCGCCAAGTCCTCCGCAGCGGCCGAAGCGCAGGGAGACGCTCTGTTTGGTGTCGCTCATGGAACCTCCGGAAGATTACGCCAGCAGCACGGCGATGATGCCTGCGAGAAATATGCCGTCAAAGGTGCCCGCCCCGCCGATGGACAGAAGCGGTGCATCGAGCACGGCCAGGGTGCGGCGGTTCAGCAGGTGGGCGATGTCCGCGCCGATGAGCGTGCCCAGGGTTCCGGCCATGTACGCCGCGCGCGGGGCCAGGGATTCGTGCCCCGGCAGCTCCGGCGCGAGCAGAATGGCCGTCATGGCCGCAACCGCGGGCGGCAGAAGCACCGGCACCCCGATGCCGATGCCCGGCATGGGCCGCGCCAGCAGGTAGCACGCGAGCGACGGAATCAGCACGCACAAGGCCACCCAGGCCCCCAGCACGGCGCTGGCCTGCATTTGCCACAAGAACCAGGCCGAGAGCAGGCAGGGCACGATGCAGCCGCCCACGTTCACGGCTATGGTCTGCTCCGAAAGCAGCAGCCCGTCATCCTGCGCCGGGCCGAAAGGATTCTGGCCGAAGCGCATGCGCCCGAACTGGCCGGAGAAGCCGAACAGGCGGCTGGCCGGGGCGGCCTCGCCGCGCACAAGGCGCGTGGTGCGGTACAGGGGAATGTTCCAGCGGCTGCCCACAAGGGTGAGCAGGAACACGGCCAGGCCCTGCGCTCCGGTGAGTCCCAGCTTGCCGAAGGCCGTGGCCACGAGGCTTACCGGCAGGGCTATGAACAGCCCAAGCAGCAGGACGATCACAAGGACGAGCAGAAAAAACGGCGGTCCGGCCTGGAAGATCATGCGGGCTCCTTTTGCGGGGTCCTTTTGCACGGTCCGGGACAATTCGAATCAAAGCCCGCGCCCGGCCGAGTGTTGCCAGGGGCGGGCCAAACAGGCTATCTACCCCTCCAGACTAGCAACCCCGGCCTGCGATGTAAACCGCGCGGGCCACTCAACCATTGCGGAGCGAACATGAAGGGCATCATCCTGGCTGGCGGTTCGGGCACGCGGCTGCATCCCCTCACCCGCGTCATCAGCAAGCAGCTCTTGCCGGTGTACGACAAGCCCATGATCTACTACCCGCTGTCCACGCTCATGCTCGCCGGCATCCGCGACATCCTGATCATCTCCACCCCGGCCGATCTGCCCCGCTTCGCCGACATGCTGGGCGACGGGTCGAACCTGGGCCTCAACTTCAGCTACGTGGCGCAGCCAAGCCCCGACGGCCTGGCCCAGGCCTTTATCCTGGGCGCGGATTTCATCGGGCGCGACCCCGTGAGCCTGGTGCTGGGCGACAACATCTTCTTCGCGCAGGGGCTTTCCGGCGTGTTGCAGCGCAGCGCGAAGCTCACCAAGGGCGGCACCATCTTCGCCTATCAGGTGCGCGACCCGGAACGCTTCGGCGTGGTGGAGTTCGACGAGGACCAGAAGGTCATGAGCATAGAGGAGAAGCCGCGCGTGCCCAAGTCGCGCTATGCGGTGACGGGCCTGTATTTCTACGACAACGACGTGGTGGACATCGCGCGCGGCTTGAAGCCCTCGGCCCGGGGCGAGCTTGAGATCACCGACGTGAACAACGCTTACCTGAAGCGCGGCGACCTCTCCGTTGAGCTGTGCGGCCGCGGCTGGGCCTGGCTGGACATGGGCACGCACGAATCGCTTTTGCGCGCGGCCAACTTCGTACGCATGGTGCAGGAGAACCAGAGCCTGCGCATCGCCTGCGTGGAGGAAATCGCCTACCGCATGGGGTACATCGACGCCGCGCAGCTGGAAAAGCTGGCGTGCGAGATGCTGAAGAACGATTATGGGCAGTATTTGATGGAAGTTTTGAGGGGATGAGAGATTTACATGCAAAGGAAAATCCGCTGTCCGAAGCTTTACTCTTCATCAGCCGACTTGACCAAAATACGCGTCTTTCGTCTAAACACCATATGAACATGGGATCCCACATGTGTCTTGCAGCTGACAAAGAGCAACACGCAGAATCCAGCAACGACAAGAACATGGGGCCAAATAATAATCAGATGATCGGCATAATAGGATAGTAGCCCACACGACTTTACAAGCAAAAAAACCCAAAAAATAAAAACAGAAAAACTAATCAGTTGGTTAATCTTCGAAACAGAGAACTCACCTGGCCCCAAAAAAAATAATGAGAGGCACTCAGCAACAGTTCGTGCAGGAGGTCTCTTCATCACGGTTTTATAAAGTGGACCGATAACGTCATCTTCAAGCATATCAACATGATTTTCCCAATTTTCCTGCCACTGCTTGCTGCCTTTATTTGCTAAAAACCATCCCCATGACAAAATCACCCCCAGACCAGAAAGAGCTACTAAGACATCTTGGCTCCCCGCTTGGTTATCCTTTGCAGACAGCGTTGAGAATCCAACAAATGTGGTAACCATGAACGCCCAGTAATAAGTCGCCCGCTTCCAGTATAAGTCGATTTCGAATTTTCTTATATCCAATGCGTACTTCAATGCTCGCGCTTTCTTGCAATCCTTCCCTCTTGTAAATGACTCATCATAATCACAAGAAGATAGCTGCTTACTGCGACTTGCACGCCTTCTGATGCCTTGTATACATTTCATATCGTTACCCCACCAGCCTCCGCGCCAAATCCAGCGCCGCGACAAAGCTCGTCAATTTGGCCTTGCCCGTGCCCACCAGATCGTAGCCCGTGCCGTGGTCCGGCGAGGTGCGGATGATCGGCAGGCCGAGGGTCACGTTCACTGCCTCGCCGAAGTGCAAGAGCTTCAGCGGCGCAAGGCCCTGGTCGTGGTACATGGCCACCACGGCGGCATAGCGCCCGCGCGCGGCGAAATGGAACAGCGTGTCCGCCGGAATCGGGCCCTCCACGTTCAGCCCCGCCGCTTTGGCCTCGGCCACGGCAGGCCCCACCACCTCCACGTCCTCGCGCCCGATGCGCCCGCTCTCCCCGGCGTGCGGATTCAGCCCGCACACGCCAATGGGACCGCTTAAGCCAAGGCGCGCCGCGAAATCCGCAGTGTGCTTCAGCGCGCGCAGTATCGCCTCGCGCGTGACGAGGCGCGGCACGTCGGCAAGCGGCGGATGCGTGGTGACGAGGCTCACGCGCAGCACCATACCCAGTGTCGGGAGCGGCTTCTCGCCCGGCTTGGGCGGCAGCGGCATGGGGCCGCACAAATGCATGGTGACGTTCTTCGCGCCCACGCCCAGGCCCTCGGCCAGAAATTCCGTATGTCCGGGAAAGGCGAACCCGGCCTCCTGCAAGCAGGCCTTGTTCAGCGGGCAGGTGACAAGCCCCTGGATGACGCCGACCTTGGCCAGGCGCACGGCCAGCTCCAGGCTGCGCCCGGCGGCCAGGCCGCCCGAAACCGCCGCCTCGCCCGGAGGATAATCCAGCCCGGCAAGGCCCTTGGGCTCCACAAAATACGCGCCCGGCCCGCGCTGGGCCAGCTGCTCGGCCATGCCCGCGTTTGCGTCCAGCACTTCGAAAAAGCGCGGGCGGCCTTCCAGCGCGCGCACCAGCGGGGCCAGCGGTCCGATGAGCAGCAACTGTTCGCCACGCTGCTCGTAGCGCTGGGGCGCATCGGCCAGGGCGCGCACGGCCAGCTCCGGCCCCAGGCCGCAGGGGTCGCCAAGGGTCACGGCCAGCGTGTGCGAGGTTGCCGACGAAGAAGAGGGAGAGGTCATTGGCCTTCCTCCCCGCGCGAGAAAGCAAGCGCCGCAAGGGGCGGCAAAGTCAGGGTCAGGAAGCTGTCGCCGCCGTGGTTCACGGCCTCCTGCCCGCCGCCGTTGCCCACGTTGGAGCCGCCGTAAATCTCGGCGTCGCTGTTCAGCACCTCGCGCCACCAGCCCGGGCCAGGGCAGCGCACGCCATAGCCGTGGCGCACCACGGGCGTGAAGTTGAGCACCCACAGCACCGGCTCGCGTCCGGGAGCCTTGCGCACAAAGCTGACCACCGAGTTGTTCCAATCGCGGAAGTCCATCCACTGGAAGCCGTCCCAGTTGGTGTCGGCCTCATGCATGGCCGGGCGGCTTTTCAGCAGGTGGTTCAAGTCGCCCACCAAACGCGCAACGCCGGTGTGCGTGGGGAAGCAGTGCAGAATCCAGTCCAGCTCCTTCTTGCAGTTCCACTCGTCCCACTGGCCGAACTCGCAGCCCATGAACAAGAGCTTCTTGCCAGGATGCGCCCACTGGTAGGAAAGCAACAGGCGCAGGTTGGCGAACTGCTGCCACTGGTCGCCGGGCATTTTGGAAAGCAGCGCGCCCTTGCCGTGCACCACTTCATCATGGGAGAGCGGCAGCACGAAATTCTCGCTGAAGGCGTAAAGCATGGAGAAAGTCAGACTGTTGTGCTGCCACGCGCGGTACACGGGGTCCTGGTGGAAGTAGGCCAGGGTGTCGTTCATCCAGCCCATGTTCCACTTGAAGGTGAAACCGAGCCCGCCAGTGTACGTGGGACGCGAGACTCCCGGCCAGGCGGTGGATTCCTCGGCGATCATCAGCGCGCCGGGATAGTGCGAGTGCACGACGGTGTTCAGCTCCTTCAACAGCTCAATGGCTTCCAGATTCTCCCGCCCGCCGAAGACGTTGGGGATCCACTCCCCTTCCTTGCGCGAGTAGTCGAGGTAGAGCATGGAGGCCACGGCATCGATGCGGATGCCGTCGATGTGGAATTCCTTGAACCAGTACAGCGCGTTGGCCAGCAGGAAGTTTTTCACCTCGTGGCGGCCGTAGTTGAAGATGTACGTGCCCCAGTCCGGGTGCTCGCCCTTGCGCGGGTCCTCGTGCTCAAACAGCGCGGTGCCGTCGAAGCGGCCCAGGCACCAGTCGTCCTTGGGGAAGTGCCCCGGCACCCAGTCCAGGATGACCCCGACGCCCTCCTGGTGGCAGCGGTCGATGAAGTATCGCAGGTCGTCCGGCTCGCCGAAGCGCGAGGTGGGCGCGAAGTAGTGGCTGGTCTGGTAGCCCCAGCTCTCGTCCAGCGGGTGCTCGGCCAGGGGCATGAACTCGATGTGCGTGAAGCCCAGCTCCTTCACGTAGGCGATGAGCTCGTCGGCCATCTGCCGGTAGGACAGGAAGCGGCCCTCGCGCATGCGCCACGAGCCCGCGTGGACCTCGTACACCGACTGCGGGCGAGAAAGCGGCGGGTCGAAGCGGGCGCGCTCCTCCAGCCAGGGCGCGTCGTTCCACTGGTAGCCGTCCAGCGGGCAGGTGCGCGCGGCGTTGCCCGGGCGCATCTCGGCGAAGAAGGCGAAGGGGTCGGTTTTGAAAATGGTGTGGCCGTGCTGGTCCTTCACGGCGAACTTGTACAGCTCGCCATGGGGCAGACCGGGCACGAAGCCCGCCCAGATGCCGGAGGAGCCCACGGGGTACAGCGGATGCGCCTTGCCCCACCAGTTGTTGAAGGGCCCCACAAGGCTGACCTTGCGGGCGTTGGGCGCCCAGACGGCGAAGCGGTAGCCCGTCTCGCCCTGCTGTTCGGCCGGGTGCGCGCCCAGGATGCGGTAGAGGTCCCAGTGCTCGCCCTTGCCGAAAAGATAGAGGTCAAACGGCTCGATGAACACCGGCTGGGTCAGCTGCTGGCTCATGCTGGGAACTCCTGGTTGAGGCGGACCCTCTGCGGCGGCAAGTCGGGGTCCGGCCTTCTAGGACCGTACTACCCTACTTGCCCGCCGCAGACAATCATTGCGAGGCGCGCCGGGGGCCTGTCACAGCCCCAGCAGACCGGCCAGCGGACCCCAGCCGCGCAGAAGCCCGGCCATGCGCTCGTAACCCGCGGCGTCCGGGTGGATGCCGTCGGCCTCAAGGGAGGCCATGTATGCGGGCTCGGCCGAGAGCGGCACGTGGAAGTCGAAGGCCGGGATGCCGAGTTCCGCGCTGATGGCGGCCAAGGCTTGACCGGTCTGGCGGATGTGCGCGGACCAGGCGGGCTCGAAGGCCGGAGGCGGCGCGATGTACAGGGTGCGGCCAAGGCCGGCGGCGGTGGTGAGGATCTCCCGCGAGACGCGCAGAGTTTCGTCCTCGGGCACGTCGAACTTGCCGTCGGCCGCGCCAAAGCTGAACACGAAGACCATGTCCTCGCCAGGTCTACGGCGGCGCTCGGTCTCTTCCCGCCAGCGGGCGGAGATGCGCAGGGACGAATCGCTGCGCACGCCCATGTTGCACACGGTGAGGGCGCGGCTGCGCGCCGGATCCTTGATGAAACTCTCACGGGCCAAGCGTCCCACCCAACCCAAGGCCAGTTCGTCGCCTATGCCCTGGGTGAGGGAATCGCCAATGAAGCAGATGACCATGAACGGAACTCCTAGTCGTTTTTCAGCCGGGCGGTGGCGCGCACAACGCGTATGGCCGCCACGGCGGTGATGCCAAGGAGCTTCTCCTCGTAGGGAAAAGAATCGCTCCCGGCGTATTTCTGCATGATGACGCCAAGGGCGGCCAGCTGCTCCTTGGGGTCCTCCACAATGCTCACCGTGCCGGAACCCAGCACGCAGTGGAACTTGTAGCCCCACTGGCAGGCGCGCTCGCCGGTCTTCATCTCCAGCTGCGTGGCGGCGGAGAAGGCAACCGGAGAGCCGGACGCGGCCGCGCGGCGCAGGGCCTCGATCTTGCGGCCCTTGCGGCCGGAATGCAGGTACAGCACGCCGTCCTTGAAGCCGAAGTTCACGGGCACACTGTACAGGCCGTCGTCATCGATGAGGGCCAAGGTGGCGTACTCGGCGCGATTCAAAACATCGGCCACGGCCTGGGGATCGTCGGTCACGTCTTTGCGCATGGGAACTCCGAAGGGTTGCGGGGCCGCCGTTCTGCAAGCGGTCCCTTTGGCTGGGCAGGTTGCCTGCGGCGCATGCCGAGGAAACCTACGCCCTTTGCAGCAGGGCTTCAAGACGACAATGGGCCGGAAAAATTGAGGCATCCGGGGATTGCCATGGCCGCGCCCTGTGCTTACCATGGCCGGGTATCGGTGCAGGTTTGCCAACAATCCCCCCGCGCACCCCAGGAGACGCCATGAAATCCGCCATACTGCTCTTCCTCGACCAGCCCCTGCCCGTGCTGAGCGGCCTTGCCCCGGGCGAAGCCCCGGATCCCCTGGCCCTTGCCCTTGTGCGCGACACCCTGCGCAACCTGGCCGACCTGGAGGCGGACGTGTTCGTATTCCTGACGCCGGAGCAGGACAAGGAGCAGGCCCGCGAGGTGCTGGGCAAGGGCGGCTTCAAGCTGGCCAACGCCCTGGGCCGCAACCTGCAGGTGCAGCAGCGCAACGCCTTCCGTCTGGTCTTTGCGCGCGGGTACGAGCGGGCCATGCTGCTGGCCAACGCCATGCCCGATCTGCCGGGCTTCGCCGTGCAGGAGGCGCTGAACTCCCTGGGCTGGAAATGCTGCTGCCTGGGCCCGGTTCCCGATGAAAACGGCGAGCCGGAGCAGATCTACGCCATGGGCTTCGACTTCGAGGGCTACACCACCGACGCCCTGGACATGGTGGACCGCGAGCGGCCCAAGCTGTTCAGCCGCCTGGAAACCCTGCTGCTGTTCTACGAACGCAAGGTCAAGGTGCTGGCGCCCTACTCGCCCGTGGCCAGCCTGGCCGACGCCAAGGCCCTGGCCGCACGCCTGTCTC
>NZ_DATMYK010000173.1:0-8816 GCF_035560995.1 Humidesulfovibrio sp. | reverse complement strand
CAGCGGGTGAGGGTGCAAAACAGGCGCAGGGACAAGCCCGTTCGGGGCGCGCGATGCAAAGCCGCGCCAGATGGTCGGATTGGCCTCAAGAAGCGATGCCCGGCTTCGCGTGGCGGAAATTCCGGGGCTCTGCGGGGAACGGGCGCGGTGGACTTGGCGGAAGGCCTGCCCTGCGGAGGCAGCACCTGTGCCGGGAACCGGTTGGCGCGCGCCGGAGCATGCGGGCCTTCAAAGGAAGCCGCGCCACGGCATCCGCCGCGCCGCCTTCCTGCCGCATTGCAAGGCAACGTGGCGTTTGTAGTGGCGACACTTTGGCGGGTATCGTGAAAGTTGATAGGCGGTGATGTTCTGAAAGGCTGACGGGTCGCCGAGGCGGGCGTCATTTTGGCACGGCTGCAACCGGTGCCGGCAAAGGGCACGGTCAAAGACATATCCAGTCTGACATCAGCGAAGGGTATGGAAATGCGCTGGGCCTGTCTTTCGTCCAGACGATAAAATGCTGGCCAGAAGGCTTGGCACGCGAAAAATCTTCCGCGCCGGGTCGGGCGGGGAGCGTTTCGCGCATTGTGGCTAGGCGTAAGGGGACAGGAGCTGCTGCGCCCAGGGCGTGTGCCGTGCGGGCGCGCGCACGGTGTGCGAAGGGAAGGGCCGATCGGCCTGCCGGGTTTAGTCCGTCTCCGCGTCCTGGGGGAAGCGCAGGGTGAGCACGTTGGCCCCGTTCGTGCGCTGGTACGCGGACCGGCTCATGGTGCGGATGAGGAAAAGGCCCATGCCGCCCGGCTCGCGGTGCTCCAGGTCGGCCTCCAGGTTCGATTCCAGCCCGGCCAGCAGCTCCGCGTCGGAGCCGTCCTCGCCATCGGCCGCGCCCACGGGGTCGAAGGCCTGGCCCCAGTCCGAGAGCGCCAGCACGAAGCCGCCGTCCGGGTCCGCGCCGCCCGTCAGCTCCACCGGCCGCGCCTCGTCCGGGGTTTCCTCCGTGTAGGCGTGGCGGATGACGTTCACCAGGGCTTCCTCCAGCACCAGCTCCACGCGCTGCAGCGCGGCCGTGTCGAGCCCTGCGCGCGCGGCTTCCTCCAGGGCAAGCTGGCGGAATTGCGGGAGGCTCTCCTCCCTGGCGGGCAGGCGCAGGGTCCGCACGGGCCCGCCTTACGCGCGGGCCAGGGCTTCCTGGCGGGTGGCGAACACGGGCATGAGCTTGTTGAAGCCGGACACGGCGAAGACCTCGGCCACGATGCCGGACAGGGCGCAGAAGGCGATGTCGCCCCCGGCGGCCTTGAGCTTCTTGGCTGCGGAGAGGATGCTGCGCAGGCCCGCGCTGCTGATGTACTCAAGCCCGCCCAGATCCACCACCAGCCGCTTGTCTCCGGCCTCCAGGCAGGCAAGGCACTGGGCCTCGAACTGCGGGGCGGTGATGGTGTCCATGCGTCCGGCCACGGCGAGCACCAGGAAGGCGCCCTCTTTGCTCTGCGTGAAATCCATGAATGCCTCCAGGCGTGCGGGGCGTCAGCCCTCGATTTGTTCCGGCCCCTGGTACAGCAGGGCCAGCAGGGTTATGTCGTCGGATTGCTCGGCCCCGGCGGCGAAGCCGTGCACCGCTCCGGCCAGGTTCTCACACAGGCCGCGGGCGTCCAGGTCCCTTGCGGTTTCGATGCGGGCCAGCAGGCGTTCCTCTCCATACAGCTCCAGGGCCGGATTCATGGCCTCGGTTACTCCGTCGGTGTAGAGCAGCAGGCCGTCGCCCGGGGCCAGGGTCAGGGTGTCCGAGGTGTAGGCCACGCCCTCCATGGCTCCGGCCACTGGCTCCTGCCGGGTGGGCAGATAGGACGCGGCGCCGCCCGCGCGCAAAAGCACCGGCGGGTTGTGCCCGGCCGAGGCGTAGCGCAGCTCGCCGGTCTTCATGTTCAGCACGGCGCAGAAGATGGTCACGAACATGCACGACTCGTTGTCCTGGGCCAGGTCGTTGTTGGCGCGGGTCAGAATGCGCCCGGGATCGGTGCAGCGCCGCGTGGCCTGCACCGCGCCGCCGGGCAGGAAGTCGCTGGCGCGCTGGCCGCCCGTGCCGGAGCTTTCGGCCACGGCCTTGATGAGGGTCTTGGCCACGGCCATGTAGAAGGCGGCCGGCACGCCCTTGCCGGAGACATCGCCCACCAGGAAGCAGAATTGGTCCTCCCCGCAGGGGAAGAAGTCGTAGAAGTCGCCGCCCACCTCGCGCGCGGGCGTCAGGCTGGCGAAAAGGTCTATCTCGTTCGTGTCCGGGAAGGGCGGGAAGATCTTGGGCAGAATGCCCATCTGGATGTCGTGGGCGATGCGCAGCTCGCTTTCCATGCGCTCGCGGCTGGCCGTGGCCTGGGTCAGGTCGCGGATGTAGTCGCGCAAGGAGGTCTGCATGTGGCCGAAGCTCTCGGCCAGCTCGGCCACCTCGTCGCGGGAGGTGAGCTGCGGCAGGGGCGCGTCCAGCTTGCCTCCGGCCACCTCGCGCGCGGCCGCGGTGAGCCGGGACAGAGGGGTGGTGATGCTGCGGGCGATGAAGACGATGAGCAGGGTCAAGGCGATGAAGCCGCCGCCGCCCAGCCCGGCCGCGATGAGCGCCAGCCGGTTCACCGAGGCCAGCAGTTCGTCGCGCGGGTAGAACACGCCCAGCGACCAGCCCGTGCTGGGCAGGGGCGCGTAGACCAGGAAGCCGGGCTTGCCGCTGTGCAGGCTTCTTTGGGGTACGAATTTGGAGTTGCCGCGGATCATGTCCTGGCCGATGCGGCGGAGTTGCTCGTCTCCGAACTCCTCGGCCCGGCTGAAGATGCTTTCGTTGAAAGCCACGCCCGGCGCAGGGTGGGTCACGTAGGTGCCGTTTCTGGTGATGAGATAGGCGTAGCCCGTCTCGAGCACCGAGGTGCCCGCCACAAGGCGCTTCAGCCATTCCAGGGAGACATCCGCCGTGGCCACGCCGGCCACCACCTTCTTGCCGTCCACCACGCGGTGGAAGGGCATGGAGCAGGTGGACATGAGGGCGTTGCCGCCGCCCTCGTCGAAGTAGGGCTCGCTCCACACCGCGCGGTCCAGCTCGCGTGGGATCTGGTACCAGTCCATGCTGTGGTAGCGGTAGTCCGAACCGCCGAGGAAGGTGGTCTTCGGGCCCAGCGGCGTGCGGAAGGTATAGGGCGCGTAGTACTCCCGGCCGGGAATGCGCCCGCCGGGCTCGTAGGCCAGGGCGGTGCCGTATAGCCCTTCGTTGTCGGCCAGCAGGCGGCGCTGGCGCTGGAAGATGGCCTCCTCGGTCAGCTCGCCGTCCTCGATGTCGTAGACCATGCCTTGGACCACCCTGGGAATGGGGGCCAGCATGGACTCGATGCGGTTCACCAGGGCCTGGGCCATGTTGCGGGCGTTTGTCTCGGCGTGCTCCAGCAGCGCCTCCCGCGCAAGCAGGTAGGTGGTGGCCACGATGGCCACGAGCACCGCCCCGGCCCCGGTGAGCACCAGGGCCGAAAGCCGGAACGCCAGCCCTTGCGCGAAAATGGGTCTCAATGCGTGCCTCCGGGGAATAGCGCGTCTCCGCGCGAGAAATCGTGGAAGCCCGGCGCCTGCTTAAGCAGGCCGAGCCCGGTGAGGGCGCCGGCCACGCGGTCGTAGTCCGCGCGCTGCAATTCGCCCAGGGGCGGCTCGGCGTTCGTCGTGGGCAGCATCACGTCCCGCATGCGCTGCAACATGAAGCGCTGGTGCACGCGGCTGACGGGAACATGGGCCGCGCGCATGCGCGTCAGCACGACGTCGAGCGCCTCTTCCGGGTGCTCAAAGGCGTAGAGCCAGCCGCGCAGGCTGGCCGCCACCACGGCCCGGCACAGGGCGGGGTCGTCGCGCAGGGTCTTCTCCAGGGTGTAGATGCCGTCTTCCGGGAAGTTCAGGTCCAGGTCGCGGTAGAAGAACACGCGCAGGTCGCCGGGATCGAGCCCGGAGGACAAGAGGGTGTGGTACTCGTTGTACCACATGGCCGAGGCGGCATCCACGCCGCCGTGCAGAAACAGGCCCAGAGTGCTCGACTGGGGCAGGATGCGCGGCTGGATGCCCAGGCGCTTGAACAGGGCCTGCGGCTGGAGCCGGAACTCGTTGTCCCACAGGCTGATGCGCTTGCCGTCCAGGTCTTTGGGCTCCTTGATGCCGGAATCGGCGCGGGTGACGAGCATCAGCGCCGAGCGCTGCACCAGCTGGGCCAGATGGACCATGGCCTGCGGGGTGCCCTGGGTCTCGGCCCGGCGCTCTATGCCCGTGGCCAGAAACATGGTGGCGAACTGGGCGCGGCCCTGGGCCAAAAGACGGGAGGCGACCACGTCCTGCCCGCCGGGGATGAGCTCCATGTCCAGCCCGGCTTCGCGGTAGAAGCCCTTGGCGTGGGCCATGTAGAACCCGGCGAACTGGGCCTGGGGCTGCCATTGCAGCACAAGGGCCACGCGCTTGGGCTCCGCGCCCGGGGGGGCGGCGGTTGGCTGGACATTGGCCTGCTGGGCCAACGCCGACCCGGCGAGGCACAGGGCCAGGGCCCAGGTCAGCATGCAGGCCAAGGAGCAGGTCCGCCACGCCTTCCTGTTTCCTGCCCCGCAACGGGACGATAACGCCATGCCTTTGCTCATGCTTTTTCGTATCCTGAAGACCACGGGCTGTCCAGCCTCGGCTCGTGCGCGGCACGGCTTTATTGACCGGGACGGAACCGATCTGCTACCTCCATGGCGTACCTGCGTATTTCTGCTCCAAATGCCGCGCCGTGCTGCGGGAACCCCGCCGCCCGGCGCGCCGAAGGTGGAACAATGACGCGAGACGAGGCCCTGGCCGCCCTCAAGGCCGGCTATGCCGAACTGACCCCGGGCCAGAAGCTGGAATACCGGTTTTTCCAGCCCCAGGACGCACCCGGCGTGGGTCGCCTGTTCTACCAGACCTACGCCGACAGCTACCCTGTGGACGAGCCCTACGCGCCGGATCTGCTCATCGAGGCCAACCGCTCGCGCCGGTTCCACACCATCGTGGCCTGCGCGCCGGACGGCTCCATCGCCGGGCACGCGGCCATCTACCGCAGTTCTCCGCCCAACCCGCGCTTCTACGAATACGGCCAGCTCATGGTGGACAAGGCCTATCGGCAAACCTCCGCCGCCTACCGCCTGCACCGCTTCGCCGTGGAACATCTGTTCGGCAAGGCCGAGGGCGTGGACGGCATCTACGGCGAGGCCGTGTGCCACCACATGGCGACGCAGAAGATGATCCACGGCTCGGGCTTCGTGGCTTGCGGGCTGGAGCTGGGCTTGATGCCGGAAAGCGCCTACGCGGGCGAGGGCGTCATCGGCCGGGCCAGCTGCCTGTACGCCCAGCGCGTGGACCGCGACACGCCCGGCCCGCTGTTCCTGCCCGGAGAATGGGGCGGCCTGGTGCAAGGCCTCATGGGCAACTGGCCCTTGTCGCGCCAGGTGGCCGCGGGCGACGCCGAAATCCCGGCCCAGGCCGCCAGCGTGATGGAATCCCGGCACTTCGCCTTTGCCGGGGTGCGCCGCGTCACCGTGCGGTGCATCGGTGCGGATTTCGCCGCGCGCCTGGCTGCGGAGCTTGAGGCCGCGCGCCGGGACGGAGCTGTGGTCGCGCAGGTGTTCCTGTGCCTGGGCGAGGCCTGGGCGGGCCGGGCAGCGCAACTGCTCCGCCAGGCTGGTTTTTTCTTCTGCGCCTACATGCCCCTGTGGTTCGGCGATACCGCGCCCGGACCGGACGCCGTCATGCTCCAGCGTTTTATGGCGCCCGCCAGCCTTGCGGGCTTGCGCCTGCACACCCAAGAGATGCAGGAGCTGGGACGGCGCGTGGTGGAGGACATGGAGCGCGCCGCGCGCGAGTTTGGCGCGCCCGAGGCGACCATCCTGCCGGTGCCGGAGTAGCGGGCCATGCCGCAGCGTCACGCGCCAACCCGGCCTTTTTCGCCACCCAGATTTGACGCCCTGGCCAAGGCCACGGGCGCGGAGCGCTATGCCTTCGATCATATTCCCGAAGGCTGCCTGCATGCCGGAGCCTACCGGCCCGGGGCCGGCCTCGGCATCGCCTGCGGGCGGGTGCGCGGGGTGGACACCGCCGCCGCCCTGGCGGTTCCGGGCGTGCTGCGCGTGCTGACGGCCGCGGACGTGCCCGGCCCGAACCTGCACGGCATCATCCACAAGGACCAGCCCGTGCTCTGCGGCGAGGTCATCCGCCACGCGGGCGACCCCGTGGCCCTGGTCCTGGCCGAGACGCCCGAAGCCCTGCGCGCCGGACTGGCCGCCCTGCGCGCGGACATCGAGCCCCTGCCCGGAGTCTTCGACCCGGCCGAGGCGTTGAAACGCGGCGCGCCCTTGGTGCACGCGGGGCGCACGGGCGGCAATCTGCTCATGCGCGCAGAGATTCGTAAGGGCGACGTGAAGGCCGCCCTGAAATCCGCGCCGGTGGTGCTGCGCGGCGAATTTTCCACCCCGGTGCAGGAGCACGCCTTTCTGGAGGTCCAGTGTGGCGTGGCCCAGCAGCAGCCGGGTGGCGGCCTGGACATGACCGTGAGCACCCAGTCCCCCTTCCGCGACCGCTTCGAGATCGGCGCGGCGCTGGGGCTTGACCCCCTGTCCATCCGCATCCGCGCGCCACATTTGGGCGGCGGCTTCGGCGGCAAGGACGGGGCCACGGTGCAGTGCCTGCTGGCGCTGGCCGCGCTGAAGGCCGGGGGCAGGCCGGTGCGCATGGCCTGGGACCGGGAGGAGAGCGTGCTCGCCGGGTTCAAGCGCCACGCCGCGCGCCTGCGCTGCGTCCTGGGCGCGGACACGGAGGGCAGGCTGCTGGCCTTTGCGTGCGACATGCTTTTCGACACCGGGGCCTACGCCCACCTGGGCGGCGAGGTCATGGAACTGTCCATGGAGCACGCCTGCGGGCCCTACCGCATTCCCCATACGCGGGTGACGGGCCGCTGCGTGTACACCAACAATCCCATCGCCGGGGCCTTCCGGGGTTTTGGCGTGGCCCAGGCCAGCCCGGCCTTCGAGGGCCTCATGGACGAGCTGGCGGCGCGGCTCGGCCTGGACCCGCTGGAACTGCGGCGCAGAAACGCCCTGGCGCAGGGCGACGAGAACAGCTGCGGCGTGCGCCTCACGGGCTCCACGGACCTCGTGGCCTGCCTGGACGCCCTGGCCGAGCACCCGCTGTGGACCGGGCGCGAGGACTGGCGCGCCTGTGCGCCGCGCTTCACGCGCCGGGGCGTGGGCCTTTCCGCCGTGTTCAACGGCATGGGCTACGGCCGTGGCCTGCCGGACATGGCCATCGCCAAGGTGGAGTTCACCGAGGCGGGCGGCTTCCATATCTATGTCTCCGTGGCCGACATGGGCCAGGGCAACGCCTCGGCCTTTGCGCTTCTGGCCGCGCAGGAGCTGAACCAGGACGCCGCCGCCATTGGCCTCACCCTGCCCGACACCGAGCGCTGCCACCCGTCCGGGTCTTCTTCCGCCGGGCGCACCACCTACACCTTCGGCAACGCGCTGCTCAAGGCCTGCGCCGCGCTCAAGGCCAGGCTCCTCAGCCGCGCGGCCATGGCGCTGTTGTGCGACACGTTGGAGGACCTCCGCCTTGAGCCGGGCAGGGTGGTCCACGTGCCCACGGGCCGGGCCCTGCCCCTGGCCGTGCTGGCGCGCTTCCTCCCGCGCGACGATCGGGTCTGCGTGGCCGAGTTCCTCATGCCCGTGGCCCGGGAGGTCTCCGGCTCGGCCCAGGGCTTCATGATCGGCTTTCCGCACCTGCTCTTCGCCTATGCCGCGCACCTGGCGCGCATTGAGGTGGACGAGCTTACGGGCCGGGTGCGCGTGTGCGACTACGTGTGCGCCACGGACGGCGGCCGTGTGCTGCACCGGCAGGGCTTCGACCAGCAGGCCCAGGGCGGCGCGGCCCAGGGCCTGGGCTACGCGCTGCTCGAGGACTTCCAGCTCCGGGACGGGCGCATCAGAACCGGCGACCTGACCACGTATCTCATCCCCACGGCGCTGGATCTGCCGGACATCGCGTCCCTGGCCGTGGACGGCTGCGAGGACAGCGGGCCGCGCGGGCTCAAGGGTGTGGGCGAGGTGGGGCTGAACGGCCCGGCTCCGGCCGTGGCCTCGGCCCTGCGCCATTGCGGCTGCGACCCCCGGCTGCTGCGGCGCCTGCCCCTGACTCCGGAGCGCGTGCTGGCGGCGCTCAAACCCCGGCGCTTGGCCGCCAAACGCGGGAGGTCCGCATGATGCTGCGTTTCCGGCTCAATGGACAGGATGTCGAGGTGGAGACCGCCCCGGACAGGCGCGCCGTGGACCTGCTGCGCGATATGGGGGCGCCCTATCCGGATATGAAAGATGTGAAGGAAGGCTGCGGCACGGGCGAGTGCGGGGCCTGTTCCGTCCTCGTGGACGGGGCGCACAAGCTGTCCTGCCTCATGCTGGCCGCGCAACTGGAAGGCCGCGAGGTGACCACGCCCGCTGGCCTGGGCAATGAGGCCGCGCCCCACGCCATCCAGCAGGCCCTGGCCGAGCATGGGGCCGTGCAGTGCGGCTTCTGCACGCCGGGCATGAGCATCGCCGCCGCCGCCCTGCTGGCCGAGAACCCGGACCCCACGCGCGCGGACATCCGCACGGCCATTTCCGGCAACCTGTGCCGCTGCACAGGCTACGTGATGATCGTGGACGCCGTGGAGGAGGCTGCGCGAAAAATGCGGGGCGATTCCGGGCCGCTGCATGATGCCGGGCCACTGCGCGATGTCGCGCGGGCATCGCGCAAGAAGCCCGTGGCGACGCGCAAAAAGGGCGGTACGCCATGAA
>NZ_DATMYK010000172.1:0-9396 GCF_035560995.1 Humidesulfovibrio sp. | reverse complement strand
GCGGGCGCGCTGTTCGTCCGTGCCCCGGCTGGACTGCTCGATCTGCGCGGCCAGCTGCTCGGAGGCGCTGGCAACCTGATCGCTCACCGTGTTGGCCGCGGCAGCCGCCTGGGCGATGCGCGCGTTCTGCTCCTCGATCTTCTTCTGATTGTTCATGATTTCAGAGATGTCTGACCAGAAGGAGATGGAGCCGAGCAAGTGCCCGTCAAGATCGTAGAAGGGGGTTGTGGACACATCCACATGCTTTTCCACGCCGCCTTTGCCAACCCAGGTGGCCTTGCCTTTCTGGGTGGAATTGGTGCGGATGGCCTTGTCGGACATGGTTTCACGGTTGGGGTCGTTCCAGTAGAACTGGCCGGACTTAACGCCCAGATAATCTGACGGCGTGCCGGGCTTTTCCAGGAAATCGCACACCTGCTGGTTGCACCAGAGCATGTTGAAGTCCGGCCCCACGATGCCGCAAGGGGTGGGGATGCCGTCCAGCACGCCCTGGGAGAAGCCGAGCTTGGACTTGATCTCGGCCACCATGCCCCGGATGTTCTGGCCCAGGTCGGCCAGCTCGTAGCGGAAATTCGCATGCAGCTGGGCCTTGAAGTCGCCCTCGGTCACGGCCTGGGTGAAGTGCTTGATGTCATTGACGGGCGCCACCACGAGCCTGCGCACGAGAAGCGTGATGCCCAGGCCCAGGGCCAGCATGGCCGCAAGCCCTATGCCCATGAGGATGTTGCGCTGCATCGTGGCGGCCTCTGTCATCTCACTCACGTAGGCGCTCATGCACACCATCCAGCCGGTGTCCGGGTCGGTGGAGACGGTCATGAACTTCTGCTCGCCCTTCCAGTCGTAGAGCAGTGTGCCGTTTTTGATTTCCAGGGCCTTCTTGACGAAATCCTGGTCGCTCACGTCCTTGAGGATGAGTTCCTTGTCCATGGCGTGGGCGATGAAACGGCCCTTGCTGTCAAGCATGAAGCCGTAGCCGCGCTTGCCGAAGCGGGGCGGATCGATGAAGGCCGTGGTGAAGGTTTCCCACTTGGGGAAGGCGCCAACGCCGCCCAGCACCTTGCCGTCCGGGCCCTTGATGGCCTTGGCTAGGGAGAAGATGAACAGGTCGCCGTCGCCGCTCTTGGCCTTGATGAGGTCCTTGGCGAAGTAGACGTCTTGCCCGGACAGGATGGCCTTCACGTAGTCGCGGTCGGCGCGGCTCTGGCCCGTCAGGTCTTCTTCCTTGGCGTTGTAGCCCGCCAGGATGACGCCCTTGGCGTCGAAGATGAACAGGGCCCAATACTCCTTGTTGATCTTGATGTACTCGTGCAGGCGTTCCTTGGCGCGTTTGGGGTCGCCTTCAAAGGCCTCGCGCAGGGCTTTCTGCGCCGCCAGCGATTCCACCAGCGTCTGTGTGCCGCTGATGTACCTGTCCAGAGATTTCTGGGTGGCAGCGGAGATTTGCTCCATGGACTGCTGTTCCAGGTGCAGACTGATGTTGTACGAGGACTTGGAGACGTAGATCACGATGCCCATGACGGCCAGGGCCACCACGAGGGTGACGGACAGTATGAGCACTGTTCCAAGACTTTTTATGCGCGGCATAGGGCCCCCGGAAATACGTTTCGAGTACAAGCGGTATCTGTTGTGAAGATCGACAGTTGTCAAGAATCCTTAAGCTCAGGGTTCTTGATGTTGAGCAGGAAAACTGCCGTTCCGGTTCTGAAGACGTGCGACGGCGGGGGGGCACCTGCGCGCAGAAGCAATTAGAGGCTTCCGTCTGATATGTAAAGGGAGAAGGTGCGAAATTTTCTGATGAGAGTTCTGGCGGGACAGGTTGCGCCGCGCTGGCGGCGGCGTTTTTGTGTGGTCCGGGCGGGACCTGGACCAGCCCGAGGGCTAGTCCAGGTCCACGGCCTCGGCCAGATAGTTGCTGAACAGATGAACCTGCGAGGGCACCTCGTAGGTCTTGATGCCGTCGCGGATGCCGTCTTCGCAGTTGTGGCAGGCCACCACGGTCATCTCCGCGCCCGTGGCGCGGATGGCCTCGGCCTTGGCCTTGGCCGTGGCCAGGCGCTTCTGCTTGTACTCGGCCATGAGCCCGTGCCCGCCGCCGGAGCCGCAGCAATAGGTATGCACGCCGTTCGGGTGCATCTCGCGGAAGTCCTGGGCCACGTGGCGCATTAAAAGGCGCGAGTCCTCGAAATGCCCGGCGTTGCGGATGAAGTTGCACGAATCCTGGAAGGTGACGGACTCCTTGTGGAAGCCTTTCTTGAGCTTGAGCCTGCCCTGGCGGAACAGGTCGGCCCACATCTTCATGGGGGCCATGACCTCGAAGGGAAAATCGCGCTTGAGCCAGTTGGGTCCCTCAAACTTGAGGGCGCGGATGGAGTGCCCTCACTCGGCTGTGAGGACTGTCCTGACCCCCAGGTTTTCGCCCGCCGCCACCACGCGCCCGGCAAGTTCCGTGGCCGCCGGGTCGTCGCCCGCGAAGAGCCCGATGTTCGTGGAGTCCCAGCCGCGGCTTCCCGCCAGGGTGAAGTCGAGCCCGGCCGCGTTGTAGAGCTTCAAATAGCCGTACAGGTTCTGGGGGTAGAACTTGATGTCGCGCGGGTGGAAGGTGAGCAGCACCTCCGCGCCCTTCTTGTCGATGGGCGCAACCGCGTCGGGCATCTCCTCCTGCAATTCCTCCAGCTGCCACTCGATGGTTTCGCGGTACTCGTCGTCCGTGATGCCCAGGTTGTTGCCCACATCAAGCGCGTTCTGCAGGCCGGAGGCCAAGCCAGGAGGCGTGAGCCCCTGGCTGACGGCGAGCGCCCGCGTGGCCCGCACCACAAAGGCGATGCCGATGCCGTAAGGGCAGAACATGGTGCAGCGCTGGCACATGGTGCAGGTGCCGTACACAGTGTCCACCAGCCACTGCATGAACTGCTCGTCCACCTCGCCCTTTTTGCGCAGCATCTCGGCCATGGGCTTCATGCGGTGCGCGGGCACGTGTTCGGGCTTGGGCTCGGACTGGTAGAAGTGGCAGCCCTGGGCGCACAGGCCGCAGCGGGCGCAGATGTCCAGCCACAGGCGAAGGCGCGCGCCGTTGCGGGAATTCAGGGCCTCTTTCAGCTTGGGGATGTCGAGGGTCATGTCAGCTCCTTGGCGGGCGCGCGCTTACCACGCGCCCACGCTGCGCTTGCCGAAATCGCTTCCGGTGACGGCGCGGGACACGAAGAACAGAACAACATGGGACAGCTTGGTGAAGGGCGCGAGCAACAGCAGCAAATCGGCCGAGAGCACGTGCAGCGTGATGAAGGTGTCGTAATCGCCCCACTGATGGTAGGCCAAAACGCCGGTGAGCATGGGCGCGAGGGTGAGGAAGAGCACCAGCCAGTCGCTTGGGCCGGTCAGGGCGCGCACGTGCGGCAGGGCCAGGCGGCGGATGATGAGATACGCCCCGGCCGCCAGGCAGGCGAAGGCCAGATAGTCCGACACCTCGTCCGGCAGGGTCCACCAGGAGATGTCCCAGGCCTGCTCCCACAGGATGACGTGGGCCTGGAACAAGAGCGCCGTGGCCAGAAGTCCCAGGTGGAACACGAACCCGGCCGCCGTGGGCAGGGGGTTTTCCCTGGCCGTGATGTTGGCGGGCGCCAGCCAATGGTAGATGGACTTGAGCGCCCAGGTCGGGCGGAAGCCCTTGAGCGCGGCGGGGTCCATGCGTTTGGCCAAGTGCAGGAAGCGCAGCACCCGCCAGGCCATGCCCAGCAGGAACACGGCGAAGGAGACGGCAAAGAGCGGCCCGGCGGCCAGATCATACAGGGCGAACACGGGTTCCTCCCGGCGCTTGGGACAGGGCTTGCGACGCGCGACGCATCCGCCTGCCGAATACGGTACCAGGGTAGCACGTCTTTTCCTGCGAGACAATCCCTATTGCGCGGGAGGATATGTTTTTCGCCAAATAGACGTTGCAACACAGTCAATTCGATGAACTGTTTCGATACGCTACCTGGGTAGCATGAGATGGCTTGTAGCGCAATCCCCCTGAAGAGGGAGGATACATATCTTTCCAGAGAGGGTTCAGTTTCCCGCACCCTTGCGCAGGGCGGCGGGGATGTCTCCGGCGAATGCTCCTCCGTGGTAGCAGACGACGTGCTGGATGTCGTAGCTGAGCAGGCGGGCAAGGGAGCGGCGGGCTTCGGGCATGTCCAGGGTGTATTGCGGGTTGGCCACGCACAGGCGGCCATCCTGCACCACCATGGCGTCGCCGGCGATGAGGGTGCGGCTGGCCCTCGCGTAAAGGGAGATATGCCCGGGCATATGGCCGGGGGTGGCGATGACCTCAATGCCGCCGCACCAGGGGAAAAGCTCGTCCCCGCGCAACTGCGCGTCCACGTGTGCGGGCTCCACCCCGGCCAGCAGGCGCATGAAGCCCAGGCCTTCCTCTTTCTTGTCGTCCGGCAGGCTTTGCTGCAGGGCCTCTGCCTGGATGAGGCGCAGCGATTTGCGTTCCCCGGCGATGTGTGGCGCGTCCTCGGCGGAGGCCAGGACCTGGACGCCGGGGCGGGAGCGTTTGAGGGCCGCCAGCGCGCCCATGTGGTCATGGTCGTGGTGGGTGATGAACACGCGGGTAAGCCGGGCCATGTCCGCCCCAACGGCGCGGAACGCCTCCTCCAACAGGGGCAGGAAGCCGGTGCAGCCGCAGTCCACCAGGACCATCTCCGTCTCATCGCGCAGCAGCACGGGGTGCAGCGGCGGCAACCCGCCGCGCGGAATGCTGAGAATATCGAGCTGGTTCAAAGCGTTCTATCCTTGCGGCGGGTTCACGCGGTCCATGGTGCGGAAGTTGATGGCCTCGGCAAGGTGCCCGATGCCGATGGCCTCGGCTTCCTCCATGTCCGCGATGGTGCGGGCGATGCGCAGGACCCGCGTGTACGCCCGGGCGGAGAGCCCCAAGCGCCGCACTGCCTGCTCCAGGAAGCGCTGCTCGTCCTCGCCCACCGTGCACCAGCGCTCCAGGGCCGCGCCGGTGAGGTCCGCGTTCAGGCGGATGTTCTGCCCCGCGTAACGCTTGGCCTGCATGGCGCGCACCGCAAGGATGCCCGCGCGCATGGTGGCCGAGTCGCGGTTGCCGCGCGGGGCCTTGAGGTCCTCGTACGGCACGGCGGGCACCTCCACCTGCAGATCGATGCGGTCCATGAGCGGGCCGGAGATGCGCGAACGGTAGCGGCCGATGGCCGCGGGCTGGCAGGTGCACTCGTGCCGGTCGTCGGTGAGATAGCCGCAGGGACAGGGATTCATCGACGCGATGAGCATGAAGTCCGACGGGTAGGTGAGGGACAGGGCCGCGCGGGAGATGGTCACCCGGCCGTCTTCCAGGGGCTGGCGCAGCACCTCCAGCACGTGCTTCTTGAACTCCGGCAGTTCGTCCAGGAACAGCACGCCCCGGTGCGCGAGCGAAACCTCGCCCGGTCTGGGGTTTGCGCCGCCGCCGATGAGCCCCGCATCCGAAATGGTGTGGTGCGGCGGGCGGAAGGGCCTGCGCACGATGAGCGCGGCCTCGCGCGGGAGCATGCCCGCCACGGAATAGATCTTGGTGACTTCCAGGGCCTCGTCGAAGGTCAGCGGGGGCAGCACGGTGGGTATGCGCTGGGCCAGCATGGTCTTGCCGCTGCCTGGAGGCCCGACGAACAAAAGATTGTGCCCGCCTGCGGCGGCGATCTCTATGGCGCGCTTGGCGTGGTCCTGGCCCTTCACTTCGGCAAAGTCGCCATCAAGGGCGGCCTGCCCGGCCCACAGGGCGTCCACGTCAACCGTGGCGGGCGCGGGCACGCGCTCCCCGGTGACGATGCCCACGGCCTCGGCCAGGCTGTCCACCCCGTACACGGCAAGGCCCTGCACCACGGCGGCCTCGGCCGCGTTGTCCGCAGGCACGATGAGCCCGCGCGCGCCCTGCTCCCGGGCCATGATGGCCAGGGGCAGCACGCCCGGCACCGGGCCCAGGTTGCCGTCCAGCGAAAGCTCGCCCGCCAGGAACCAGCCGTCCAGGCGCTCGGCGTCGATGACCTCGGCCGCGGCCAGCAGGCACAGGGCCAGGGGCAGGTCGTAGCCGCTGCCCTCCTTGCGCAGGTCCGCCGGGGCCAGGTTCACGGTGATGCGCGAGGGCGGCAGCCGGTGCCCGGCGTTCTTGAGGGCCGCGAGCACACGCTCCTTGGCCTCGCGCACGGCGCCCTCGGCCAGGCCCACCAGGGTGAAGGCGGGCATGCCCGAGCGCGCGAGGTCGACCTCCAGGGCCACGGGCACGGCCTCGATACCCAAGAGGGCTGCGGTGCGGACTTTGGCGATCAAGCGGGGGCTCCTTGGCGGACGTGTCGTCCATAGAGTGTAAACGATTCCGTGTGGCTTGCCCAGAGTAAACAGGGCCCTGCCCTATTTACGGCGGGCCCACGCGCACCCGCATGGAGCCATTGAGCTCCTCCAGCACCTCGATTTTGATGCCGTTGGCCGCATCCACGAAAGTGCCGCGCCCGCCGGGACGGAACGCCGCTCCCGTCAGCTGCGGCGCGCCGGGGTCGGCGTTCATGAGTTTCACCGGGGCGCGGCCGTGGCGGCATTCGCCCACCGTGTCGTCGGCCAGCATGACAAGCACCCCGCTGCCGGGCAGGTTCTTGTCCAGACCCAGGGGCTGGCGATTTTCCACCAGATAGTAGCGTGTGGGGGAAAGGGGGATGCGGATGGCCACGAAGGGGGCCGAGCAGTCCGTCAGCGGACCCAGGAGCACCTCCTCCGTTCGTCCGGGCGCGATCACCAGCACCCGCGCGGCATCGAGCCAGCCCAGACGCACGCGCGTCCAGGAGGAGATGCCCGGCGGCGGCAGCTCGCGCTGATAGAAGTGGCAGGACATGGGGTCCCAATAGCCCATGTTGATGATGGCCTGGGCGAAGACCTCGCGCAGGGGGCCGGGCCGGGCCTGCAGGTCGTGGTCGTACAGGCAGGGCACCTGCCGCTTGCCGTCTTTGACGCCGCCCAGGATGTGCGCCACGTCGTGGAACAGGGTGCCGGGATGGGCTTGGCTGGTGAAGATGGCCACGCCGCCGCGCACCCGCCTGCCGCTTCTGGTGCGGAACGCGTCCTCCGTGGCCCAGCCCAGCATGCCGGGATAGCCGCACAGACCCACCATGCCGTACTCGGCCACCTTTGCGCCGAGCATGAGGGCGATGAAGTCGTAGCGGTCAAGATCCGCGGCCGGGCCCAGGGTCTCCAGGGCGTCGTCGATGAGCCGCATGACCCGCGACTTGTCCACCTCAAGGTTGTGTGGCGAGATGCTGTAGCGGCCCACCGGGCCGGGCAGGGTGCTCCATCCGGGCACGACGTCGACAGCCAGTTCAACACGCCCGCAGGACATCTCGCGCACGTAGCGGGTCAGCTGTTCGCCGAAGCGTTGCTGCACGAATTCGCGGCTCACCTCATGCCGCACGTCCGGGAACTGGAGCAGGATGACCAGCCCGCGCTTGACGGTGGCCTGGGCCTGGGCCGGAGCCGCCCAGACGGCCCAGAGGGCCAGCGCCAGCAGCAGGGCGGCTGCGCGCGCGGGCAAGGCGGCGGCTTTGGACGGGGTGGCGTTGGGCATGCCGTCCCTCCTGGCGTATCGGAAGACCGGGCGGCGGGAGCGCCGCAGGCGGGGGGATGCGTTTAGGCTAGGCTGTTTCCGGGCTGTTGCCCAGGGGTTTTCGGCGCTGGGGCGCGGGCTTGCAGCACGCCGCGCAGGGTGACGGCCAAAAGCACCACCAGCCCGCCCAGGAGCGACCAGAAGCCGGGCAGTTCGCCCACGCCCAGCGCCACCCATACGGGATTCAAGATGGGCTCCAGGGTCATGATGAGGATGGCCTCCAGCGCGCCCAGGCGCTTGATGCTCCAGACATAGAGCGCAAGCGAGAAGCCCTGCTGGATGACGCCCAGGTAGAGGAGCCCGGCCCAGCCTTCCGCGCTGGGCTGCGTCCCAAGCAGAAAGGGCAGGCCCACGCAGGCCGTGAGCACATGGCCCAGCAGCACGGATTCCACGGGCGAGGCGTCCTTCTGGGCGCGCATGGATAGGGTGAAGGCCGCGTAGCACAGGCCGGAGCCCACGGCCACGATGTTGCCCCAAAGCCCTTCGGGCGAGAGCTGGTCAAAGAAGAACAGCACCATGCCGGAGAGCGCCACGCCGATGAACAGCCAGTCCGCCGGGCGCGTCTTCTCGCCCAGCAGGCGCGGGGCCAAAAGCGCCACATAGACCGGCGCGGTGTAGGCGAGCAGGATGGCGTTGGCCGCCGTGGTCATCTTGGTGGCGGCCACGTTTGAGACGAGCAGGGCCGCGTAGCTGAGGGCGGCGCAGACCCGCGCCGGGCTCAGGGTGAAGCAGAGGCTTTTGCGGAAGAGAAGGGCCAGGGTGAGGGCGGAAAGGGCGCTGCGCACGCCGGTTATGGCCATGGGGGGCAGGTCCACCAACTTGATGGCCAGCCCCCCGGAACTCCAGATGAGCGCCGTTGCCGCCAGGAGCAGCGAGGCGCGCGCGCGTTCGCTCATGATGCAGCGCCCCAGGCCCCGGCGGCGCCGGGGGCTAGTGGATCATTCTAATGGATCATCCGGCCCAGGCGCTCCCAGCGGATGTTCGAGGGGCCGGTCCAGGACCAGTAGATGACCATGGCCTTGCCCTTGATGCTCTCACGCGTCACGAAGCCCCAGAAGCGGGAGTCGAAGGACTCGTCGCGGTTGTCGCCCATGACGAAGTAGTGGCCTTCGGGCACGGTGAGCTTGGGCATCCAGTCGCGCTTGGCGCGGCAGGTGCTCGTGGTGTCCTCGCAGTGGTCGAAGTAGGCCTTGGGATCCACGGTGATTTCCGGGTGGCCTTCGGGCAGGGGATTGGGTTCGATGTCCTCGCGCACGTGCTGGATGTACGGCCCGGTGACGTGCTGTCCGTTGACGAAGACCTCTTTGGCGCGAATCTCCACCGTGTCGCCCGGCAGGCCCACGATGCGCTTCACGAAGTCCACGTCCTTCAGCTGGGGCCGGTTGGCGTCGAGCTTCTCGCTGTAGGGGTACTCGAACACGATGACGTCGCCGCGCGCGGGCTCGTACACCGGCACCAGGATCTTGTCGGTGAAGGGCAGCTTGAGCCCGTAGTGGAACTTGCTCACCAGAAGCTGGTCGCCTATCTGCAGGGTCTCCAGCATGGAGCCCGTGGGAATCTTGAAGGCCTGCACGACGAAGGCCCGGATGATGAGGGCCAGAACCACCGCGACAAGCAGCGCCTCGATGTATTCCTTGAGCGTTTTGAGCCATCTGGGATTCATGCATGTTCCTTTGGCGCGGCGGGGTGCCGCGCGGTTGTTCTCGTCGCGGGTGGTGCGGCGGGGCTAGTCGTCGCTGCCGGCCTTGAGCACGGCCAGGAAG
>NZ_DATMYK010000171.1:0-2112 GCF_035560995.1 Humidesulfovibrio sp. | reverse complement strand
GCGGGCGCGCTGTTCGTCCGTGCCCCGGCTGGACTGCTCGATCTGCGCGGCCAGCTGCTCGGAGGCGCTGGCAACCTGATCGCTCACCGTGTTGGCCGCGGCAGCCGCCTGGGCGATGCGCGCGTTCTGCTCCTCGATCTTTTTCTGCTGGGCGCGGATGTCCGTGAGTTCGAACCACACGGCCAGGGTGCCCAGCAGGTTGCCGTCCAGGTCGTGGATGGGCGTGCTGGTGACGTCGAAGATCTTCTGCGCGCCGCTGGGCGTGGTATAGTTCGCCTCGGCCTGGAGCATGCGGTTTTCCTTCAGCGCGCGGGCGGAAAGCGTCTCGCGGCTGGCGTCGCCGAAGATCATCTGGCCGGAGGCCTGGCCCAGGTAGTCGGCCGGTTTGCCCGGCCGTTCCAGGGCGGCCAGCATGCGCTCGTTGACGAAGGTCGTCTTGTTGTCCTTGTCAAAGGCTGCGCAGGGCAGCACGAAGCCGTCCAGCACGCCCTGGGAGAAGCCGAGCTTGGACTTGATCTCGGCCACCATGCCCCGGATGTTGTGGGCCAGATCTGCCAGTTCGAAGCGGAAGTTGGTGTGCAGCTTGGCCTTGAAGTCACCCTCGGTCACCGCCAGGGTGAAGCCCTTGATGTCGTTGATGGGCGCGACCACAAGCCTGCGCACCATGAAGGCTATGCCACCGCAAAGCAACAGCACCACCACGGCGCCGATGCCGAGAAGCATGTTGCGCTGCTGCCGCGCCGCGTGGGTCAGGTCATCCACGTAGGCGTTGGTGCAGACCACAAAGCCGGTCTCCTCGTCGGTGGAGAAGCTCAGGTACTTCTTGTCACCCTTCCATTCATAGAACAGATCGCCGTTTTTCTTGGCCAGGGCCTCCTTGATGAAGGCCTGGTCGGCGACACTCTTGAGTATCAGGCTCTTGTCCATGGCATGGGCCACGATGTTGCCCTGGCCATCGATCATGAAGGCGTAGCCGCGCTCGCCGAAGTGCAGAGGAGTGATGAACTTGTCCAGAAAGGCCGACCAGCGCACGAACACGCCCACGCCGCCGATGTTTTTGCCGGTGGAGTCCTTGATGGCCTGGGCGGCGGTGAAGATGAACATGTCCTCGCCGCCGGTCTTGGAGAGCAAGATGTTTTTGGCCAGGTGGTATTCCTTGCCCGACATGATGGCCTTGTAATAGTCGCGGTCGGCCCGGGACTGCCCGGCAAGGCTTTGCCCCTGGGCGTTGACGCCTGCGCGGACAACGCCCTGCTCGTCGAACACCAGGATGCTCCACACGTCGGGGCTGGCCTTCACAACGTCCTTCAGGCGTGCCGTGGCCTTTGCCGGGTCCGCCTGCATGGCGGAAAGCACCTGCGGGTCCGTGCCCATGGAGCGCACCAGGGAAAGAGCATTGCCGCAGTATTGGTCAAGTCCGCGCTGAGCGGCCTGCCCGGCCTGTTGCAGCGACTGCTGCTCTTTCTGCAACGCCAGATTGTATGTGGAGGTGGTGACAGTGACCAGGATGGCGGAAACGCCGAGCACGACGATGATGGCGACGGATGCGATGAGCAGCGTGCCTAAGCTTTTGATGCGGGCCAAGGGGGGGCCTCCAATATGTATATTTCCGCGAACTATGGGGGTGTCGGGTGTCCCTGTCAACCTGCGGAATTGTTACATTTCCGTCTCGTTTGAAGGAGGGGTGTGGAAAACGCGTTCTGCTCCATCTTGGCAATGCGGGGAGGGGTGTATGCAAAATTTGTATTATTCTAGCGCTCTATCAGTCCATAAGTAAAATCGAGGAAACCTGCCCCCGCACGGAAGGCCCTCAATTTTGTCTGTTCAAAAGTTGGTGATAAATATTGAATTTAGGCAGGAGGATACGTTTCCTGGGCAGGGTGGTGGGCCCGTCATGCGCCATGGAGGCCCGGGCCAATAAAAGAGGGGAGGAGCCGTTTGGCCCCTCCCCTCTTCTTTTGTGGTGCGTGCGGGCCTAGCCCTGGTTCATATTGTTGATGATGCCCTTGAGCTCGCCCGCCAGGCGGGCAAGGTCGCTCACTGCCTGGCCGGACTGGAGCATGGCCTCGGCGGTCTCGCTGGCGATGCGGTTGATGTCCTCGGTGGAGCGGC
>NZ_DATMYK010000170.1:0-6040 GCF_035560995.1 Humidesulfovibrio sp. | reverse complement strand
GGCGTAGACAAAGACAGCGGACAGGAAACAGGCGCGCCGCCCCTGCCCCCAGTCAATTGAGGAAATAGAACGCCCAAAACTCTCCGCTTTGGCCATGTGCCGCAAACCCGCCATGATCCAGTCGCGGCATCACGAATGCCGTACACACTGAGCGCCGTGAACGCCACACAACGGTTTCACCTTTGCCGGCCCTGCACAGAGCGGCTTCTGACGATTTCTGCATTGCGGATTCGCAGTGCCGCACCTCCGCTCTGCCTTCCTTGCTGAAGGCCCCAGAGTGCCTGGCCGTAAAAGATTTTTTTCACGCTTTTCTCGCCAAGCCGCACCCTTCGTGCTATGCTTTGGCATCTCCCGGACACTCTCGTCTCCCGGGGCGCGTTCGCGAGCCACGCCGCCCCGGCCGACACGGATCCCCTCCACGTCCGTACCCACCCCTCACCCCGCCTCTCAGTCTGGTTGCCCTACGCAGCAGGTGCGCCGCCCCGTGGATGCACACCGGGCGGCAGCCATCGCGCTGCCTCGACTCCCCTCGGAGGGATGTCCCGGGCTTCCTGCATGGCGGCAGGAGAAACAAGCGATGAAAAACATCAGCATCAGTAGAATATTTCCCAGCCCGTGCGCACTGTTTGGCGGTGCGGCGCGGAAGGCCAACCACGACGAGTCGCCCTTGCGTTCGGATCTTTTCAGTGCCGACCAGATGGAGCAGCACGGCAAGGTGCTGGCCGGGGCGCACCAACTGGGCACGGGCCGCACGCGCGACCGCCTGCTCGGCCGCCTGGCCGAAAACGAGACGCTCCTGCTCGACGTCCACAAGCTGCTCACCCTCGACGTGAAGGGGGAACGCAGGATCACCCCGGCGGGCGAGTGGCTGCTGGACAACTTCTACGTCATCGAGGAGCAGATCCGCACGGCCGGGCGCCATCTGCCCAAGGGCTACAGCCGCGAGCTGCCGCGCCTGGCCCTGGGAGCCTCGGCCGGTCTGCCGCGCGTGTACGACCTCGCCTTGGAGACCATCGCCCACGGCGATGGCCGTGTCGACCCGGAGACTTTGCGCCGCTTCGTCTCCGCTTATCAGTCCGTGTCCGCGCTGACCCTGGGCGAGCTGTGGGCCATCCCCATCATGCTGCGGCTCACGCTCATCGAGAACCTGCGCCGCGTGGCGGCGCGCATCGCCGGGCATCGCCTGGACCGCAACCGTGCCGAGGCCTGGGCCGACAAGATGACGGCCGTGGCGGCCGGGGAGCCGCAGAACCTCATTCTGGCCATTGCCGACATGGCCCGTTCCGATCCGCCCATGGTCAGTTCCTTCGTGGCCGAGCTGACGCGCCGCCTGCACGGGCAGGGCCCGGCGCTGGCCCTGCCGCTCACCTGGATCGAACAGCGGCTTTCCGAATCCGGCCTGACCAGCGAAGAACTGGTGCGCTCGGAAAACCAGCAGCAGGCCGCGGACCAGGTGTCCATCAGCAACAGCATCGGCAGCCTGCGGGCGCTCGGCGCCATGGACTGGCGCGGCTTCGTGGAGGCCATGAGCCTGGTGGAGCAGACATTGTCCGAAGATCCGTCGGGCATTTACGCCTGCATGGATTTCGCCACTCGCGACCGCTACCGCCACGCGGTGGAGCGCACGGCCAAGGCCAGCCCGCTTTCCGAGGCCGAGGTGGCGCGTATGGCCGTCGGCCTCGCGCGGGAGGCGCTCGTGCGCGAGGGGCAAGGCGACCGCGCCGCCCACGTGGGTTTCTTCCTCATCGATGACGGCCTGGAGGTCTTGGCGCAAACCGCCCGGGCGCGCAGCGGTCTTGCCGGGTCCTTGCGCATCTTTGGCCGCGGGCATCCGCTGTTCCTGTACTGCGGCGCGATCCTGTTCATGACGGTTCTCTTTGCCGCCAGCCTTGCAGGCAAGGCCGCGGGCGACGGCCTGGACGGCTGGCGGCTGGCCGTACTCGGCGGTCTGTGTCTGTTTTGCGCCAGCCACCTGGCCGTGGCGCTGGCCAACTGGCTGGCGACCCTGCTGGTGGCGCCGCAGGCGCTGCCGCGCATGGATTTCTCCAAGGGCATCCCCAGGGAGTTCCGCACCCTGGTGGTTGTGCCCACCATGCTCACCAGCGCCCGGAGCATCGAGGAGCTGGTCAAGGCGCTGGAGGTGCGCTTTCTGGCCAACCGCGACGAGTTCCTGCATTTCGGGCTGCTGACGGACTTTGGCGATGCGGCGACGGAGACCCTGCCAGAGGATGAGCCGCTGTTGCGCCTGGCCAGGGAACGCATCGAAGGGCTGAACGGGAAATATCTTGGCAGCGGGGGCGAGAACTTCTTTTTGTTCCACCGCCCGCGCCAGCTCAACCCCCAGGACGCCGTGTGGATGGGCCGCGAACGCAAGCGCGGCAAGCTCTCTGACCTGAACCGGCTTTTGCGCGGCGGCGGGGATGAAGCCTTTGCCCTTGTGGTGGGCCATGTGACGGTGCTGCAGGAAGTGCGGTACGTCATCACCCTGGACACGGATACGCAACTCCCGCGCGATACGGCCCGGCAGTTCGTGGGGGCCATGGCCCATCCGCTGAACCGCCCGCGCCTCGACGAGCGGAAGGGGCGCGTGACGGGCGGATACGGCATCCTCCAGCCGCGCATCGCGGCCAGCCTGTCCGGCACAAACCGCTCGCGCTATGCGCGCATGTGCGCCAGCGAGATCGGCATCGACCCTTACACCCGCGCGGTTTCCGATGTGTACCAGGACCTGTTCGGCGAAGGCTCGTTCATCGGCAAGGGCATCTACGACGTGGACGCCTTTGAGCGGACCCTGGGCGGGCGCTTCCCCGACAACCGCATACTGAGCCACGACCTATTGGAAGGCTGCCACGCACGGTGCGGACTTTTGAGCGACGTGCAGCTCTACGAGGAATATCCCGCGCGCTACAGCGCGGACGCAAACCGCAGGCATCGCTGGATTCGCGGCGACTGGCAGATAGCCCGCTGGCTTTTGCCGGGCGTTCCCGGCCCGGACGGACGCCCGCGCCCGAATCCGCTGTCTCTCTTGTCGCGCTGGAAAATTGCGGACAACCTCAGGCGCAGCCTCACGGCCGCGGCGCTGACGCTGCTTTTGCTGGCGGGCTGGACCGTGCTGGCCTCAGCCTGGTTCTGGACGCTTTCCGTGTGCGGCGTCATCCTGCTGCCGGCTATCGTCTCCGCAGGGTTGACCGCGCTGCAGAAGCCCGAGGACCGGGCCCTGCGCCAGCACCTTGCCGCCACGGCGCGCCTGCTGCCCCGGCACTTCGCCCAGGCCGCCTTCTCCCTGGTCTGCCTGCCATACGAGGCCTTCTTCAGCCTGGATGCCCTGGCGCGCACTGCCTGGCGCATGCTGGTCACGCGCCGGGGGCTGCTGGAATGGAACCCCTCGGCCGAGGCGGGCGCCCAGGACCGCACGGATCTTGTCGGCTCCTGCCGGACCATGTGGTTCGCCCCCTTCCTCGCTGTGGCCACGGGCGTGGGCCTGGCCTCGTTCCGGCCCATGGCGCTTTTGGCCGCCGCGCCCATACTCGGCCTCTGGCTGGTGTCCCCGGCCGTGGCCTGGTGGCTCAGCCTGCCTCTGGCCCGCCACCGCGAGCGGCTCACCGGGGCGCAGACCCTTTTCCTGCGCAAAATAGCCCGCAAGACCTGGGCCTATTTCGAGACCTTCGTCGGACCGGAGGACCACTGGCTGCCGCCGGACAACTACCAGGAACATCCCGTGGCCGTGGTGGCCCACCGCACCTCGCCCACCAACATGGGCCTAGCGCTTCTGTCCAATCTCACGGCCTACGACTTCGGAATCATCACCTGCGGGCGGATGCTGGAGCGCAGCGCGCGCACCCTGGAGACCATGGCCGCCCTGGAGCGGCACCGGGGGCACTTCTTCAACTGGTATGACACGCTCTCCCTCGCGCCCCTGCCGCCGCAGTACATCTCCGCCGTGGATTCCGGCAATCTGGCCGGGCACCTGCTGACCCTGCGCTCCGGGCTCTTGGCCCTGGCCGGGGAACCCATCCTTTCGGCCCGGCTGTTCGAGAGCTTGGCCGACACCCTGGAACTGGCCCTGGACGCGGCCTCAGAGATGCCCGCAGCGGAGCTGGGCGCGGATGTTCCGGCCCTGCTTGCAGGGCTGCGCCACGACCTTGCCCCGGCCGCCGCTACGCACCCCGGGGCGTCTGCCACGTGTGGCGGCACGCGCCTGCGCCTCGCGCAGCTGGCCTCGGCCATCGAGACCCTGGGCGCGGCCCTGGCCGTGCTGGGCGCCGCACCGGACAACGAGCTGAATTGGTGGGTGCGCGCCCTGGCTGACCAATGCCGGGACGCCCTGGCCGAGCTGGATCTCTTTGCTCCGTGGTCCGCGCCAGAGGCCTGGCCTGAAGCCCTGGCGGACATTCCTGTCCTGCAGGTCCTGCCGACCCTGCGCGGGCTTGCAGAACTGGAGCCGCAGGTGCTGGCTGCCCTGGCCCGGGGGCTCGCTCCGGGCGCGCCTTTCGAGGCTGGTTCCGCGCTTGCGGCCCTGGCGGCGCAGGCCCAAGTGCAGGCCCAGGCCAGAATCGCCTCCCTGGAGGCGCTGGCCGCGCAGTGCGGCCAGCTGGCCAGCATGGACTACGATTTCCTTTATGACGAGAAGCGGCGCCTGCTCGCCATCGGCTACAACGTGGATGAACGGCGGCGCGATTTGAGCTGCTACGATCTGCTGGCCTCAGAGGCCCGGCTGGCCACCTTTGTGGCCATCGCCCAGGGGCAGCTGCCGCAGGAAAGCTGGTTCGCCCTGGGCCGCCTGCTCACCACGGCCGGAGGGGAACCCATCCTCCTGTCCTGGAGCGGCTCCATGTTCGAGTACCTGATGCCCATGCTGGTGATGCCGAGCTATGAGCACACACTGCTCGACCAGACCTGCGCCGCGGCCGTGGCCCGGCAGATGGACTACGGCAGGAAGCGCGGCGTGCCCTGGGGCATTTCGGAGTGCGGGTACAACGCCATCGACATGAACCGCAACTACCAGTACCGGGCCTTCGGCGTGCCCGGTCTGGGCCTCAAGCGCGGCCTGGCCGAGGATCTGGTCATCGCGCCCTATGCCACGGTCATGGCGCTCATGGTGGCCCCGCAGGAGGCCTGCCGGAACCTGTTGCGCCTGGCAGAGGACGGCTACGAGACGCGCTTCGGGTTCTACGAGGCCATCGACTTCACACCGTCGCGCCTGCCGCGCGGGCAGGCGAGCGCCGTGGTGCGCTCCTTCATGGTCCACCACCAGGGCATGAGCTTCCTGTCCCTGGCGAGCCAGCTGCTGGGCCGCCCCATGCAGCGGCGTTTCAAGGCCGATGCCCAGCTTCAAGCCACTTTGCCGCTGCTTCAGGAACGCATTCCGCAGACGGATGCCTCATTCGCGCACACAACGGAGCTCTCGGAAGGCCAGCTGACCTCGAGCCTCCCGGAAACCCCCATGCGCGTGTACGACACCCCGCAGACGCCGAGCCCGGAGGTGCAGCTGCTCTCAAACGGCAGGTACCACGTGATGGTGACCAACGCGGGCGGCGGCTACAGCCGCTGGAAGGATCTTGCCGTGACGCGCTGGCGCGAGGATGCGACCTGCGACAACTGGGGCTCCTTCTGCTACCTGCGCGACGTGGCCACCAGGGAGTTCTGGTCCACCGCCCTGCAACCCACGCAGAAGCCGCCCAAGCACTACGAGGCCATCTTCTCTGAGGACCGCGTAGAGTTCCACCGCCGCGACAACGACTATGACACGCGCCTGGAGATCGCCGTCTCGCCGGAGGACGACATCGAATTGCGGCGCTTGCGCATCACCAACCGGGCGCGCACGCGCCGGGCCATCGACGTCACCAGCTACGCCGAGGTGGCCCTGGCCCAGCAGGCGGCCGACGCACTGCACCCGGCCTTCAGCAATCTCTTCGTGCAGACGGAGGTGCTCGCCCCGCAGCGGGCCATTTTGTGCACCCGGCGCCCGCGTTCCCAGGGCGAGGCCGCGCCGTACCTGCTGCACCTCATGGCCGTGCGCGGCGGCAAGGACACGGAGGTT
>NZ_DATMYK010000169.1:0-2653 GCF_035560995.1 Humidesulfovibrio sp. | reverse complement strand
ACCTGAAGCAGATCCTGGCCCACTTCCTGGAGCACCGGCGCGAGGTCATCATCCGCCGCACCCGCTTCGACCTGGACAAGAGCGAAGCCCGCGCCCACATCCTGGAAGGCCTCAAGATCGCGCTGGACAACATCGACGAGGTCGTGGCCCTCATCCGCGCCAGCAAGAACGCCCTCGACGCCAAGAACGGCCTCATGGAGCGCTTCACCCTGTCCGAGTTGCAGGCCCAGGCCATCCTGGACATGCGCCTGCAGCGCCTGACCAACATGGAGCGCGAGAAGCTGCTTGAGGAGCTGAAGGAGCTGGAGAAGCTCATCGCCTGGCTCAAGAGCATCCTGGCCGACGAGGCCGTGCTCAAGGGCGTCATCCGCGACGAGCTGGTGCGTATCAAGGAAGACTACGCCACCCCCCGCCAGACGCAGATCCTGGCCGACGAGGCCAACGACATCGCCATCGAGGACCTGATTCCCGACGAGGAAGCCGTCATCACCCTGTCGCGCCGCGGCTACATCAAGCGCACCAGCCTCTCGCACTACCAGCAGCAGAAGCGCGGCGGCAAGGGCATCGCGGGGGTAAGCACCTCGGACGGCGACTTCGTGCACACCTTCCTGCTTACCAGCAACCACCAGTACCTGCTGCTGTTCACCAACCAGGGCCGCATGTACCAGTTGAAGGCCCACCAGGTGCCCGAGGCCGGCCGCTACGCCAAGGGCGCACACATCGCCAACCTGGTGCCCCTGGAGAAGGACGAGAACATCGCCACGGCGCTGACTCTGCGCGAGTTCGCCGAGGACCGGCAGTTCCTGTTCATCACCCGCAAGGGCATGGTGAAGCGCACCAGCGCGGCGTTGTACGCCAACTCCCGCACTACTGGCATCCGCGCCGTGAGCCTGAAGCCCGAGGACGAGCTGATGATGGTCTGCGGCGTGCAGAACGACTCCGAGATCGTGCTCATCACCGAGCAGGGTACAGCCATCCGCTTCGCCATCACCGAGGTGCGGCCCACCGGACGCGCCACCGAGGGCGTGAAGGGCATAGCCCTGCGCAACAAGGACCGCGTGGTGGCGGGCGTCGTCACCGGCGACCCGGACCGCGAGCAGATCCTCACCGTGAGCGAGAACGGCTACGGCAAGCGCACCCCGCTCGACCAGTACCGCGCCCAGTCCCGCTCCGGCATGGGCATCATCAACATGCGCGTGACCGACAAGACCGGCAAGGTCGTGGGCGCCGTCATGGTGGCCGAGACCGACCAGATGGTCGTCCTGTCCAGCGCCAACAAGATCGTGCGCTTCCCGGTGCGCCAGGTGAGCCTGAACCTGGGCCGCGCCACCCAGGGCGTGCGTCTGATCAACCTCGACGAAGGCACCATCGTGGCCGGCTTCGACCTGGTGCAGCGCCAGGGCCTGGACCCGGTGGACGGCCTGGACGACGAGGCCCTGGACATCATTGAAGGGGATCAGCCCAGCGAGGAATAAGGTCCATGACCAACTCGCGTTCCTTCCTGTTCGCCTGCGCCCTGGTCCTGGCCGCCCAGCTTCTGCTGACGGCCTGCGACCGGGGCGCGGCCTCAGGCCCCGCCCTCGATTTGGCAATCGCCCGCGAAGCCTACTCCGGCGGCTACTTCCTGGAAGCCGAAACCGCCTATGAACGCTACCTGCAGTCTGATCCGCAAGGCAAATACAGGCTGGAGGCCTGGACGCGTCTGGTGGAGATCTGCGCAGGCATGAAGGGCGACCCGGACAAGGCCGTGACCCTGCTGGAAACCGCCACCCTAGAATACGGTGCGCGGCCCAAGGACAACTGGCCTCTGCTGTTTCGCCTGGGCGAGCTGTACGAGCAGCAGGGACAGCGCAAGAAGGCCCTGGACGCCTGGGGCCGTTGCCTGGACACCGCCGGGGGCGACACCGCGAAAACCGTTCAGGCCCAGATGCGCATGGCCATTGCCGACCGCGCCTTGGGCAAGGCCGATCTGGCCGTGGATCTGCTCACCCAGAGCATCAAGCAGGCCCCGGACATGGACACCAAAAGCCGCGCCATGTACGAACTGGCGCAAACCTACGGCATGTCCTGGAACTGGCCCAAGGCCAAAGGCATCCTTGAAGAAATCCTGGCGGCCGAAAAGACTCCCCAGGACGTGCGCGTCATGAGCACCTACCTGCTGGCCGACGCCTACGAGGCCGAGCGCAATCTGCCAAAGGCCCGTGAACTGTTGCTGTCCTTGAAAGAGACCTACCCTAATCCCGAAGTCATCATCGCGCGCCTGGGAAGCCTGGGCCAGCACAACGAAAGTCCTGCCGTGGCGCAGCTCCAACCCGGAGACAGTCCCCCGCCCGACATGGAGCATGCCGGAAGCGCTGACGTGAAGCGCAGAAGGGTGAGCGCCAAGTAGTGTGAAGGGCGTTGGCAGCAAGGGGCTCCGCCCCTTGACCCCGCCAGGGGGTATGCACCCCCTGGACCCGCAGGCCGAACGAGAAGTCCCGGAGCGCTCTTGCGCTCCGGGACTTCTCGTTCGGGGCAGGGCGCAAGGGAGCAGGGGGGCTGCAATACGCCAGGGATGGCTTTGGACAAGCCGACCTAGGACAACGCTGCCCAATATCCTTGTCCGGCGGCTTCCGCGCCGGGCAAGGATATTGGGCCACAGGGAGTCCAGAGG
>NZ_DATMYK010000168.1:0-8076 GCF_035560995.1 Humidesulfovibrio sp. | reverse complement strand
CTGCCCCTACCGATCAATTCCTGAACTCACCTTTCAAAACCGCCAGAAGCGCTCCACAAAAGGCTACAATATATGCAAAACAACATCACCGTCTAGAACAAAAAAGGCCCGCCGCTTGCGCGACGGGCCTTCGTTTAGCCTTGGTCTGAACGGGTCAGTCTAGAAGTGGTCCTGCACGCCGAAGGGGTCCTTGAACTCCACGGCCTTGTCCCACTTGATCTTCTTGTCGCCGCGGTTGTCGAGGTACTTGGCGATCTCAAGATCGATCTTCAGCGGCACGTCAACACCGGCCTTGGCCAGCGCCTGGCGCAGGTAGCCCTCGGCCTTGCTGGCGAAGGCAAGACTGTCGCCCAGCACGCGCATGGCTTCGGTGGGGTTGTGGAAGCCGATGGAGTTCTCCGCGCCGATGAACAGCGAGCGGTAGAAGGCTTCCTCGTAGTAGTCGCGCGCCTTGTCGTACAGCGCCTTGTCGATGACCTTGCCCTCGGCCTGGGCCTTGTGCGTGGTCTCAAACAGCTTGGCCAAGCCGGCGGTGGCGTTGCCAGCGCGGATCTGCAAGGAAACGGTGCGGTCCTGAATGGCCGTGACCTGCTCCTTGAGCCAAGCGGCCGTCTCGGTGTGGCACTGCATGCAGGCCTTCATGTCGTTCTTGAGCGGGCTCATCACGCGGTGGTCGCTGATCTTCTTCACGCCGACCTTGGTGTAGGGCATGTGGCAGTCCGCGCAGGAGGCTCCGGCCTTCCAGTGCACGCTGTTGTTGCTGAACAGCTCGAACTCAGGATGGCGGATGAAGCCCATCTTGAAGCCGGTGACGTTCTGCTTCCACTCGCGGTAGGAGTCGTCGGAGCGGATGACCTTGATGATGTTCTCGATGGTGATGGCGCCCCACTTGCTGCCCTGCCAGGGGAAGAACAGGCCGACGGACTTCATCTCCTTGTTCTTGGGGATGTTGTAGGTGACGTGGCACTGCGCGCACACGGCGGAGCGCTTTTCCTGGCGGGTGAGGTTCTTCTGGTCAACCTTCATGGCGTCGAGCGCCGCGCCCAGGGTGTAGCCGCGGGAGATCTTGAGGCCCATGTCCTTGTTGTCGTGGCAGTCGATGCAGGCCACGCCGAGTTCCCGGTTCTTCTCCGGGATCATGGCCAGAATTTCCTTGTAGGGCTTGGAGTAGTAGTCCTCGCCCAGCTGCTTCTGCAACTGCACGGAGTACGGCGTCTTGCAGGAGAGACACACACCGCCGGCCTTCAGGCGGCTGGCGTCGATCTCGAGCTGGTCGCGGATCATCTTGGAATGGCCGCGGGGTTCGTTGTACTCCACGCCGAAGCCCCAGCCGTTGAACAAGACGGCCATGTACGGATACTCGGCCAGTTTGTCGTAGGTCAGGTGGTCGGCGTCCATGCCGCGCTTGTACTTGCTCTTTCCGGCAGGCTCGGGATCGTTGGTCTTCTTCCAGGTCTCAAATTCTTCCGGGTAGGCCTTGCCCCACAGTTCGGGGTCGATCTCGCCGTCGGGGATCTGCACGGTCTTGACCATCTCCGGCTTGCTCGGCGCGCAGCCGTAGGGGATGATCAGGTACGCCAGGGCCAGGGCCACGCCGACGATGAACAGGGTTCTCTTTTTCTTCGCCATCACTTCCACCTCCGTAAAAAGCGTTGTTCCCCTGCAACGGAGAAATTTCTCGTTCGTGTCGCGCCGCGCTGCGGCCTAGTAGGTCTCAATGGCGCCGCTGCGCTTGTGCATGATGCGCCTATGGCAGTCCGTGCAGTTGCGCTCCTGGTTGATCATCTCCACCGTGGACTCGTGGCAGCGGATGCAGTTGGACTGCACCACCTTGCGGCCATGCTCGGTGATGCGGATGTCGTCCGGCACCTGCCCCGCGTGGAACAGCACCAGGTCCTTCATGCCGTCGATGGACTTCCAGGCATAGTGCGTGGCCACGTTGTCGTTGGGCAAGTGGCAGTCCACGCAGGCTTTCCTGCGGTGCGCCCCCTGGTGGAACCAGGCCTCGTAGTGCGACTCATGGATGTGGCAGGACGCGCAGAAATCCGGCGTCTCGCTCTTGGCCAACAGCTGGGGCGGCCCCAACATGACGAAGAGCGCCACCGCCAGGGCCACTGCGCCCCCAAGCAGAAGGTACTTCAGTCTTCCAGGTTTCTCATCACTCATCCACCCACCGCCTTCATGTGAGACGTGACGCCCGCCACCCCTGGCGGGCCAACACCGCATGGCCCCCGCGCAAACCACCCAAGCTGCGGGCACCATACAATTTTGTACTTACCCTATTCTCTGCCGAACGACTTGACTTAAGTCAAGCGGGCGAGGGCAAAATGGGTACACCGTAGGTTTTCCGCCCGGGGACACCCCTGCCGCCGCCATCTTCACTTTGCGGGTCCAGGGGGTGCATACCCCCTGGCGGGGTCAAGGGGCAGAGCCCCTTGCCAGGGCTGCCGCAAGTCAACCCGGCGCACGCCCGTTGGCGTAACCAACGGCAGCGCATCATACCTCATTGTTTCCGACCACCTGGGCACGCCGCTGGCCCTTGCGGGTTTGGACGGAAACGTTGTACAGGCGATGCGGTACGATGCCTTCGGGAATCTGCTGGAAACGCGCGGACACGCGGTGCGCCTGCCGCTGGGCTTCGCGGGCGGGCTGTACGACGCCGACACAGGCCTGACGCGCTTCGTCTGGCGCGACTACGACGCGGACACCGGCCGCTTCACCACGCTCGACCCCATGGGCGCAAAAGGCGGGGATTCTGACTGGTACGGCTACTGCGTTGATGATCCGGTCAACCGGGTGGATGCGTGGGGGTTGGATGATGAAGATGCAGGCGCGAAGGGCAAAAGGATTGTTGCGGAGGGCGCGAAGGGGGCGGCCACTGGGGCAATAGGTGGTGCCGCCGTCGGCTCTCCAACAGGGGTTGGCATACCTTTGGGCGCGCTTGTCGGCGGACTTATGGGCTTTCCCACTGGTTTGCTCAAAGGGACAGTGAAAGAAATCTGGCGTACAAATACTGACTCAAGCGGTTCAGGTGATTCGCCACCTCAAGAAGGGGAATCGCTGGAACAGCGTAAAGCGCTTGAAGAGTGGTGGCGCAGATTATAACAATGAGAACTGGCGGGGCGTTGAGGTTCCTCCATGCCCCGCAGCGTGCAAACATGGACAATGTACAGTGCCCTATATGTGGAACGTGGCATTCCAAAACTTGGAACAGGCATGGGCTCTTTCTCATTACCTTTGGGATTGGCATTTTTGGGGTGTCCCTGGTTACAGAAGAGTTGCTGGGCGCCCTGCTGACAGCTCTTCTTTTCTCGTCGCCTCTTATCGCGTTTGGGGTTCATTTTACTCGAAAAACACGCCAGTGCCCAACGTGTAACAAGGGAAGCAGCTAATTCGGACTCTGCCCAACGGGACTCCCTGGTCCTGTATGGGTCCGCTTCACCGCCCCCCCTTGGCGCAAAGAGCGGGGACGACGACTGGTATGGCGACTCGCGTCGATGAAAGCAAAGCGCCCCCGCCAGCCCTGAGAGGACCGGCGGGGGCGCGAAGCGTTTTGGGAAGCGCCTGCCCTACATGGCGTTGGCGTCGATGTGCTCCACCTGCTCCTGGATGGCCTTGGCCAGCGGGCCCTCAAGGCCCATGATGTCCACGTTCAGGAAGCCGCGCACGATGGTCGAGGTGGCTTCCGCCTCGTCCATGCCGCGCGCCATCAGGTACTCGATCTCGTCCTGGGCGATCTTGCCCACGGCGGCCTCGTGCGAGAGGTCCACTCCCTCCACCGTGGCGTCCAGTTCCGGCACGGCCAGCATCTGCCCGCCGCCCAGGATGAGGCCCTTGCACTCCAGGTGGCCCCGGCAGGGCACGGCGTTGCCCGCGATGTGCCCGCGCGCGATGTTCACGCCGCCGGTGGTGATGGCGCGGCTGATGATCTCGCAGCGCGTGTCCGGCGCGTTCATGATGACGCGGTTGCCGCAGTCGGCGTGGGAGCCTTCCGGCGTCACGATGACCGAGTTGAAGCGGGCGATGGCCCCGCGCCCGTTCAGGTGGATGGCCGGGTACATCTGCAACGTGCCCACCGGATTCAGCAGCACGTAGTTGCTTTGGAACACGCCGCCCTCCTCCACCACGCCGACGGAACGCGGACGCACCGAGGCGTTCTGGCCCCAGTTGTGGATCATGGTGAAGGTGAGCTTGCCGCCCTTTTTCACGTAATATTCGGTGATGCCCAGGTGCGCGGCGCTGGTGGTGCTGTGGGCCGTGGAACAGCCGGTGAGGATGTGCAGTTCGCTGCCTTCCTCCACCACCACGATGTTGTGCACGTTCTGCCCGGCCTTTTCGGCCTTCAAGAACAGGCACGACTGCACGGGCTTGGCGATCTTGGCGCCCGGTTTGGTGCGGATGAAGTAGCCGCCGTGGACGTTCTCGGCCACGTTCCGCGTGAACTCGTCCTTGTCGGCCGGGACGAGCTTCCAGGCGTATTCCGGCAGGCCGTCGTAGCGCTTCATGGCCGCCTTGATGTCCAGCAGCTCCAGGCCGGGATCGCGGCTCTCGCAGTGCACGGTGCTCTGGTCCATGTGCATGAACACGGCGCTGGCCGCGTCGGACTCCACGTCCACGCCCGCATACAGGATGCGGTTCTTGTCGCTTTCGTCCAGGGTGCGCAGGTCGGCGATCTCGCCGTGCTCGATGCCCTTGAAGGCGTAGTCGGTCAGTTTGACTTCTTTCATTCTCGTCTCCCAGGGCCTAGAGCGGGGTCAGCACGTTCAGGCCGCCATTCGGGGTAGGCTCGTTCAGGCACTTGATGCATTCCTGGTAGCCGTAGCTGCGGATGTGCTCCAGGATGTCGCGGGGGCGCGCCTCGCAGCACAGGTGGCCCTGGTAGAGCACCTGGCCGCGGTCGGCGTTGATGTAGTCCAGGATGTAGCCCGTGTGGGTGATGATGAGCCCGCTTGTGCGCACCTTGCACTTCAGCGGCTTGGCGCACATGCCCGGGGGCAGGTCCACCTCGCCGTCCAGCAGGCGGCGCACCACTTTGCCGATGAGCTGCATGTTCTCCAGGTCCACGCCGCTTTCCGGCTCGTCGAAGAGCACGAAGCTGGGCTTCTGGGCCATGAGCTGCAGCAGCTCCGAGCGCTTGATCTCGCCGCCGGAGAAGCCGGCGTTGATGTCGCGCTCCAGGAACTCCGTGAAGTTGACCTTGGCGGCCATGGCCTCGGGGTCGATCTCGCGGCCGCGCGCGCACATCTGCACCAGGTGGCGCGTCTTCAGGCCGTGGATGGTGGGCGGACGCTGGAAGCTCATGCCGATGCCCAGGCGCGCGCGCTCGTACATGGGCAGGTGGGTGATGTCGGTTCCGCGGAACAGGATGCGCCCGCCGGTGACGTTGTAGCCGGAGAAGCCCATGAGGGTCATGAGCAGCGACGTCTTGCCGGAGCCGTTGGGGCCGAAGAGGATGAAGGTCTCGCCCTCGCGGATGTGCAGATTGATGCCGCGCAGCACTTCCTTGTCGCCGATGCTGACGCGCAAATCCTCGATCTTGAGCATGAAGGCCTCGCTTTGCCCCGCCTGAATTTCGGCCCCCAGGCAGGGGGTCCGGCGGGCTTGAGAGCGGTTTCCTACCGAGTTTGGCGGTCGAAGTCCAGCCGGGCACGCCGTGGTGCCTGCTCCCGCGCTTTGCTCCGGCCGCGCTTTGGTGTAGGCTGGCAGCCATGCGAGGCACGCCATGACAAAGAAGCTCAACTCTCTGGATGCACTGAAAGAACTTAAGATGAAGGACGCCAAGCCCAGCCTGCTGCAGCAGGCCAAGGCCGCCCTGCGCGAAGGCAAGAAGGGCAAGGTGGCCCCGGGCAGGCCCCAGGCCGCCAAGGCCGTGGCCGTGCAGGATCCCGTGGAGGAAGGGGTGGACGAGTCCCTGTTCTTCCGGGCCATGCAGGGCGTGGAGCAGATCAGCGGCGCAGGCAGGCAGATTCAGCCCCCGCCGCCGCCCGCACAGGAGCCGGAGGACGATGGAAGCGACCCCGAGGCCAAGCTCATGCGCCAGGCCATGCAGGGCAACGTCGACTTCGAGCTGGAGCTTACGGACGAGTACATGCACGGCTTCGTGCGCGGGCTGGATTCCAAGATCTTCCAGCAGCTCAAGGCCGGGCGGCTTTCCGCGGAGGGGCACCTGGACCTGCACGGCCAGAACGCGGACCAGGCGCTGGATTCGCTGCTCTTCTTCATGCGCGAGAGCTACCTGGCCGGGCGGCGCATGGTGCTGGTCATCACCGGCCGGGGCAAAAACTCGCCAAAAGGCCTGAGCATCCTGCGCCAGGAGGTGCAGACCTGGCTGACGCGCGAGCCGCTCAGGCGCATCACCCTGGCCTTCTGCACGGCCCAGCCCCGGGACGGCGGCGCCGGGGCGCTGTACATCCTGCTGCGCAAGATGAAGAAGAGCCAGGGCAAGGTGGCCTGGGACAAGCAGATGAACTGGGAAGATCTGGAGCGCTGAGGCCGGGGCCCATCGCCCTCTTGCCAGCAGGCCTCCCACAATGTATACACGCCCTCTCGAAACGGCATCACGCCCGCCCTCATCACGCGCGGAGAGGTAGCGAAGTGGCCGTACCGCGCCCGACTCGAAATCGGGTTACGGACTAATAATCCGTACGTGGGTTCGAATCCCACCCTCTCCGCCAGTCAAAAATCCAGCCAAGTCCAAACAAGTCCGAAAAGTTAATAAAACCGCAGGAATCAGCCCAGATCAACGTCCAGGGCGGTCTACTCACGTCCATTGACAGCCACAATTTTCTTGGTATCACTCTTGGTATCACGGCCCCGTGATACCACCACAAGCCCGGAAGTGATACCAATGAAGCTGACAGACCCCGCCGTTAAGAACGCCGCTCCCAAAGAGAAGCAGTACACCCTTTACGACAGCGAAGGTTTGTTTCTGCTGGTAATGCCCAACGGCTCCAAGCTCTGGCGCTGGAAGTACCGCGTCGGTGGCGTCGAAAGGCGCACCTCACTTGGGGTATACCCGAAGGTATCACTCCGGGCCGCTCGGCTCGAACGCGACAGGCTTCAAACGGAGTTGAAAAAAGGCGTTGACCCTGCCGTTGAGAAGCAGGCTCTGAAGGCCGTCGAGCGGGCAACGGGTGAAACCTTCCAACTCATTGCCGAGGAGTGGCACAAGAAGTTCCGGCATACCTGGGCGGACAACACCGCGAAGACTGTCATAGAGCGCCTTCAGAAGGACATCTTCCCCTACATCGGGGCGCGCCCGATTCGCGAGATCACTCCGCCTGAACTCCTTGCGGTCATCCGCCGCATCGAGAGCCGTGGAGCAGTTGAAACCGCCCGCCGTGACCTGCAGAAATGCGGGGAGATATTCCGCTATGCCCTGGCAACCGGACGGGCAGAACGCGACATAGCCGCAGACCTGCGCGGCGCAATCGCCCCTCCCAAGAAGCGCCATTTCGCCAGCATCCACGAGCCAAAGGAGATAGGCGAGCTGCTGCGGGCCATTGACGGCTACCAAGGCTCCCCTGTGACCCGTTGCGCCTTGCAGCTCGCCCCCCTCACCTTCGTCCGCCCTGGCGAGCTCCGCCACGCCGAGTGGACCGAGATCGACCTTGAGGCCGAAGAGTGGCGCATCCCCGCCGCTCGCATGAAGATGCGCGAGAAGCATATAGTCCCCCTCTCACGGCAAGCGCTTGAAGTGCTCCATGAGCTACAGCCGCTCACAGGTGGCGGGCGCTATGTGTTCCCTGGAGCCAGGTCCGCTGACCGACCGATGAGCGAAAACGCCGTTCTCGCCGCTCTGCGCCGCATGGGTTACGAGAAGGGGGAAATGACGGGCCATGGCTTTAGAAGCATGGCGAGCACGATTCTGCATGAACAGGGCTGGCTTTCTGACGTTGTGGAGCGGCAGCTCGCACACGGAGACAGGAACAAAGTCCGCGCCAGCTATAACTTCGCCCAGCACCTTCCTGAGCGCCGCAAGATGATGCAGGCCTGGGCAGATTACCTTGAGGAGCTGCGCAGTCATTAGACTCAAAGCAATTGTTCATAGAGCAGTAAAATCAGTATGTCTATCAT
>NZ_DATMYK010000167.1:0-2881 GCF_035560995.1 Humidesulfovibrio sp. | reverse complement strand
CTGCCCACCAACAGGCCCGGTTTCCTCAAGCCCGGCCTGCCGGGCGAGGGCTACCCCTTCGACTACTGGCAGAACTCCGGCCTGCTGGCGGGCATGCCCGTGCTGGCCACGCACCTGAGCGCCGACGGCGCCTGGGTGCTGGTGGAGGGCCGCGTGGCCGCGGGCTGGGTGCCCGCGCGCGACATCGCCTTTGTGGACCAGGCCTTCATGGCCCAGTGGGAGGGCCTGCCCCTTGCCGCCATCACCCGGGAGGGCGCGGCGGTTGCGGCCAGCTTCGCGGACGAGGCCGCGCCGACGGCTTTTCTTTTCCCCGGGCGCATCGGCACGCTGCTGCCCCTGCTGGATTACGGCCTGAACAGCGGCCCGAACGGCGAGGCCCCTGCCGGACCCGACGGCCTGGGCGGCATGACCCTCTTGGCCCCGGCGCGGGAGGCCTCGGGCCGGGCGGCCAGCCTGGCCGTGCGCCTGAAGCCGGGCGAGGCCGCGGCCATGCCTCTGCCGCTGACCCCGCGCAACTACGCCCGCTTGGCCAATCAGCTCATGGGCCAGCCCTACGGCTGGGGCGGCTATCTGGACAACCGCGACTGCTCGGCCCTGCTGCTTGATCTGTACGCGCCCTTTGGCGTGTTCCTGCCGCGCAACTCGCGCCAGCAGGCGCGCCAGGGCGAGTGGATTCCGTTCAACGGCCTCGCGCCGGAGGCCAAGGAGGCCCTGCTCCTGGAAAAGGGCGCGCCCCTGTTGACGCTGCTCCACAAGCCGGGGCACATCATGCTCTACCTGGGCCAGAAGGACGGGCGGGCCATCATCCTGCACGACATCTGGGGCCTGCGCACCAAGAGCGAGCAGGGGGCCGAGGGCCGTTTCGTGGTGGGCCGCGTGGCCATCACCACCCTGACGCCCGGGGCCGAGCTGCCGGACGTGCAGCGCGCGGGCCTCCTTTTGCCCACCTTCGACGGCATGACCCTGGTGGCTCCGCGCCCGTAAGGCGTCGGCCCGGCCCCTGTTCCAATTCCGACTGAACCGCTTCGCCTTATATAATAGGAGAGGGAGGCTTCCATGCCCATCAGCGCCACGCCCATGAACTTCGCCTTTGCCGGGCCCGGTCCCGCGCGCAGCAACGGGCGCGCCGTGGCCGTCATCGGCGCGGGCCCTTCCGGTCTGGCCGCCGCCGGGTTCCTGGCCTGCCTGGGCTACCGGGTGGACGTGTACGACAAGCTGCCCAAGCCCGGCGGGCTCATGGTCTTCGGCATCCCGGCGGAGCGCATCCCGGCGGAGCGCATCGCCTGCGGAGTGGACACCCTGAGCAGCCGCTACGGCGTGCGCTTCCATCCCGGCACCAAAATCTGCGACCGCAGGCAGGCGGACGACACCGGCGACGAGCTTTCCACCAACTGCATGGACCTGGACGAGCTGGTGCGCGAACACGACGCGGTGATGCTCTGCACCGGCTCCTGGAAGCCGCGCAAGCTGAACGTGCCCGGCGAGGACCTGAAAGGCGTCTACTCCGGCCTGGCCTTCCTCTTTCCCATCCGTGCGGCGCAGTACAGAAAGGACGCCATGAGCGACATCGACGTGGCGGGCAAGAACGTGGTGGTGGTGGGCGCGGGTTTCTCGGCCATCGATGTGGCTCACGGCGCCCTGGGCCAGGGGGCTGCCCGCGTGAGCCTGGTGTACCGGCGCACGCGGCGGGAGGCCCCGTGCGGCAGCCACGAGATCGAGCAGTTCGAGGCTGCGGGCGGGCAGTGGCTGGAGCTCGTCACCCCCCTGCGCATCGTGGAGGGCGAGGGCGCGGCCAAGGGCCGGGTCGGCGGCATCGAGTGCATCCAGTGCCACCTGGGCGAGCCGGACGAGGACGGACGCCGCAGCGCAGTGCCCGATTCCTGCGCCAAGGTGGTGCTCCCGGCGGACATCGTCGTCGCGGCCATCGGCGAGACGGCCGCGCCGCCCTTTGCCGAGCGCCTGGGGCTGGACTCCGTGCGCAAGAACGAGATCCACTGGTTGCAGATGACGCGCATGGACGGCGTGTTCGTGGCGGGAGACGCGCTCACCGGCCCGAGCAAGATCGGCAAGGCCGTGTATTCCGGCCTGCGCGCGGCCCAGTCCCTGTCGCGTTGGCTGACGCTCAAGGCCATGAGCCGCGAGCTGGACTACCGCGAGGACGCGCCCATCAAGAAGGAAGACCTGCGCTAGCCCGGCGGCCAGGGGAGAGAGCACATGAGCACAGACGAGAAGATCCTGTTCATCGACTACTCGCGTTGCATCGGCTGCGAGACCTGCGAATCCGCCTGCCGCTTCATCCACGGCCAGCCGCGCATCAACATGACGCGCACCGTAGGGGGCATCATGGCCCCGGTGTATTGCCGACATTGCGAGTCCGCGGCCTGCGTCAAAGGTTGCACGCGCGGGGCGCTCATCAAGTCCGAGGACGGCACAGTGCTGCTGAATCCGGTGCTCTGCGCCGGGTGCGAGACCAAGAACTGCATCCTGGCCTGCCCCTTTGGCGGCATCTTTTGCACGGGACTGGACGACGCGGTGGCCAAGTGCGACCTGTGCCAGCGCCGGCGGGCCATGGGCATGCCGCCGGCCTGCGTGGAGTTGTGCCCTTGCGGAGCCATGCATTTCGTCACCCGCCAGGAGGCCCAGGAACTGGCCACGCCGGAGTATGAGGCCGCGCACAAGAAGGTCATGGACCACGTGCGCCCGGTGCTCACCCCGATTGTGCGCAAAGACAGGCCTTGAGCAGGCACTTTTCGGTGCTGTCAACATACTGTAATCATGTTGTTTTTCAGAAACATCCCGTGAAGTGGCAGAAAGCGGTTGACTCTTGTTGCTGGTTCACCTAGAAACGCCCCTCGCCGCTTTGAACGGCCGGAAGGCGCAG
>NZ_DATMYK010000166.1:0-23950 GCF_035560995.1 Humidesulfovibrio sp. | reverse complement strand
CTCCAGATAGGTGGTGCGCTCTCCCGCCAGCAGCAGGTCCGCCGCGCCGCCGCCTCCGTCCGGGGAAAGCCCGGTGACGGCGGCAAAGGCCCTGGCGTATTCCTCCAACCCGGCGGCGAGCATGAGGTGGCGGCACACGGTGAGGGAATCGGCGGCGGCAAGGGCGTCCTCCGCGTTCTTGACCATGCGCGCCTTGCCGGAAAAGCTGAAGCGGTCCGTGGCCACGGGTTTGCGCAGCACCTCGTGGCTGAGCGGATTGGCGCGCAGCTGGCTGCCGCCCTGGGTGCTCACGGCGTAGGCCAGGGCTAGGCCGTAGCCGCCGCGCGGATCGTAGCCGGGCAGGTCCAGGCCCTTCACGTGCATGGCCAGTTCCGGGCGGCGCTGGTCCGCGGCGTAGCGCGCCGCGCCCTGGCCCAGCTCCCGACCCAGAGCCCCTTGCGGCCCCTCGCCCGTGGCCATGCCGAGCAACAGCGCCAGCACCTGGTCCGGCTCAAAGTCGCACCCAGAAACCTCCCGATGGCAGGCCAGGGCCGAGGCCGCGCTCACGGGGTCCAGCCCCAGGCAGGCGCAAAAGTCATTGGCGCGCAGGGCCAGCTCCGGCATGCGGTTGCCGATGAGCGCCGTGAAATGGCTCAAGGCCTCGTATTCCGGCAGGGGACGGCCATCGCCGGAAAGGGCCTTGCACTGCACCGGGCAGCCGGGACAGCCCCGGCGCACGGGGTGGTAGCGTTCGGCCAGGGCGTGGGCGTTCAGCCCGGCCGAGTCCACGAAGTGCGTGCGCGAGAAATTGTCCGTGGGCATCATGCGCCGGGAATCCATGAGGTCGAACAGGCTGCGCGTGCCGTAGCGGGCGAAGCCGTGCTGGCCCATGAGCGCGGGCGAGGCGTTCACCAGACGCAGGATGTCCTCGCAGGCTGCGGCCAGCCCTTGAGGATCGGCCACGGATACCGAGCCCGTGCCGCACACGGCGATGTACTTGAGGTTCTTGGCCCCGGCCACCAGGCCCAGGCCGCAGCGCGCGGCGCTGTGGTGCGCGTCCGCCAGGATGGAGGCGAAACTGCAGCGGTTCTCCGCCGCCGGGCCGGTGGCGGCGATGGCTCCTGATGGCCGCGAGGCGCGCAAACGGGTGAACACGTCCGGCGTGGGCAGCCGGGAAAGGGAGGTGGCGTCGGTGACGCGCACGCTGGCGTCGTCGATCTCGATGCCGGAGAGCCTGCGCGCCCGGCCGGTGACGACCAGGGCGTCATAGCCCGCGTGCTTCAGCTCCAGGCCCAGGCGGCCGCCCAGGCTCGCGTCGCCCACGGCCCCGGTGAGGGGCGAGCGGCTGACCACATGGCAGCGGCTGCTGGCCGGGGCGTCGGTGCCGGTCAAGGGTCCAGCGGCGATGACCAGGGGCAGGTCCGGGTCGTCCCAGGCCAGGGACTCGCAGCGGGAGACGGACAGGCTGCGCAGGAAGTGCGCGCCCAGGCCGCGCCCGCCCAGGTATTCCAGGCGCACGCGCTCCGGCAGGGGCTGCGCCGCGCTTTTGCCCGTGTCCAGGTTCACGAGCAGCACCCTCCCGGTCCAACCAAACAGCTCTCCGCTCATGGTGCGCGCGCTCCTTCGTCAAAATCGCGGCAAGAATAACCGCAGGCGAATGCGGCTTGACCCCGTGGCCGAAAGAAGTATGCTCTGCCGCCAGGAATCGCAAGGCCCAAGCACCTTGCGGGCCAGAGCAGCAGGAGGGCACCGGTGGCGCAGGACAAAAAGGAAGAAATTGACGTTTCGCGGCGCAGGCTGCTGTTCGGATTCCTGGACCGCGCGCGCGGCGCCGAGGCTGCTCCCATGGCCGCGGCCTCAAAAACAGCGCCCATGCTGGCCCAGGCCAACACGTCCTTCGCGGCGGCGGACTTCACCACGGCCGCTGGCCTGTATAAGAGCTTCCTGCAGGCCGAGTCTGACAACGCCGAGGCCCGCCAGCGCTACGGCGAGTGCCTGTACCGCCAGGGGCAGTACATCCAGGCCAAGGTGGAGTTCGAACGCCTGCTGCAGAAGGACCGCAAGAACAACCGGGCCATCCTGTTCCTGGGCCTGGTGCTGGCCCGGCTGGACCGTGTGCAGAAGGCCGCCGTGGTCTGGAAGCTCTTCTTCGATCCGCACAGCGTGCCGCTCTCGCGCGAGCTGAACCTGCAGATCGCCCTGGTGGAGACCGCCGCCGAGGACCAGCTGCCCGCCGCCGCCGCAGTGGCCGAGGCCGTGGAGCGCGTGCTGGACCAGCCCAAGACCGCCTAGTTGTCCTTTTTCTCCGCGCCCGCCTGCTTGCCGGCCAGCTCGGCCACGCGGGCGCGGATGTAGCCCGCCGCCACGTCGGCCATCTGGGCGCTCACGCCCTCCTCGCCCTGCACGCTCTGGCCGAAGGCGCACAAGTCCTCGCTCATCTGGCGCTCCATGCGCTCCGACTCCAGGAACATGACAAAAATCAGCGCCAGGGCCGCGCCGTTCTCCTCGCTGCCGTCGCAGAGCACGCGCAGCTGCTCTTCGCTTGCGGTCTCGAACAGGCGCGCGGCGAACATGCCGATCCAGCGGCGGTACAGCGAGGGCATGAGCGGCGGCACCATCAGGGACAGGGTGTCGGCGGCGGCAAGGTCGGCGGCGGCCTGGGTCAGGGCCAGGTAGTCCCGCAGGGCCTCGGCGCGGCGGGCCTCGTCCTGGGACACGCGGGCCATGATGACCTCGGTCATGTGGGCGCGCATGGCCTTCTTCAGTTCTGGATCCTGCACGAGGCTCTCCGCCGGAGCGGAGGCCGGAACGTCTTTGGCGCTGGACATGGGCTTCTCCTGTGCTGGGCTTTGGGGCGCGAGGGGTATGGCTTTCGGCCGGGTCGATTTCCTGGCCGGGCCAATTTTCTGGCTAGACAGAGCCTCTGGCCGGGGCTTCACCTGCGCGCGCAAAGGGAGTATCACCGCCACGTGCTGCTGGCAATGCGGCCAGCACGGCACAACATCACCTCTTTTCCGCCGGAGACGCGTGTGACCGACCCCCTTGTGCAACTGCTGCCCCTGGCCAAGGTGCTCTTCGCCTTCGGCGTCATGCTGGCGGGCCTGCGCCTGCGCCAGCCTTTGTGGCTCTCCGTCCTCGCGGGCGGGCTGGTCCTCGCGCTCTCCTTCCACATGCCCGTGTTGGCCTGGGCGCAAGTGGCCGCGCTGTCCATGTTCCAGCGCGAGACCATCTACCTCGTGCTCATCCTGGCGCTGATCCTGTTCCTTTCCGAAGTGCTGGAGAAAAGCGGCCAGACCAAGCGGCTGATGCAGGCCGCCACGGGCTTTCTGGCCGATCCCAAGCTGCGCCTGGCCTTCTTCCCCGCCCTGGTGGGCTTTTTGCCCATGCCCGGCGGCGCGGTGTTCTCCGCGCCCCTGGTGCGCGACATGGCCGACGAGCTGGGCCTTGCGCGCCGCGACACGGCCCTGGTGAACTACTGGTTCCGGCACCTGTGGGAGCTGTGCTGGCCGCTCTACCCCGGCATCATCCTCACCTCGTCTCTGGCCGGGGTGCCGCTGGCGCGGCTCATCGTGTACACCAGTCCGTGCATCCTTCTGTGCATGGCGCTCGGCTGGCGCTTCATCATGCGCCCGGCCACGGCGCACCTTGCGGGCGCGCAGCCCCAGGCGGAGGCCCCGCGCGACATCCGCGCCGCCCTGTACGAGGGCCTGCCCATGCTCATCGCCATCTGCTGCGGCCTGGGCTTCGAGGTGGGCATGACCTTCCTCGCGCCGGATTTGCCCTTTGAGCTGGGCATCATGGCCGCGCTCTTGCTGGCCATCTCCTGCGCGCTCATCCAGAACCGCGTGGGCCCGGGCTTCGTGGCCGGGGTGCTGCGCGACAAGGAACTGTACCGGCTGGTGGCGCTGGTGGTGTCTGTGCTGGTGTTCAAGGACGTGCTGCAGGCCTCCGGCGCGGTGGAACAGCTGGCCAGCGTGGCCTCCGGCCCGGGCGCGCTCTTCGCCCTCACCCTCTGCCTGCCCTTTCTGGTGGGGCTCATCTCCGGCATCACCGTGGCCTTCGTAGGCGCCACCTTCCCCATCATCCTGGGCGTGCTGCACAATGTCGGCGCAGCCACGGGCGTGGAAATCCCGCTGCTGCCCTACCTGACGCTGGGGCTCTTCGCGGGCTTCACCGGGGTCATGGTCTCGCCCCTGCACGTGTGCTTCATCCTGTCCTGCCAGTTCTTCGGCGCGGACATCGGCCCCACGTGGCGGCGGCTGCTCATGCCCTGCGGGCTGCTGCTGGGGTGCGGAATCGGCTGGTTTCTGCTGTTGACGCGCGTGTTCTAAAGCCCGGCAAGCACCCAGCGCCACAGGGGCAGGGTGAGGAAGGCCAGCGGCGTGCCCACGCTGACCAAAAGCGAGGCCAGCTTTGGGTCCAGGCCGTTGTCCGTGGCCAGGATTCCGCCCAGCACCATGGGCGGCATGGCCGCCTCGAACACCGCCACCTGGGCCACGGGCCCCGTGTTGCCAAAGCCGAACACGATGACCCCGAGCATCAAGAGCGGGGCCAGCACCAGCTTGTAGGCCAGGCCGAGGGCCAGGGGCCTGCCCGCGCCCTTGGGCGGCTTGAGGGCAAGCCCCAATCCGACGGAAAAGAGCGAAAGCGGCACAAGGGTCATGCCGATGTGCCCCAGGCCCTTGAGCAGCCAATCGGGAAGCACCACGCCGCGCAGGGCCAGGCCCAGCACCAGGGCCTGGAAGGGCGGGAAGGAGAACACCCGCTTGAGGGCCAGCCAGACCTGTTTGGCCGGGCCGCCTTCCCGGCGTTCAAAGGGCGAGAGGTGCGCGGCCAGCAGCACGCCGGGAATCGCCAACACCAGGGAGGTGCCGGGGCTGTCGCACAGAAAGGCCACGTAGACCAGCTCATGCCCGAAAAAGGCCTCGATCATGGGCAGGCCGATGAAGACCACGTTGCTGAGCGCCGTGGTGAGCATCAGGCAGCCGAAGGTCTCCCGCGTGAGGCCGAAGAGCCGCTTGGCCAGGCCGAAGAAGGCGAGGCCCCCGGCGAAGATGATCCAGGCCATGCTGGCAGGCAGGAGCATCTCGGCCGAGATGGGCATGTTGCGCGCGGCGATGAAGCACACGGCCGGGGCGGAAAGCTGGATGACCACGCCGGAGATGGTGCGGTCCGCGCCCTCTGGCAGCCTGCCCAGGCGGCGCAGCAATACGCCGAAGAGCAGGCAGGACACGGCGACGAAAAGGCTGTCCACCTAGGCCTGGACCTTCACGAAATCATACGCGCCCACGCCCTGCACCAGCAGGAAGCGGCAGGGCGTCGCGCCCGCGTTGGCCACGCGGTGCACGCGGCCCGGCTCCATGCGGCAGGGCGCGCCGGGCAACAGGCGGATGCTCTCCTCGGGTTCCCGCGCCTGCACCTCCACCTCGCCGTCCAGGCGGAAGGCCGTGTCCGCGATGACGCTGTGCCTGTGCCAGGGCGTGGCCTCGCCCGGGGCCAGGGTCATGAGCGTCACCCGCGCCTCCGGGGTCTCAAGGATGCTCTGCCGGGCGGAAATGCTGTAATGGGGCGAGGCGTCGCCCCCTTGTTTCTCGCTCATGGCTTACCCTCCAGGCTGATCTCGCCCCGCATGTACAGGGCCGCGCGTCCCGCGATGCGCACCCGCTCGCCCTTGAGCTCGCAGAAAAGCCGCCCGCCCCGGCGCGAGGCCTGGTAGGCGTTGAACTTCGTCTTGCCCAGGCGCTCGGCCCAGAAGGGCGTGAGCAGGCTGTGGGCCGAGCCGGTCACAGGGTCCTCCGGGATGCCCACCTCCGGGCAGAACACGCGGGACACGAAGTCGTACTCCCCGTCCGCATGGCCCTTGGCGCTGGCAATGTTGCACACGTAGGGCATCTCATGGAAGGCCGCGAGGTCGGGCTTCATGTTGCGGATCACGTCCTCGTCCCCGAACACGCACAAAAGGTCGCGCAGGGCCCAGGCCTCCAGGGGCTCGGCCCCGAAGGCGCGGCGCATGGCGTCCGTCACCTCCACGCGCTTTGGCGGCCAGGAGGGGAAATCAAGGGCCAGCAGGTCGCCGTCCTTCTCCACGAACAGGGGGCCGCTCTTGGACTCGAACCGGATGCGCGGGCCCGCAAAACCAAGCTCGTTGAAGACCACCCAGGCCGTGGCCAGGGTCGCGTGGCCGCAGAGGTCGATTTCAAAAGTGGGCGTGAACCAGCGCAGGCGGTACGCACCGGACCCGAGGGGCACGAAGAAGGCCGTTTCCGAAAGATTGTTCTCCTCGGCGATGGCGGCCAGGGTTTCGTCCGGCAGCCACTCGTCCAGCGGCACCACGGCCGCCGGGTTGCCGGAAAAAACGCCCTCGGCAAAGGCATCCACTTGATACAGCCGGTAGGTGCGGGTCATGCTTGTCCTCCTTTCGTGCGGCACGGCGGGCTGAAACGGCTACTCCGCCTTCAGGAACACGTCCGCCGGGGCCTCGCTGAGGCCCTCCGCCCGGCGCGCCTCGGCCATGAGCGCCAGCCCGGCGGCCTCGCCCTCGGACCCGATGTCCAGGCTGGCGTCGGTGACAAAGGTCTCGATGTGCCGGGCGATGACGCCCGGGTCCATCTCCTGGGCGTGCTCGCGGATGTACTGCGCCCCGGCCCCGGGGTGGGCGCGGGCGTGCTGCAGGCTTTCGCGGATGGCGTTGTCCACGGCGCGCGCCAGCCCAAGCCCCAGGGAGCGGCGCATGATGATGCAGCCCAGCGGAATGGGCAGGCCCCGGTCCTCCTCCCACCACGCGCCCAGGTCCAGCAGGCGCGAGAGGCCGTGCTCGGCAAAGGTGAAGCGGCCCTCGTGGATGACCACGCCCGCGGCGCAGGCGCCGGAAGCCACGGCGGGCATGACCTCGTCGTACACCAGTTCAACGATTTCCGGCGTGATGCCGCGTTCGCGGCATAAAAGGCCGAAGATGAGGTTGGCCGTTGTGCGGCGGCCTGGAATGGCCACGCGCTTGCCGTCCAGGTCTTCCAGGCGGTCGCAGGCCTTGCTCACCAGCACCGGGCCCACGCCCCGGCCCAGTGCCCCGCCCGCGCGCAGCACGCGGTACTCGTCCAGCACGCCGGCGGCGGCGGCCACGGAGACCTTGCAGATGTCCGGCGCGTGTTTGGCCGCGGCCTCGTTCAGGCGCTCCACGTCGGCCAGGGCGATGTCGAGTTCCGCGCCGGGCACGCGCACCAGACCGGCCGCCAGGGCGTGGAAGATAAAGGTATCGTTGGGACAGGGCGAATAGTGCAGGGAAAGGCGCATGGAAGGCTCCGGGCAAAGGGGATTGTGTTGTGAAGTTCAGTGGCGAGGTTGACAGGCCGGGCCTGCGGGCATACGAATGACCACCCGGTCACTTGACGGATATACTACTCCCCCAGCCCCGCAGAGGCAAGCGCAAGCACATGGACACTCCCCGCGACACACCCCGGCAAACCTTCGACAACCTGGACCCGCACAAGCGTGGCCGCGTGCTTGAGGAGTCCCTGGCCGAGTTTGCCGAGCACGGGTACCATCAGGCCAGCGTGAACCGCATCGTGGGCCGCCTGGGCATCGCCAAGGGTTCGCTGTTCCAGTACTTCGGCAGCAAGGAAGGACTTTTCCGACACCTGTTCACCCGCGCGCTGGACGAGATCAAGGCACCCCTCAAAGCCATCCGCGACGCGGACACGGGCGAGGCCTTTCCCGCGCGCCTGCGCCGGGTTTTTGTGGAGGGCGCGGCCTTTGCCCGCGCGCATCCGCTCATCTGGCGGGTGTACCGGCGCATGGTCACCCAGGACGACTTTCCCATGCGCGCCATGCTGCTTTCCCAGGTGCGCGGCGAGGCCCTGACCTACTTCCGCGAGTTGGTGGAAGGCGGACAGGTGCGCGGCGAGATCCGCCCGGAGGTGGACCCGCTGGCCGCAGCCTTCCTCATCGAGGCCGCCCTGGACCGGGCCCTGACGGCCCAGGACTCCGCCCTGCTGGACGCTGGCTACGGCCTTTCCCTGGACGACGAAAACATACGCCAAGACCGCCTGGCGGCCCTGGCCGACATCTTGAGCCGGGGCCTTGCGGTCCCCACAGGAGACCAGAATGTCCCCACACGCCAACACGATTGACGAGAAACGCTTCGCCGCCCTCGGCCTGACGGACATCGCCCGCAAGGTCGTCGCCGGGGAGCGCCTGAGCATCGAGGACGGCCGCAGGCTCTTTGCCTGCCCGGACGTGACCGCCGTAGGCGCGCTGGCGCACTTCCGCCGCACGCAACTGCACGGCGACAAAGCCTTCTATGTGGTCAACCGGCACATCAACTACACCAACGTCTGCGTCAACGCCTGCGCCTTCTGCGCCTACCAGCGGGAGAAAGGCCAGGAGGGCGGCTTCGAGCTTTCCATAGCCCAGGCCGTGGAGCGCCTCAAAAACGCGCCCCTGCCCCCGCGCGAAGTGCACATCGTGGGCGGCTGCCACCCGGACCTGCGCCTGTCCTTCTTCGTGGATCTGCTCTCCACCGTGCAGCGCGAATTCCCGGGCGCCACGCTCAAGTGCTTCACCGCCGTGGAGATCGCCCACTTCGCCACACTTGAGGGCATCAGCACGCGCGAGGTGCTGCAAATCCTGAAGGACGCAGGCCTGGCCATGCTGCCCGGCGGCGGGGCGGAAATCTTCGAGCCCTCGGTGCGCAAGCGCATCTGCCCCAGGAAGTCCACGGCCGAGGAGTGGTTGCGCATCCATGGGGAAGCGCATGAACTGGGTTTGGCGACGAACTGCACCATGCTCTTCGGCCACCTGGAATCCATCGACGACCGGCTGGACCACCTGGACCGCCTGCGCCGGCAGCAGGACCTGTCCGTGGCAAACGGCACGGACGGCTTTACCTGCTTCATCCCCCTGCCCTTTCAGACCGAGAACAACGCCATCCGGGTGGAGAAGCCCCTCACCGGCGTGGACGAGCTCAAGACCATCGCCATAAGCCGCCTCATGCTCGACAACATCCCGCACATCAAGGCCTACTGGGTGATGCTGACCGTGAAGCAGGCGCAAGGAGCCCTCTTCTTCGGGGCCGACGACCTGGACGGCACCGTGGTGGAGGAGAAGATCGGCCACATGGCCGGGGCCACCAGCGAACAAGGCCTGACCAAGAGCCAGCTTGAGGCCATGATCCGCGGCATGGGCCTGACGCCGGTGGAGCGGGACGCGCGTTTCAGGCCGGTGTCGCAGCCGAAGGACGAGGCCAAACCCTGGACCGACGCACCCTCGTCCTCCACCCTGCAGGGCCTGCTGGACGCCGCCGCGGCCGGGGCCAGGCTGGACTTCGACACCGCCCGCGCCTTGTATAAACACGCCGATCTGCACGCCCTGGGACACGCCGCGCACCAGGTGCGCCTGCGCAAGCATCCGGAGCCCATGGTGACCTATGTGGTGGACCGGAACATCAACTACAGCAACGTCTGCGTATGTGCCTGCCGCTTCTGCGCCTATTTCCGCGCCCCGGGCGACAAGGACTGCTTCGTGCTCTCCTTCGAGGAGATCGGCAAGAAGATCGAGGAGACCATCGCCCTGGGCGGCACGCAGATCCTCATGCAGGGCGGGCACCACCCGGACCTGCCGCTCTCCTGGTACGAGGACATGCTCGCCTTCATCAAGGACGGCTACCCCATCCATGTGCACGCCTTTTCCCCGCCGGAGATCGTCCATTTCGCCAAGGTCAGCGGTTTGACCACCGCCCAGGTCATTGCGCGGCTCAAGGCCGCCGGGCTCGACTCCATCCCCGGCGGCGGGGCGGAGATTCTTGTGGACGAGGTGCGCTCCAAGGTTTCGCCCAACAAATGCCCAGCCGGGCAGTGGCTTTCCGTCATGGAGGAGGCCCACGCCCAAGGCCTGCGCACCACGGCCACCATGATGTTCGGCCACGAGGAGGCGGAGGACGACCGCCTGCGCCACCTGTTCAATGTGCGCGAGAGCCAGGACAGGACGGGCGGCTTTACGGCCTTCATTCCCTGGACCTTCCAGCCGGAAAACACCAACATTGTGGCCCGGCAGCTCACCAGCGTGGAGTACCTGCGCCTGCTGGCCCTCTCGCGCCTGGTGCTGGACAACGTGGATAACGTGCAGGTGTCCTGGGTAACCATGGGCCCGAAGATCGCACAGCTCGCGCTCTTCTTCGGCGGCAACGACTTCGGCTCCACCATGATCGAGGAGAACGTGGTGCGCGCGGCCGGAGTGTCGTTCCGCCTCACGCGCGAGGAAATCGACGCCCTGGTGCTGGCGGCCGGGTTCACGCCCCGGCAACGGCGCATGAACTACCAACTGGTGCCGCAAAACGGCGAGACTGACGCCACGGGGGGCCTGGCCTGATGAACGCCTCCTGCACTCACGTCCGTCCGATCAAGCTGGGCCGCATCGGCTATTTGAATGTGCTGCCCCTGCACTACCCGTTGGAACAGGGCATCCTCACCCCGGAATGGGCAGGTGGCTTCGAGCTCATCGCCGGACCGCCGGCGGAGCTGAACGTCCTCATGGACCACGGCAGGCTGGATCTGTCCGGCTGCTCGTGCATCGAGTACGCCCGGCACCCGGAAAAGTACTTCATCGTGCCGGACCTGGCCATCGGCAGCCGGGGCCCGGTGCAGAGCGTGCTGCTGCTGTGCCGCACAAGGCCCGAAGACCTGGACGGGACCACCATCCTGGCCAGCGCCCAGTCCCATACCTCGGCCGCGCTGGTGGACTTGCTGCTCCGGCAGCACATCGGCGTCACCCCGCGTTATGAGACCGGCGACGCCACGGCCCTGCTCAAAAGCGGGCAGAGGCCGGAGGCCATCCTGTGCATCGGAGACGAGGCGCTGAACCTGCGCCGCCACCCGGACTACCCGTATCGCATGGACCTAGGCGAGGCTTGGCGAGAATGGACGGGCCTGCCCTTCATCTTCGGTTTATGGATAGCCAGCCGCGAGGCCGTGCGCACGCGCGCCGCAGAGGTTGCCGCTGGCGCACGCCTGCTCATCGAAGCCAAGAAATGGGGCCAGGCGCACCTGGATCGCATTTCCGCCGTAGCCGCGCCCAGCAGCATTCTGACCGAAGCGGAGATGCGCTCGTACTTCGACGGGCTGGTGTATGATCTGGGCGAGGAGGAACTGTCGGGCCTCAGACTGTTTTACGAGCGGCTGGCCGGGGCGGGCGTCATCCCGGCCGTTCCGGAGCTGTGCTTTCTGCCGCTGGACTAAGCGCGTGATTCGCCAGCCGGGCCAGCAATGAAAAAGGGCCGCCTCGCAACTGCAAGGCGGCCCTTATCTGTGGCGCGGGCTCGTTAGCCCTTGGTGGCGTTACGCACGTGCTCAATGAACAGGCTGGCCGCGGGGAGCAGCTCGCGCCCCTGGCGCAGGATGAGATAGAAGGAGCGTTCCAGCTTCTGGGCCATCACGTCCAGGCACACCAGCTCGCCACGGTCCAGGTAAGGCTGCGCGGCGAGTTTGGAGACCACGCTGACGCCAAGGCCCGAACGCACACACTGGATGGCCGCCTCGGTACTCTCCACCCACAAGCTCACCTTGAGGTCGCTGATGGGAATGCCCGCGCCCTTGAGCAGGGTTTCCATGAAGCGCCTGGTGCCGGACCCGCGTTCGCGCAGGATCCAGGGCCAGGAGCGCAGCTCACGGAGGCTCTTGGGCTCCGGCTTGCCTTCGCTCAGACAGGGGGCGGTGACCATGACGAGCTCGTCGCGGTGCAGCGGATAAGAGGCGATGCCCTGCTGTTCCGGCTGCGAGCCGACGATGCCAAGTTCCAGCCGGCCCTGCCCCACTTGGCGGATGATGGAGTCCGTGTCTCCGATGGTCATGTGCACGCGCAAGGACGGGTACAGGCCAAGAAAAGTCTTGAGCAGATTCGGCAGGATATAGTTGGCCGGAATGGTGCTGCCGCCAAGGAGCAGGTCGCCCACGACCATGTCGCGCAGGAGCCCGATTTCGGAGTTGATGCGCCCCACCTGCTGAAAAACCTGTTTGGCGCCACGGTACAGCACTTCCCCTGCCTGCGTGGGCAACACAGTGCGCCCAAGGCGATCGAAGAGCGGGACGCCAAGTTCTTCTTCAAGGTTGGCGACGTGCGCGCTGATGGTGGGCTGCGAAAGCTGAAGCTCGAGCCCGGCCTTTGAAAAGCTTTTCAATTCATAGACCTTGCAAAAGGCCTCAAGTTTTCGGAAATCCATTCCCTACCTCCGATATCAAAGAGACATAGCATTTAGCATACCTATAGCGCAAGACAAAAAAAAGGACGGCGAACCGTCCTTTTTTAAACGCTGTGCTTACGCCAGCACCTAGGAGAGAGCCTACTCGGCGGCTTTTTCCTCGGCCTTGGCGGCGGGTTCGGCAGCGGCCTTCTCGGCGAGCTTGGTCAGCTCGAAGATGACCATGGGAGCGCTGTCGCCCACGCGGGGCTGGGAGAGCTTCACGATGCGGGTGTAACCGCCCGCGCCGCCGGTGAAGCGGGGGCCGACTTCATCAAACAGGCGCTTGACGAGCTGGTGGTTGCCCAAAACCTTGAAGGCCTGGCGACGCGCAGGCAGGTCGTTCTTCAGGGCCAGGGTGATGAGGCCGTCCACCACGCCGCGCAGTTCCTTGGCCTTGGCCTCGGTGGTGCGGATGGTTTCGTAAGTCATGACGGCCCGGGCCATGTTCTTGAACATGGCGCTACGGTGGGAGCTATTGCGGTTGAGCTTACGCCCGGACTTGTTATGCCTCATTTCTTTCTTTCCTCTTGAGCAGTTCCTGGAATTTTTTCTCAAGGACCTCGTCGGTCATGCCAAAGCGCAGGTCCATGCTCTCCAGAACGCGACGGATCTCATCCAGGGACTTGCGGCCAAAGTTCTTGGTCTTGAGCATGGCGGCCTCGGTGCGCTGGACCAGTTCACCCACGAAGGCGATGTTCGCGGCCTTCAGGCAGTTGGTGGCGCGAACCGACAACTCAAGCTCGTCGATGCTCTTGAGCAGGTTCGGATTGAGATCCATGTCAAGGTCGGTGCTCTTCTTCTTGTCCGAGGACTGCTCGTCGAAGTTGATGAACACGCTCAGCTGGTCCTTCAGGATCTTGGCGCTGTAGGCCACCGCGTCCTCGGGGGACAGGGAGCCGTCGGTCCAAACCTCAAGCAGCAGCTTGTCGTAGTTGGTCATCTGGCCAACGCGGGCCTGCTCCACCATGTAGGCGACCTTTCTCACGGGGGAGAAGCTCGCATCCATGGTGATGAGGCCGATCTCGTCGTCCAGTCCCTCGTGCATTTCGGAGGGCACATAGCCCTTGCCCATGCGCACCTCAAGCTCCATGCGCAGTTCGCGGTCCTCGGAGAGGGTGGCGATGGGCTGCTCAGGATTCAGGACGCGCACGTTCTGATTTTCCTTGATGTGGACGGCGGTCACCGGGCCTTTCTTCTTGGCTTCCAGCACGAGCTTCTGCGGCTCGACGCTGGTCATGGCCAGGCGGACCTGCTTGAGGTTGAGGATAATCTCGGTGACATCCTCAAGCACGCCCTTGACCGTGGTGAATTCGTGCTGCACGCTTTCGATGCGGACGGCGACGATGGCCGCGCCCTGCAGCGAAGACAACAGCACGCGCCGGAGCGAGTTGCCAATGGTTGTGGCAAATCCGCGCTCCAGGGGCTCGCACACGAATTTCCCGTACATGTCCGTGGACTTGGGGTCGCGCGCGAGCTGCTCCGGCCTCACCAGCTCGGACCAGTTGCGTGTATTGATAAGCTTGTCGCCGTTTTGAATAAGCATGCCTACACCTGCTTATTTGGAGTACAGTTCGACGATGAGCTGCTCATTGATCGGGAACTGGATGTCTTCCCGGGTCGGCAGAGCCTTCACAACGCCCTTGAAAGAGGCGCCGTCGCTCTCGAGCCAAGAAGGGCAGCCACGACGGGCGATGACTTCCTGAGCCTCGGTGATGACCGGGACCTTACGGCTCTTCTCGCGCACCTCGATGACATCGCTCGGGCGCACCTGCAGAGACGGAATGTTCACCTTGCGGCCATTCAGGCTGAACAGGCCGTGACGCACCAGCTGGCGGGCCTGATCGCGCGAATTGGCGAAGCCCAGGCGGTAGATCACGTTGTCCAGGCGACGTTCAAGCAGGATCAGCAGGTTGGCGCCGGTGACGCCTTTCTGGGATTCCGCACGCTTGAAGTAGTTGCGGAACTGACCCTCGAGAATGCCGTACATGCGACGCACACGCTGCTTTTCACGCAGCTGCACGGCGTAGTCGGACAGCTTCTTGCGAAGCTTGCCGGCAAAACCAGGGGCGTACGGACGGCGCTCATAGGCGCACTTGTCCGTAAAGCAACGGTCGCCTTTGAGGAAAAGCTTCTGGCCTTCGCGGCGGCAGAGCCTGCATTTCGCTTCGGTATAACGAGCCAAGTTGTTCCTCCTTGGGTCTTAGACGCGACGGCGCTTGGGAGGCCGGCAGCCGTTGTGCGGGATGGGGGTCACGTCGCGGATGAAGCTGACCTTCATGCCCACGTTGTTGATGGCGCGCATGGCGGCCTCACGCCCGGACCCGGGGCCCTTGACGAAGATGCCGACCAGACGCATGCCGCAATCCTGGGCCTTGCGGGCGGCGGTTTCGGCGGCGATCTGCGCGGCAAACGGGGTGCTCTTGCGGGAGCCCTTGAAGGAGGCGCCAGCGCTGGCCCAGCTCACCACATTGCCCTTCAGGTCGGTGAAGCTGATGATGGTGTTGTTGAAGCTGGCATGCACGTGGACCAAGCCAACGGGTATGCTCTTCTTCTCTTTCTTTTTCCCTGTGCGACGGGGTTTAGCCATGTCTGTCCTCGCTTCGCCCGCAGGCGATCATATCATTCGGAAAAGCACGGACACCATGATTGCTCATGGCGTCCGAGATTTGTTTCCTTCGGGAAGGATCACCGCCTACTTGGCGGGAGCCTTCTTCTTGCCCATCACGGTGCGACGCGGTCCCTTGCGGGTGCGAGCATTGGTGTGGCTGCGCTGTCCACGCACGGGCAAGCCCTTGCGATGGCGAAGGCCACGGTAGCAGCCAATGTCCATCAGGCGCTTGATGTTCTGCGTCACGTCGCGACGCAGGTCACCTTCGACTTTGTGGTTGGCCTCGATCTCCACGCGAATGAGGTTAACTTCCTCATTGGAGAGAACGTCGGTATTCTTTGTCCAATCGATTCCGACGGTGTCGAGAATCGAAAGCGCTGTCGTACGGCCAATGCCGTAGATATACGTCAGCGCGATGTCCAGCCGCTTGTTTCTGGGCAGATCAACGCCAGCAATGCGAGCCACTCTTGTACCCCTCTCTTAACCCTGGCGCTGCTTGTGGCGGGGATCCTCGCAGATAACCCGCAAAACGCCGCGCCGACGGATGATTTTGCACTTGGGACACATCTTCTTCACGGAAGGCCGTACTTTCATGCCCTACTCCACTTGCTCGGCTCCTTACGTAAAGGTGCCGTTCTACACAGTATGCTTGGCCAGAGGCCGAGCGTTAACGACCAATCTTAAGACGGAGGAAAATATATGCGTTGCCGAAAGAACGCAAGCATTTTCTAATCACTGACCGTCAAAATAACCGGTCCATCAGGGGTCACCGCCACGGTATGCTCAAAATGGGCGGCGAGCTTCCGGTCCTTGGTCACCGCTGTCCAGCGATCCTCCAAGATATCCACATCATAACTGCCCTCGGTGATCATCGGCTCGATGGCCAGGCACATGCCAGGCTTGAGCGTCACACCGGCAAGCCCGCGGGGTACGAAGTTCGGAATCTCAGGCTTCTCGTGCAGCTTGACACCAATGCCATGCCCCACAAAACGCCGAACAACGCCGAAACCAGCATCCTCGCAGTGAGTCTGGATGGCGGCGGAAACGTCGTAGAGGTTCGCTCCGCTGCGTACCTGGGCAATGCCCAGATCCAAGGACTCTTTCGTCACATCCATAAGGCGTTTAGCAACAGGGCTTACAACTCCCACAGCGAAGGTCCTTGCGGAATCGCCGTGGAAACCCTGGTACACCACGCCCATATCAATGCTTACTATGTCTCCCTCCTTGAGAATATGCTCAGTGGAGGGGAACCCGTGCACGATGACCTCGTTCACGGAGCAGCAGATTGCGTACTGGAAGCCGAGGTAGCCCAAAAATGCGGGCTTCACCTTGAACTCATCGCACATTCTGCGAGCGATGTCTTCAAAGACCATGGTCGGCACGCCGGGTTTCACGGCTTTGCCAATCTCATCCAAGATACAGGACACTATGCGCCCGGCCTCACGCATGAGGCCAAGCTCCTTCTCATTCTTGAGAAAGATGCCGCGTGCCTTTTTCAATTACTGCCTGCCCTTGATGCGGGCCTTGCCTCCGCCCATCAGACCTTCGTACTGACGGGAGATGAGGTACGACTCGATTTTGCCCATGAAGTCCATGGCCACGCCCACCACGATGAGCAGACTGGTGCCGCCAAAGTAGAAGGGAATGTTGAACTGGCTGATGAGCAGCATGGGCAGAACACAGATAACGGACATATAGATGCCGCCCCAAAGGGTGATGCGGGCGAGCACCTTGTCGATGTACTCACGGGTCTTCGCGCCCGGACGAATGCCCGGAATGAACCCGCCCTGCTTCTGGATGTTCTCGCTGATGCCCTTGGGATCAAAGAGAATGGCCGTGTAGAAGTAGGCGAAGAACAGGATAAGCGCGATGAACAGGACATTATAGATGATCGACGAAGGCGTCATGTGCTGCGAGATCTGCTTCAGCCACTCAACGCTGGAGAAGTTCGCCAGCGTGGCCGGGAAGAGCAAAATGCTCGACGCGAAGATCGGCGGAATGACGCCCGCCACATTGATGCGCAAAGGCAGATGCGTGGTCTGGCCACCCACCATCTTACGGCCGAGCATGCGCTTGGCGTAGTGGATGGGGATGCGGCGCTGACCGCGCTCCACGAAGACGATGAAGACCAGCACGGCGCCCATGAGCGCCAGGATGAGCAGGAGCATGATGAGCGAAAGCTCGCCCGCGCTCACCAGCCGGAAGGTGTTCACCAGCGCCGAAGGCAAACCAGCCACGATACCGGCGAAGATGATCATGGAGATGCCGTTGCCGATGCCCTTCTGGGTCATCTGCTCACCCAACCACATGAGGAACACGGTGCCCGCGGTCAGAGTGACCATGGTCACCAGGCGGAAACCCCAGCCTCCGAAGAGGACCAGGGACTGCCCGGTGGGACTCATCATGCTCTCCAGGCCCACGGCGACGCCGAGACCCTGGATGCAGGTGATGAGCACCGTGCCGTAGCGCGTGTACTGGGTGATTTTCTTACGGCCCTCCGCGCCCTCCTCCTTAGACAACCGCTTGAGCTCGGGGCTCACCACGGTCAGCAACTGGAGGATGATGGACGCGGAGATATAGGGCATGATGCCCAGTGCGAAAATAGACAGTTTTTTCAAGCCGCCGCCAGAGAACATGTCAAACAGGCCGAACAGGGTGTTCGAAGCACTGTTGAAGAACTCCGTCAGAGCATGGCTGTCCACGCCCGGCACCGGGATATGGATCCCGAGGCGGTACACGGCCAGAAGAACGAAGGTCCAGAGGAGCTTTTTCTTCAGCTCGGGCAGGCGGGCGAGATTTTCAACACCGGAGAGCGCCACAGTTGATTAACCTTCCAGAGCCTTGACGGTTCCGCCAGCCTTGGTGATCTTCTCCACAGCGGCAGCGCTGAAGCGATGAGCCTCGACGCTGACTTTCACGGCCACGTCGCCGCGGGAGAGGATCTTCAGCGGAGCGCCGGCCTTGCACAGGCCGCGTTCGTAGATCGCCTCAAGGGTGATCTCGGTGGCGCCGGGGAAGGCCGCAAGCAGGTGGTCGAGGTTAATGGCCTCGTACACCACACGGTGCGGGTTCTTGAAGCCACGCTTGGGCAGACGGCGGGCCAGAGGCATCTGGCCGCCTTCGAACCAAGCAGGACGGCCGCCGCCGGAGCGGGAGTTCTGGCCCTTGTTGCCGCGCCCGGAGGTGCAGCCGGAGCCGGAGCCGGGACCGCGGCCAACGCGCTTGCGCTGGGCGTATTCTTCCGGGAAGGGATACAGTTCGTGCAGTCTCATGACTTGGTCACCTCAACCAGGTGCTTCACTTTCTCGACCATGCCCGCAACAGAAGGGGCTTCCTCAAACGTATTTTCCTGCCGGATGCGCTTGAGGCCCAGAGCGTCCAGCGTCTTGCGCTGAGCGGGCGAACAACCGATGCGGCTGCGGAGGAGTTTAATCGTAATCACGGCAAACCTCGTATGTGAACCCGGCGAGCGGGGTTCTTACTTCCTGGGAGTGGACAGCGTCTTGCCGCGCAGGTCGGACACGCTCTCGGCGCTGCGCAGGGAAGCCAGGCCACACATGGTGGCACGCAGCACATTGTGCGGGTTGCACGTGCCGATGGCCTTGGTCAGGATGTCGTGGATGCCCACGGCCTCCATGACCGCGCGCACCGGGCCGCCGGCGATGATGCCGGTACCGCGGCTGGCGGGCTTCAGCATGACGCGGCCAGCGCCGAAGCGGCCAAGGACTTCGTAGGGCAGCGTGCCGTCAAGCACGGGCACGGTGATCATGTCCTTGCGGGCGCGGTCAGTGGCCTTGCGGATGGCTTCGGGGACTTCGTTGGCCTTGCCAAGGCCGTAACCGACCTTGCCCTGACCATCGCCCACGACCACCAGGCAGCTGAAGCTGAACCGACGGCCGCCTTTGACGACCTTGGCCACGCGGTTCAAGTACACGATCTTTTCGATGAAACCGGAATCGTTCTGTTCCATGTCAACCCACCCTAGAATTTGAGGCCGCCCTCGCGGGCGCCGTCTGCAAGGGCCTTGATACGGCCGTGGTAGATGTAGCCGTTGCGGTCGAAGACCACGGCCTCGATGTTCTTGGCTTTGGCCTTCTCGGCAATATCCTTGCCGACGATGGCCGCACCCTCGCGGTTGGCGCGAGCCGTCTGTCCCGCGCGGGACAGAACGAGAGTGGAAGAACTCGCCAGAGTGGCGCCCGTCTCGTCGTCGACGAGCTGAGCGTAGATGTGCACGTTGGAGCGGAACACCACCAGACGGGGCTTCTGCTCGGTGCCGTTCACCTTTTTGCGGATGCGCAGCTTTCTGCGAGCCCGCGCTTGTTCTTTGGTCATCTTCATAGCCGCACTCCGCTATTTTTTGGAACCGGACTTGCCGGCCTTACGCCTGATGTGTTCTTCCGCGTACTTGATGCCCTTGCCCTTATACGGCTCGGGCGGGCGCACACGACGAATCTGCGCGGCCACTTCGCCCAAAAGCTGCTTATCGATGCCGGTCAAATTCAGCTTGCTGCCGTCAACCGCCGCATCAATGCCCTGGGGCAGGGGGAACTCCACCGGGTGCGAAAAGCCCACGGTGAGCACAACCTTTTTGCCCTGGACAGCGACCTTGTAACCAACGCCGATGACCTCAAGGGTCTTCTGGAAACCCTTAGTGACGCCTTCGATGCAGTTGGCCAGAAGGGTACGGCGCAGCCCGTGCTGGCTGCACGCCACACGGGTGTCGTCCACGCGATTGACCGTGATCTCGGAGCTTTCCACCACGTAGGTGACGCTCGGATGCACGGGGGTGGACAAGGAACCCTTGGGGCCCTTGATCTGCACGGCTTCAGCGCCGACTTTCACCTCCACCCCGGCAGGGATGGGAACAGGTTTTTTCCCGATTCGAGACATGACTGACCTCTTTTACCAGATTTCACACAGAAGTTCGCCACCGATCTTCTCGGCGGCGGCCTGTCCGCCCGCGAGCAAGCCGCGGGAAGTGGACAGGATGCAGATCCCCAGGCCATTCTGGACCTTGGGGATGTCCTCGACGCCGACGTACACGCGGCGTCCCGGGGTGCTGACCTTCTTCAGGCCGCTGATGGCGGGTTTGCCGCCGGCGTACTTGAGGGTCAGCTTGAGCGAATTCTCAGCGCTCGCGCAATCAATGATGTAGCCCTCGGCCTTGAGGATCTCGGCGATGGCCGATTTCATCTTAGAGCCGGGCATTTCCACGGTAGAGTGGAAGGCGCCATGGGCGTTGCGGATGCGCGTGAGCATGTCGGCAATGGGATCAACGACAGACATTGTCAGTACTCCTTGGACTTACCAGCTGGCTTTGCGCACGCCGGGGAGTTCGCCAGCCAGGGACTTGTTGCGGAAACAGATGCGGCAGCAGCCGTACTTGCGCAAATACGCCCTGGAGCGACCGCAGATGGGGCAACGATTGTACGCCCGGACCTTGAACTTCGGCTTGCGTTGGGCTTTCACCCTGAGACTTGTCCTGGCCAAACCGGTTTCCTCCTATTTTTTGAAAGGCATGCCAAGGAGGTCGAGCAGAAGCTTGCCTTCCTTGTCCGTCTTCGCGGTGGTGGAGATGGTGATGTTCATGCCCTTGACCCTCTCCACCTTGTCGATCTCCAGTTCGAAGAAGATCGTGTGCTCCTTGATGCCCATGGTGAAGTTGCCGCGGCCGTCGAAGCCACGGTCAGGAACGCCACGGAAGTCGCGGACACGGGGCAGAGCAAAGGACACCAGCTTGTCGTAGAAGTCCCACATGCGCTCTCCGCGCAGGGTGACGCGGCAACCGACGGGCTGTCCCTCGCGCAGCTTGAAGGCCGCGATGGACTTTTTCGCCCGGGTGACCACGGCCTTCTGGCCAGCGATCTTGGTCAGCTCAATGACGGCTTCGTCGATGAGCTTGGCATTCTGGCTGGCTTCGCCGAGACCGATGTTCAGGGAGATCTTCTCAACGCGAGGGATCTCCATGTTGCACTTGTAGCCGAACTCTTTTTTGAGCTCAGCCACCACGCGCTCGTTGTAATCTTTTTCAAGCCGTCTCATGGGGCACACCTACTGGATGGTTTCGTTGCACTTCTTGCAGAAGCGAACTTTCTTGCCGTCCTCGTTCACCCGGTAACCGACGCGGGTGGCCTTGGCGCAGGCGTTGCAGACCACAGCGACGTTGGAAACGTGCACCGGGGCTTCCTTTTCCACAATCCCGCCAGGCTGATTGGCGTAGGGATTGGCCTTGGTGTGACGGCTGACCTTGTTGGCGCCTTCGACAAGGACACGGTCCTTCTTGCGAAGGATCTTGATCACTTTGCCGATCTTGCCCTTGTCTTTGCCGGCAAGGATCATGACCTTGTCGTCTTTCCGAATCTTGCAGTTCATGATGCTATCCTTTCGTCCCAATACCAGAAGCTACAGTACTTCCGGGGCCAGGGATACGATCTTCATAAAGTTCTTCAGACGCAGCTCGCGAGCGACGGGCCCGAAGATACGGGTGCCCAGGGGCTCATTGGCGTTGTTCAGAAGAACGGCGGAGTTGCTGTCGAACTTGATGTAGGAACCGTCGGGACGGCCCACTTCCTTGCGGGTGCGCACAACAACGGCCTTCATCACGGCGCCCTTCTTCACTTTGGAATGGGGCATGGCGTCCTTCACGGACACCACGATGATGTCGCCCACGGAGGCGTAACGACGCTTGGAGCCGCCGAGCACCTTGATGCAGCACACCAGCTTGGCGCCGGAGTTGTCGGCGACGTCGAGATTGGTTTCGCTCTGGATCATGGCTACACCTACACCGCTTTCTCAACAATTTTGGACAGATGCCAACGCTTGCGGGCGCTCATGGGGCGATGCTCGATGATGGTCACGGTATCGCCGATGCCGCAGTCGTTGTTGGGGTCATGGGCCATAAACTTCTTGCGGCGACGGATGTACTTCTTGAACAGGGGGTGCTTCACAAGGGTGGCAACGCTGACCACGATGGTCTTGTCGCCCTTGTCGCTCACCACGGTCCCGGTCAGGGTGCGCCGGTTGCTTTCGTGAGTGGTTTCAGCCATTGGCTTATGCTCCCAGTTCGCGCTGACGCTGAACGGTCAGGATGCGCGCGATGACTTTCTTGACAGCGGGAATGCGCTGCGTGTTCTCCAGCTGCGCGGTGGCATGCTGGAAGCGCAGGTTGAAGAGCTCCTTGCGGAACTCGGCCAGCTTGGCGGACAGCTCGGCGGCGTCCAGGGCGCGGATGTCTTTCACGTTCATTACTCAGCCCCCTCCTTCACCACGATGACCGTCTTCACAGGCAGCTTGTGCATGGCGCGGGTAAGCGCCACTTTGGCCACCTCAAGCTCGACACCTTTGACTTCGTACAGGATGCGCCCGGCGCGGACCGGAGCGGCCCAACCCTCGGGAGCGCCCTTGCCGGAACCCATGCGGGTTTCAGCGGGCTTCTTGGTGACCGGGTAGTCCGGGAACATGCGAATCCAGACCTTACCGCCGCGCTTGATGTGGCGCATGATGGCGATACGGGCGGCCTCGATCTGCTGACTGGACAGCTTGCCGGGCTCCAGGGTCTTCAGGGCCACGTCGCCGAAGGCGATGGTGCTGCCCTTAACGGCAGGCCCCTTGATCCGGCCCTTCTGCTTCTTCCGGTATTTCAGTTTTTTAGGAGACAGCATTACTTACCTCTCTCGTCGAGAATCTCACCCTTGAAGATCCACACCCGCACACCGATGATACCATAAGTGGTTTTAGCGGTGGCGTAGCCGAAGTCGATGTCGGCGCGCAGGGTGTGCAGGGGCACGCGGCCGTCGCGGTACCACTCGGAGCGGGCGATTTCGGCGCCGGCCAGGCGGCCAGCGCAGGCAACCTTGATGCCCTCGGCTCCGAACTTGCGGGACAGGGCGACCGTGCGCTTCATGGCCCGGCGGAAGGCCACGCGGCGTTCCAGCTGGGTCGCGATGCTCTCGGCCACGAGCTGGGCCTCGACCTCGGGACGGCGGATCTCATTCACCTCGATGGTGATGTCGCAGCCGAACTCCTTCTTCAGGTCGTCGCGCAGCTTTTCAATCTCCGCGCCCTTGCGGCCGATGACAATGCCCGGACGGGCGGTGTGCAGCACAAGGCGCACCTTGCCACCAGCGCGCTCGATCTCGATCTTGGCGAGACCCGCGTGGTAGAGCTTCTTCTTGACGTACTTACGGAGCTGATCGTCCTGGAGCACGAAGGCCGGATAGTCCTTCTTGCTGAACCAGCGGGAAAGCCAGTTCTTGTTGTAACCCAGGCGGAACCCGATCGGATGTACTTTCTGACCCATGGCGCCCCCCTACTTTTCCTTCACGATGACGGTTATGTGGCTGGTGCGCTTATGGATCCGGTAAGCACGGCCCATGGCGCGCGGCATGATGCGCTTCCACGACGGGCCTTCGTTCACCATCACATTGCCGACCACGAGGGCGTCCACGTCGCAGCCGGGCATCTGCCCAGCGTTGGCGATGGCCGAATACAACACCTTGCTGATGAGCTGAGCCGACTTTTTGGGCGTGAACTTCAGGATGTTCAGCGCATCCTCAACGGGCTTGCCCTTGATGTTCTCCGCCACGATGCGCACCTTGCGCGCGGAAACGCGCAGGTACTTGGCGATAGCTTTGGCTTCCATTGGTTACGCTCCCCTACTTGCCCTTGGCTTTCTTGTCCGCGGCGTGACCGAAGAAGGTGCGGGTGGGCGAAAATTCGCCCAGCTTGTGCCCGACCATGTTCTCGGTGACGAACACGGGAATGAACTTCCGGCCATTGTGGACGGCGAAGGTGAGCCCGACCATTTCCGGAAGTATGGTCGACCGGCGGGACCAGGTTTTGATGACGCGACGGTCCTTGTTCTCGGTCGAAGTCTCGATCTTCTTCTGAAGATGACCGTCGACGAACGGACCCTTTTTGATAGATCTGGCCATGTTCTACTCCTACTTCTGCCCGCGGCGCTTGACGATGAGCTTCGAGGACGACTTCTTCGGCTTGCGGGTCTTGTAACCCTTGCTCGGCATGCCCCACGGGGAACACGGATGCCGACCGCCGGAGCTCCTGCCTTCGCCACCGCCCAACGGGTGGTCGACCGGGTTCATGGCCACGCCGCGCACTTCAGGGCGCTTGCC
>NZ_DATMYK010000165.1:0-3947 GCF_035560995.1 Humidesulfovibrio sp. | reverse complement strand
CCCTCGGCAGCGTCATCGAACCCGGCGTGGTGACGGAGCTTTCCGCCGTGGCCGGGGTGCTCACCATCGGCACGGCCATCAACCTGCTGGAGCTCAAGCGCATCTCGCTGCCGAACATGCTGCCCTCACTGGTGTTCACCGTGGCCCTGGTCAGCTGGTTCCGCTGAAGGGCGAGCCTCCCAGGAAGCGCTGGCCAAGCTCTTCAGCCTGGCCCGGTCGCATGCCCAGAAAGCGCACCCCCACGCAGCGCCGGCACGTGGCCCTGCCCCGCAGGCCGGACCAGCAGATGAGCGCGGGCATGGGCTCAGGGTCGCTCAGCTCCAGAACGCTCAAGAAAAGCTCCTCGCCGGGCGCGAACTCGGTCTCGCAGTTCAGCGCGCCGCCACAGGCCGAAAGGTCGAGGATGGTGGCCGGGAGCGTCTGCTCACCGCCTCCACTGCGCCGCGTAAGCAGGGCATGCAGCAGCACCGGAACGCGGGGCACATGCCGCGCCGGACGAGGGTCGAAGCCGCGCACCTCGGCCACGAAGTCCCGCGGGTCATCCAGATACACAGGTGGGCCGCCCTGCCGCGCCCCACGCGCCCGCAAAAGCGGAAAGGCCTCCGCCAGTTCGAACAGGTGCCCGCGTTCCAGTGCCGGGGCGTGCAGCACCTTGTCCATCTCAAGCACAAAACCGCTCACGGGCTGCCCGGCCAAGCGGTCCAACAGCTCCGCCACATCCGGCACATACAGCGGCGCCAAGCCGGGCACGGCGAGATCATCTGCGTAGTCTTGCGGCCTTCCGGCCAGCACCAGCACCGGCCGGGTCAATTCCTCGCCGCCGTCGCCGGGCGTGTCGTGTGCTTTCTGCATGGCTATCCTCCTGGGTTGCGGAGCAAGGCACAAGACTACGTATAGCACACCCGGCCAGAAAGTGAACACCCGGCGCGCAGGTATCTGTTTTCAGAGCCGACTCGTCCGAAACGCCACAACAGCACGGAGAATCACAAAAAAGCCCGCAACCGGTTTCCCGGCGCGGGCGCAATCTGGAACGAAAGTGAGCAAGGGGTGCCCCCCCTTGTGCGGACTTTATTTCGGCTTGCTCTGCAGCATCACCATGGCCTGCAAGATGCGCGAAAGCTCCTGGTCGTAGCCTTGGTCCTGGGCCAGCTGGGCCACGGCCTTGGCGGGCTCCACGGGCTCCCCGTAAGGGTGTTTCGTGGTCATGGCGCAGTAGGAATCCACCAGGCCGCACAAACGCCCAAGGGGGCCGATGGCCTGCCCCTGCTTCTTCTGCGGGTAGCCGGAGCCGTTGATGCGCTCGTGGTGGTCGGTCACGCACTCCTCCACCTCCGGGAAACGCAGGTCCAGCTTGGCCAGCATTTCGTAGCCCACCTGGGTGTGACGCTGCACCTTACCCCGGTCCTCGGCCGTCAGGGCCTTGTCCTTCTCCAGCATGAAGGGCGGAATCTTGCTCATGCCCAGGTCGTGCAGAAACAGCCCGGCGGTGAGGTGGTCGAGGAACTTGCGTTTCACCTCGCCCGCTTCGTACTGCTTGCTTTGCTGCTTGATGTGCACGGCCAGGCCCATGATGCCGCTGTTGAAGGAGTGGTTGGCCAGGGTGTGCGTCTGGTGCAGCCGCCTGGACAGGGCGCGGATGCGGTTGGCGTCGGCGTAGAGGTACTCGGTGAGCACCATCATGTCGGTCCACAGCTTGCCGAAGACCAGCGGCACCGGCTGGCTGAAGAACTCGCCCAGGCGCCGCGTCAGCGCCTGGGTGAATATGTCGGCTATTTCCGTCTCGTGCAGGTTCTTGTCCACCAGCACCAGGTCCAGCTGGTAGCTGATGTGCTTGACGTAAACGGGATGGTCCTCGCGGGAGACGAAGACGAGTCCCTCGTCCACCAGCTGGGCCAGCTGCTCCACCTGCTCGTTCGACAGCCGCTCCCCGGCCTTGCAGTAGGGCAGCACGCGGGCCACATCCTCCTTGAACCTGTACAGGTTCAGGGGCGGGCGGTACTTGCTGAAGCTCTCCAGTATGTCCAGGTTGATCTGGTAATACTGCTCGTCCAGCGCATCGGCGATGCTGGCTTTCTTGTCGGCTGCTGCCACGGGCTATTTCTCGTAGACCTTGACCACGTTGGTCTGGGTCTGCAACTGGCCGCGCTTGGGCTGCCCGGCGGTCACCACCACCACGTCTCCGGTCACGAACAGGGGCGACTCGCGCACGAAGCGCTCCGCGCGCTCCTGGTGGTTGTCGTCCTCGGCGATGGGCGACACGGGCGTGACGCCCCAGGAAAGGTTGGTGAAATGCCGCACGCGGTCATCGGGCGAAAGGGCGTAAATGGGCTGCTTGGGCCTGCACGCGGCCAGAATGCGCGTGGTGGAGCCGGAGGTGGAGTGCGTCACCAGGGCCTTGGAGCGGGTCTTCTGGGCCAGCAGGCAGGCGCAGTAGGCCAGGAACTTCGCCGGGTGCTCCTGGTCGCTGGGCGGCTTGGGGGCCATGCCCTCGTCCTCGAAATAGTAGTCCTCGGCCCAGGTGGCGATCTTGCGCATGAAGCCCACGGCCTTGTCCGGATATTTGCCGATGGCCGTCTCCTCGGACAGCATGATGCAGTCGGCCCCGTCCAGGATGGCGTTGGCCACGTCGGTTGTTTCCGCGCGGGTGGGCATGGGGCTTGAGACCATGGACAAAAGCATCTGCGTGGCCACGATGACCGGCTTGCCCGCCGCATTGGCCGCCTTGATGATGCGCTTCTGCAACGCGGGCAGCTGGGCCAGCTCGCATTCAAGGCCCAGGTCGCCTCTGGCCACCATGACGCCGTCGGATTCCTCCAGGATGCGGTCGAGCCCGATGATGGCGCTCTGGCGCTCCAGCTTGGCGATGATGGGCAGCACGCGGCCCATGTTCCGCATCTCGGCCTTCAGGTGGCAGATGTCGTCTGCCTTCTGCACATAGGAGAGGGCCACAACGTCCACCCCAAGCTCCATGCCGATGGCCAGGTCTTCTTTGTCCTTGGCGGTAAAGGCCGCCAGGGGCGTGGTTTTTCCGGGAAAGGCGATGCCCTTTCTGGCCGGGGCGATGCCGGCGTTCTCCGCGCGCAGGCGCAGCAAAAGGTCGCCCTCGCGGGCGATGACGTTGAACTGGAGCATGCCGTCGCTAAGGGCCACGGTTTCTCCAACGTTGATGCTGCGCAGAAGCGTGGGCTGGTCGAGGCAGATGAAGGGCTCGTCGCGGCCTTCCTGCTGCCCGGGCGCGCCCAGCAGCACCTCGGCCCCCTTGGCGATCTCAAGGGTGCCCAGGCCGATGTCGCAGGTGCGGATCTTGGGGCCGGAGAGGTCCTGCAGAATGGTCAGGCTGAGGCCAGTTTTCTGCTCCAGGGCGCGGATGATGGCCACCAGCTTGATGAAGCCTTCCTTGCCGCCGTGGGAGAAATTGAGGCGGAAGATGCGCGCTCCGGCATCGACGAGGGCGGCGATGGCCTCTTCGGTCTCCGTGGCGGGGCCCAGGGTGGCGATGATCTTGGTATGCATGAAGCGCTCTCCTTCTCTTTTTCCGTCCCTGCGGACGGCTGGCTCACGTCTGGCGGCTGGCGCCCAACCTTTCAGCATTGTTTATTCTTCCTGCCGGTCATGAAACCGGTGCCAGTGTTGGCTTGATTACTAACCGCATTTCCTTGGGAAGCAAATGTTTTTTGTGTTGACTTTCCTCTGGAATTCATAAAAAAGTGGGGCGAAGTGGTAATACGTGGGAAATTGTGGTTCACCAAGGGGAAAATGTGAGACTTTTAGGCCATGCCCACCGCAGTCTGGATCCCAAGGGTCGGCTCATGCTGACCCCGGAGTTCCGTGACCAGTTCCTGGCGGAAACGCCGGACGGGCGGTTGGTCCTGACCATTTATCAGGGGCAGATCATCGGCATCACCCCGGAGCAGTGGGACACCTTTGTGGCCGAACTGGAAAAGCCC
>NZ_DATMYK010000164.1:0-6185 GCF_035560995.1 Humidesulfovibrio sp. | reverse complement strand
AACTTGGAACGACCTTTGCTATACCCTCGTCAGCCGGAAGGCGGACCAATTGGCGGCCGCTGGCTGAAAAAGGGCGAAAGCCCAGGAGGATCAAGGCATGAAGGGTCTCTTCGACAGACAGTTCGGCGTGGTGGAAAAGGTCATGGACATGCGCCTGCAACGTCAGAATGTCGTCATGGCCAACATCGCCAATGTGAGCACCCCCAAGTACAAGGCCCGCAGGCTTGAATTTGAGGAAGACCTGCAAAAGGCCATGTTCATGGACCAGAAGGGCAAGATGACCCGCACCGACGAGAAGCACCTTCCCGCGGCCTTCGATGTCAACGGATTCCAGGGCAAGGGCCTGGCCGACTGGAAGCCGCGCACGGTCCATGGCGAGGACGTGGTCGACCTGGACAAGGAAATGACCGCCATGGCCAAAAACTCCATGATGTACAACGCACTCTCCGACATCATCGCAAAGAATTTCACTGGATTGCAGACCGTAATCCAGGAAGGGGGCAAGTAAATGGACTTCATGAGCGCACTCGACGTCAGCGCCTCGGGCATGAAGGCCCAGCGCACGTACATGAACGTCATCTCCATGAACCTGGCCAACGTGAAGACGACCAGGACCCCGGAGGGCGGCGCCTACAAGCGCAAGAGCGTGGCCTTCGCCGCGGCGCCGGTGTTCAACCCCTTCGACAAGGAAATGGAGAACGCAGAGAACCGGGAACTCAAGGGCGTCGTCGTGCGCGGCATCGTCACCGACAAGCGCCCCATGAAGAAGGTGCACGAGCCCGGCCACCCCGACGCGGACAAGGACGGTTACGTCACCTATCCGGACATCAACGTGGTGGAGGAAATGGCCAACATGATCACCACCATGCGGTCGTACGAGGCCAACGTCCAGGCCATCCAGGACACCAAGGCCATGTTCAACAAGGCCCTGCAGATAGCCCGCTAACGCCGGAACACGAGGAGAAACGCCATGATCGTCAAGTCCGTCGCCATGCAGGCCTACCAGAACGCGCTGAAGACCCAGCAGGGGGCCCAGGGGGCCTTCGGCACCACGCAGACCAAGAAGACCCAAGGCGCCACGGGCGCGGGTTTCATGGACGCCATGAAGGGCAGCCTGGATAAGGTCAACGAGATGCAGCAGGAGAAGAACTCCCTGGTGGAATCCTTCGCCGCCGGCAAGGACCACAACGTGCATGAGCTCATGATCTCGCTGCAGAAGGCCGGGCTGGCCATGAGCATGACCAGCGCGGTGCGCAACAAGATTTTGGCCAGCTACCAGGAACTCACCAAGATGCAGTTCTAAGCGGGGCCGCACGGCGGCCGCGCGCCCCGGCGAACAAACAGGCGAACAAAGAGGCCGGTACGGAAACGGGCCTTAGGCAAACAGGACCAAAGCGAGCAGGAGAGCGAGCATGCACCCGAAAGTAGCAGAATACCTCGACAAGGCCAAGAACCTCTGGGGCACGCGCAGCATGTCCCAGCAGATGCTCATCGGAGGCCTGGCCGTCGTGCTGGTGGCCGCGTTCATCGCGGGCATCATCTATCTGAACAAGCCCGACTACAAGGTGCTCTACACCAAGCTCTCCAACGAGGACGCCGCCAAGGTCGTCAACATGCTGAAGGCCACCAAGGAGCCTTTCCAGCTGGAGGACAATGGCCAGACCGTGCTGGTGCGCTCCGAGCGCGTGTACGAACTGCGCCTGAAGATCGCCAGCGAAGGCAACCTCCACGGCCAGGGCATCGGCTTTGAAATTTTCGACGAAGTGAAGATCGGCCAGACCGACTTCGTGCAGCACATCAACTACCAGCGCGCGCTGCAGGGCGAACTTGCCCGCACCATCGCGGAGTTCCCCAAGATCGAGAACGCCCGCGTGCACCTGGTTGTGCCCAAGAAGAGCCTGTTCATCGAGGAGCAGACCCAGCCCTCGGCCAGCGTTGTGCTGAAGCTGAAGGAGAAGGACGGCAAGCTTGAGCCCAAGGAAGTGCAGGGCATCGTCAATCTTGTGACCATGGCCGTGGAAGGCCTGGACAAGAAGCGCATCACCATCAGCGACCAGAACGGCCAGCCGCTGTACCAGCCCGCCGACGACGAAAGCGCGGGCATGAACACCACCCAGCTGGAGTTCAAGGCCCAGATGGAGCGCAAGATCGAGCGCCGCATCGAGGAACTGCTGGCTCCGGTCATCGGTCCGCAGAAGATCATCGCCCGCGTGAACACCGAGCTCGACTTCAGCCACAAGACCATCAAGAAGGAGCTGTTCAACCCCGACGGCCAGGTGGTGCGCAGCGAGAGCAGAAGCGAGGAAACGGTCGCCGGACGCGCCAATCTGGACGGCGCCGCGCCCGAGGCCAACTTCCGCGGCGACGGCTTCACCGGCACGCAAAGTTCCCAGGACAGCTCGCGGGAGACGCGCACCACCAACTACGAGATCAACCGCGAGGAACAGCAGATCGTCTCCCCCGTGGGAGAGTTGAAGCGCCTGGGTGTTGCGGTTATCGTCGATGGCACGTACACCAAGGACGAGAAGACCGGGCAGATGACCTACGTGCCCAGAAGCGAAGAGGAGATGACCCGCATCAGGAGCCTGGTCGCCAGCGCCGTGGGTCTCGACAAGGACCGGGGCGACACCATCGAGGTCTCCTCCATCGCCTTCGGCGCGGTGGACATGGCCGAGGGAACGTCCCTGATCAAGAATTTCATCGACCTGGGCGGCAAGCTTGGCAAGCCGCTGCTGAGCGGACTCCTGATCTTCCTCTTCCTGATCCTGGTGGTCCGTCCGGTGGTCATGGCCCTTATCCGGCCCAAGGTGGCCGAAGAGGAGGTTGAGGAAGTGGCGAGTCTGCCCAGCACCGACGAGCGCCTGGCCATTGAAGAAGTGGTGGACGTGCCCGAGGAAGCCCTCGACACCTCGCGCCGCCTGGAGCTTCTGAAGAACCAGGCCGTGCAGCTTACGGAACAGAACATGGATCAGGCCATCCGGCTCCTCAAGTCGTGGGCCAGACAGGAGGCGTAACACGTGGCTAGCTTCACCGGCCCCCAGAAGACCGCCATCGTCATGCTCGCCCTGGGCGAGAAGTTCACGGCCGAATCCTTCAAGCGCATGGAGCGTCAGGAAATCGCCGCCGTGTCCAAGGCCATGCTGGACATCGATTCCGTGTCCCGCGAGGACGTGGTCGACGTGCTGAAGGAGTTCAACGACGCCATCACCTACGGCGCGGAAACTCTGACGGGCGGGGCCGAACAGGTGAAGCGCCTGCTGACCAAGGCTCTTGATTCCGAAACAGCCAAGTACATCCTGGACAGCCTGGAGATCGACACCGGCCCCACGCCCTTCCAGGAACTTTCGAACGTCAGCCCGCGCATTCTGGCGCAGATACTGCGCAACGAACATCCGCAGACCCTGGCCCTCATCTTGGGCCACCTGCACCCGGACCAGGCGGCGGAGCTTTTGTCCAACCTGCCATCCGGCGTGCGGCCGGAGGTGCTCATGCGCCTGGCCAAGCTGGAAGCCGTGGCCGAGGAGATGCTCCACGAGGTGGACAAGGTGCTCCAGAGCCAGCTCATCGCCATGGGCGGCAAGGAAGGCAAGAAGGTCGGCGGCGTCAACGCCGTGGCCGAGATCCTCAACGCCGTGGACCGCGCCACGGAAGAGGAAGTGCTCTCCGAGATCGAGGAAGAGAGCCAGCAGATGGCCGACGACATCAGAAACCTCATGTTCGTGTTCGAGGACATCAAGGGCCTGGACGACCGCAGCATCCGCGAACTCCTGAAGGACATCTCCAACGAGGAGCTGACCAAGGCCTTGAAGGGCGCCAGCGACGACCTGAAGGACAAGTTCCTCAAGAACCTGTCCGAGCGCGCCGCAGGCATGATCCGCGAAGATTTGGAGATCATGGGCCCGGTGAAGCTTTCCGAAGTGGAAGGCGCCCAGCAGAACATCGTCAAGACGGTGCGCCGCCTCGAATCCGAGGGCCGCATCGCCATAAGCAGAGGCGGCGGCGATGAATTCATCTAACTTCCATGAAGCGCCCGTAGCCTCGCCCCTGGCCGCAGCCCTGCCGGACGGCCCGCGCTACTCCGGCCGCGTGCTCATGGGCTGCGACACGCCCGGCGCGGGCTTCGTCACCATCCAGGAGATTGAAGGCAAGCGCCATAAGCCCGTGTGGGACGAGGCCACCGAGGCCGAATACATCGGCCGCTGCAAGGTCAAGGCGGAAACCCTGGCCCGGGAGATCATCAACCAGGCCATGCACAAGGCCCAGGCCGAGGCCCAGGCCATCCGCGACACCGCCCAGGCCGAGGTGGACGCCGCCGTGGCCCAGGCCAGGGCGGAGGCCGAGGCGGAAGCCCAGGCCAGGCTCGACGCCGAGGTGGACGCCCACGTGCAGGCCATGAGCGCCCTGCTCTCCGGCATGCAGACCCTTGGCCAGGAAGTGTGGGAGGCCCGCAGAAAGGACTTCGCCAGCCTGGCGCGCATCTTTTCCCGCAAGGCCCTGGGCGTGGAGATGCGCGAGCGCCGCGCCGAAATTCTGGAACGGCTCATGGACGAAGCCTGCGCAAGGCTCGACGCCCACCGCGAATTCACCCTCAAGGTGGCGCCGGAAGATTTCGAACTGGCCAAGGGACTCATGGAGTCCATCCAGGCCGCGCGCCCGGACCTGGGCCAGTGGAAGCTGGCCTCGGAACCCGGCCTGGCCCTGGGCGGCGTCATCCTGGAGACCCCGGAAATGCTGGCCGACAACGCCGTAGCCAACCGCATGGCCCTGCTGGAACCTTTCCTGGAGCAGCTGGCCCTGCCGGAAGACCTGGCCGAGGCCAGGGCGGAAACGCACGAGGCCGCCGGTGCCCCTCAATCCTGAAGCGGTCTGCCAGGCTTTTGACGACCTGGACCTCTGTCAAACCTTTGGCAAGGTCACCCGCGTGGTGGGCCTCATCGCCGAGGGCCAAGGCATCCGGCCCCCTGTGGGCTCCGTGTGCCATCTGCTGCCCGAGGACCGCAACAGCGCGCCCATCCCGGCGGAAGTGGTCGGCTTCAAGGAAAACGCCTGCCTGTTCATGCCCTATGGCGACCTGCGCGGCGTTCGTCCCGGCAGCCTGATCAAGAACTCCGCCTCGCCCCCGCATTTCCCCGTGGGTCCCGGCCTTTTGGGCCGCACTCTGGACGCCTTCGGCGAGACCATCGACGGCAAGGGCATGTTCGCGCCCGAAGGCTTCGTGCCGCTTTACCGCGACCCGCCAAACCCCATGGACCGCCCGCGCATCGACGAACCCCTCGATGTCGGCGTGCGCGCCATCAACGGCCTTCTTACTCTTGCCAAGGGCCAGCGCGTGGGCATCATGGCCGGTTCCGGCGTGGGCAAAAGCACGCTCATGGGCATGATGGCGCGCTACACCAAGGCCGACATCAACGTCATCGGCCTGGTGGGCGAGCGCGGCCGCGAGGTGGTGGAATTCATCGAGCGCGATCTGGGGCCCGAGGGCATGGCGCGCAGCGTGGTCATCGTGGCCACCTCGGACAAGAGCCCGCTCATCCGCATGCGCGCGGCCTTTGCCGCCACCGCCGTGGCGGAATATTACCGCGACCAGGGCCTGGACGTTCTCTTGATGATGGACTCCGTGACGCGCTTCGCCATGGCCGGGCGCGAGGTGGGCCTGGCCGCGGGCGAGCCGCCCACGCGCGGCGGCTACACGCCCAGCGTCTTCGCCCAGCTGCCGCAGCTTCTGGAACGCGCGGGCAAGAGCGCCGTGGGCTCCATCACCGGCGTGTATACCGTGCTGGTGGACGGCGACGACTTCACCGAGCCCATCGCCGACGCGGTGCGCTCCATCCTGGACGGGCACATCGTGCTGACGCGCGAGCTGGCGGACCAGGCGCACTTCCCGGCCATCGACGTGCTCAAGAGCATCAGCCGTCTGCGCAGCGAGGTCGTGGCCCGCGAGGACATCGAAGCCGGGCGCACGGTGCTGCGGCTCATGAGCACCTTCAAGCGCGTGGAGGACATGGTGAACATCGGCGCGTACCAGAAGGGCGCCAGCCCGGACGTGGACCGCGCCATCGCCATGGTCGCGCCCATCAACGCCTTTTTGCAGCAGTACGTGGGCGACAACGAATCGCTTGCCACCTGCTTCGCCAAGCTCAAGGAGCTTGCGGCGGCGGGGGCGTAGGCGCACCTCTCCCCTCCCC
>NZ_DATMYK010000163.1:0-3000 GCF_035560995.1 Humidesulfovibrio sp. | reverse complement strand
GTGTTCATGGTGGGGTTGCTGGGCTTGATGCGGGTGATGGCCGCGGAAAGACGCAGGGTGCGCGGGGCCGGGGCGTCCTTGATGGGGAAGTCGATGGACTGCATGGTCTTCAGGAGCACCGCGTCCAGGTGCTTGGCCACGGCGTCCAGTTCCTCGCGGCTCACGCCGGACTGCTTGGCCAGGGCGTCCGCCTGCCAGACCACGGTGGGGTCGAGCAGCACGGCGCTGTAGTTCTTGGGGGCGAAGTTCGGGCTGCGCCAGGCGAAGCGCTCCGGATGGCCGGGCACCTGGGTCATCTTGCCGTATTCGGCTCCCAGGAAATGGTCCACGGCCGGGTCTCCGGTAGGGACGTTTTTGGCGGCGCAGGCGCACAAGAGCATCAGCACGGCAAGCGGGACGAGGCGGGCAAGGTGTCGCATGGGGGCTCCTTGGCAAGGCGTCGTTGCGGTTGCCGGAAGGCGGGCCCGCCCCCCAGTGGCCCCACGCTATCGCATTTGCGTACCCGCCGCTACTCCCCTGCGCCTTCCTCCGGCTTCACCCAGCCGCATTCCTTGTTCGGGCAGGCGATCTGCGCGCCCTTGGCCTTGCTGAATTTTTCCACCAGCAGGGGCGAGTCGCACTGCGGGCAGGGGCCGGGCACCGGGCGGTCCCACAGGGAGTACGTGCAGTCCGGATAGCGGGAGCAGGAGTAGAACACCTTGCCCCGGCGCGAGCTCTTCTCCACCATCTCGCCCGTGCAGCCGGGCTGCGGGCAGGCGATGCCCGTGGGCAGCGGCTCGGTGTGCTTGCAGGCCGGGTAGCCCGTGCAGGCGATGAACTTGGTGCCGCGCCGCGCGGTCTTGATGACCATGGGCTTGCCGCAGTCCGGGCAGGTGCCGGCCGGAATTTCCTCCGGCGCTTCCAGGACCACGATTTTGCCGAACTCGTCGCGCTTGAAGTTCTTGATGTTCTTGCACTTGGGGTAGCCGGTGCAGCCCAGGAAGGGTTCGTGCGAGCGGCCCTTGCGCGGGGTTTTCACCGCAAAGGGCTTGCCGCACAGGGGGCAGGGGATGTCGGTGATCTCGTCGCGCGGCTTGTCCACGGGCAGGATGTTGCCCTGTTCGTCGCGGGTGAACTCGCGGATGGCCTTGCATTCCGGGTAGCCGGAGCAGCCCAGGAACTCGCCGTTCTTGCCGAACTTCACGTGCATGGGCCTGCCGCAGTCCGGGCAGGGCACGCCGGAATCGATGGTGGCGCGGCTCATCTCGGTTCCGGCCTTTTCCAGCGCGGGGATGAACTCGGCCATGAATTCCTCGATGACCGCCTCCCAGGCGCGGCCGCCTGCGGCGATCTCGTCCAGCTTCTGCTCCATGCCCGCGGTGAAGCCGATGTCCATGAGCGTGGCGAAGTGGGCCACCAGCTTGTCGCTCACCGTACTGCCCAGCTCGGTGGGGGCGAAGCGCTTCTCCTCCATGGCCACGTACTCGCGGTCCTGCAGGGTGCTGATGATGGCGGCGTAGGTGCTGGGCCGCCCGATGCCTTCCTCCTCCAGCGCCTTGACCAGCGTGGCTTCGGTGTAGCGCGGGGGCGGCTGGGTGAACTTCTGCTCGCTGGTCAGGTCGAGGAGCTGCAACACCTCGCCCACGGTCAGCTTGGGCAGCTGCTCGGAACCGTCGTCCTTTTCGGCGTCCGGGTCCGGGGCCTCCAGGCCCTGCACCTTCAGGAAGCCGGGGAACAGCAGGCGCTCGCCCTTGGCGCGCCACAGGGTCTTGCCGTTCTTGGCGGTCACCGTGGTGTCGTGGAAGCGCGCCGGGGTCATCTGCGAGGCCACGAAGCGCCGCCAGATGAGCTGGTACAGCTTGAACTGGTCCGCGGGCAGGAACTGCTTCACGCTCTCCGGCGTCACGGCCACGTCGACGGGGCGGCAGGCCTCGTGCGCGTCCTGGGCGCCGTCCTTGGTCTTGTAGACCTTCACCTTGGCCGGGGCGTAGTCCGCGCCATAGGCGGAAAGAATGAACTCCTGCGCGGCCTTCTTGGCCTCGTCGGCCACGCGGACAGAGTCGGTACGCATGTAGGTGATGAGCGCCACCGTGCCGCGCTCGCCCAGGTCCACGCCTTCGTAGAGTTTCTGTGCCGCGCCCATGGTCTTCTTGGCCGGGTAGCCCAGGGCCCGGTTGGCCACCTGCTGCAGGCTCGACGTGGTGAACGGCGGCGGGGCGCTCTTGCTGCGCTCCTTTTCCTCCACGCCATCAACCGTGAACTGCCCGGCGCGGACGTTTTGCACCAGCGCGTCGGCCGCGTCCTTGCTGCCTATGTCCTGCATGCCCGGGGCCACGGCCTTGGTGCCGATCTTCCACAAATCGGCGCGGAAGGGCGGCGGATTCTCTCCGGCCAGCTTCACCTTCAGCGCCCAGTGCTCCACGGGCTCAAAGGCGCGGCGCTCGCGCTCGCGGTCCACAATGAGCCTGAGGGCCACGCTCTGCACGCGCCCGGCGGATATGCCGCGCTTTACGTGCTTCCACAGGATGGGGGAAATCTTGTAGCCCACCAGGCGGTCCAGCACGCGTCTGGCCTGCTGCGCGCCCACCAGGTCGTAGTTGATGGGCCGGGGGTGTTCGAGGGCTTCCTTCACCGCGCGGGCGGTGATTTCGTTGAACTGGATGCGGCTGACGTTCTTGTTCTGGCCTTTGATGAGTTCGGCCACGTGCCAGCCGATGGCCTCCCCCTCGCGGTCGGGGTCGGGCGCCAGGAAGACGTGGTTCGCGGCCTTGGCGGCCTTGCGCAGGCGGCCCACGATGTCTTCCTTGCCTTTTATGATCTCGTAGCGCGGCGCGTAGCCATGCTCCTCGTCCAGGCCCATGTCGCCCTTGGGGAGGTCGCGCACGTGGCCCACGGAGGCCTCCACGGCGTAGTCCTTTCCCAGGAACTTGCCGATGGTCTTCACTTTGGCGGGAGACTCAACGATGATGAGATCTTTTGTCATAATGGGGCAGGCTATAGCCACCCCGGGCAGGGTTGGCA
>NZ_DATMYK010000162.1:0-6805 GCF_035560995.1 Humidesulfovibrio sp. | reverse complement strand
GGCCTGCGGGTCCAGGGGGTGCATACCCCCTGGCGGGGTTCAAGGGGCGGAGCCCCTTGCCTGTCAGATATTCAGCAGCGCGGCGCGGGTGCGGCGCTTGCCGAAGGCGTTGGCCGCCTGGTTGGTGCCGAGGAAGATGTCGATGGCCTTGTCGTGCCGCGCGGCCATGAGATCGTTGATTTCGAAGATGCCGAGCCCTTCTATGCGCACCTTGCGGCCAAAGACCCAGCCCTTGTCGAAGAGGTCGCGCGAGACGGCGATGGTGCCGGGCCGCACGCGGCGCATGGAGGCGGCGATATCCGGGTCGGAGTCGGTCTGGCTGCGTTCGGCGTTGTAGGCGGTGACGGTGACCTGGGCCACGGGGTGGTTCTGGTTTTCCAGGCGCTTCAGATATTCTTGGTCCGTGACGATCATGTGCGCCACTTCCGCGCGGTATTCGCCGGGCGTGACGGCCAGCTTCAGTTCCTTCAGTTCGCTGGCCTGCGCGGCCAGGGCGGCGAGGGTGCAGACGAGGGCGGCGGCCAGGGCCGTAAGCACGGCGGCGGTAAGGTGCCGGGTCATGGATGCCTCCTTGCGGGACGCGTTTGTTTTGGTGCGCGCGGGCGTCATGCGGCAATGCGCGCGGCGGGGAGGGCGTTCTCCCCGCGGTGATAGTAGCAAGTATCGGTCCACATGTTGGGAATCGTTCTTTGCGCGGGGGTCAGCTCTCGGGCGGTTCCGGGCAGTCGGCCGGGATGGTCAGGATCATGACGGTGCCGCCTTCGGGGCGGTTGTGGGCTTCCAGAGAGCCGCCCAGACGCGTTGCCAGCCTGCGGGCAATCGCCAGGCCCAGGCCCGCGCCGCCGAAGGTGCGGGTGATGCTGGCGTCGGCCTGGATGAAGGCTTCAAAGATCTGCTGGCGCTTGTCTTCCGGGATGCCGATGCCCTGGTCGGCGACGAGGAAGCTCAGCTTGCTGGTGTCGCCCTCCGGGCACAGGGCCTCCAGGGAGACGTTTCCAGCCGGGGTGAACTTCAGGGCGTTGTCCAGAATCTTCACCAGGGCCAGGCGCAGGGCTTGCGGGTCGGAGCGGATGAGTTCGGGCAGGTCTGCCGAGTGGCGCATGCTGAAGCCCAGGTCCTTGGCCTTGGCCTGGGGCTCGAATTCCGCCTGCAGGGAGTGCAGCAGGTCCGTGGGCGGGAAGAGCAGGCATTCGGCCCTGGTTCCGGCCTCGTCCAGGCGGGCGAACTCTATGACGTTGCCGAGGAGCCGGTTCAGGCGCTCCGCAGATTCCAGGGCCACGCCGGCATAGTCCTGCTGCTCCGGCGTCAGGCCGGTGCTTTGCAGCACCTGGAGCATGCCCAGGATGCCATTCAAGGGGGTGCGCACCTCGTGGGTCATGTTGGCCAGAAAATCGCTTTTGGCGCGGCTGGACGACACGGCCTCGTCCTTTGCGGCCAGAAGGGCGCGCTGGGCCAGTATCTGTTCGGCCCCCAGGGCGAAGATGTCGGCCAGGGAGGCCACGGTGTCCAGGTCGTCCTGGGTGTAGTCGCGGCCGGGGTTGGCCAGGGCTATCTGCCCCACCAGGTGGTCCTTGATGACGGCGGGCATGGTGAGCAACTGGGTGATGGGCACGTGGCCCTGCGGCAGCCCCATGGCGCTGGGGTGGACGGCGGGGTTGTTGTCGTAGAAGCCTTGGCGCGTGTTCAGACTGTGGCCCCAAAGGCCCCTGTAGCGCCCGTCCGGCTCCAACGGGAAGGTGACGGGCAGTGAGCCGAGGGTGCATTCGCCGCTTTGCATCATGGCGCTCATGGCGCGGGGCTGCAGCCCGCCGCTGGTTTGGTCGACGAAGGCCACATAGCCGTGCTTGCTGCCGGTCAGTTCGCAGGCCCGGTCGAGCAGCAGCCCGGCAAGGGCGTCCATGTCCGGCGCGGGCCCGATGAGCGCGCGCGCGGCCTCGGCCAGGGAACGGTTCAGCCGCGTCTCGCGGCGCAGACTTTCCTCGGCCGCTTTGCGCTGGGTGATGTCGCGGATGATGCCCAGCGAGTATTCCACGCCGCCATGCTCCACCAGGGAGGACGTGCTTTCCGCCGGAATCCGGGAGCCATCCCTGCGGCGGAAGAACATTTCCTGGGTGGTGCGCCCCTTTTCACGCAGGGCCCGGCAGTGTTCGTGCCAGTTCTCCAGCGTGCGCGCGGGGTTGATGTCCATGACGGCCATGGACTGGAGTTCCTGCCGCGTGTAGCCGAGGATCGAGCAGGCCGCCTGATTGGCGTAGACCAGGCGCGCGTTGTCGGTCCTGGCCCAGAGGATCATGTCGCCCGCGTTGTCCATGCTCAGCTGGGCCTGACGCAGTTCCGCCTCCAGGGTCCTGCGGGCCGAGAGGTCGAGCCCCATGCCCAGGTAGCCCTCCAGCTCGCCCTGGTCGGAGTAGATGGCCGTGACGGTGAGATCAATGGGCACGTGGCCGCCGTCCTTGCGTACGTAGGTCCATTCGCGCGTATCAAAGCCATGGGGGCCGCCTTCGCGGGCCAGGGCGACAAAGACCTCGAACCCGGTGACGGCGTGCCCCAGGCGCTGCTCCAGCTCGCGGCCATAGGCCTCGACTTCACGCGGCAGGTGGATGAGCTCCGGTGTGGCCTTGCCGATGACTTCGCCCGCCGCATAGCCCAGCATCTGTTCCGCGCCGGTGTTGAACACGCGGATGACGCCTTCCGTGTCGGTGGAGATGATGGAGATGCGGCTGGCGGCGCGCAACACGCCGGCAAGGCGGGCGCGGGTGCGTCCGGCCTCGGTGCTGGCGCACAGGTCCTCCAGGGCGTGCACGCGGGTGCGCGCGCGGCGCAGGGCCAGAACCAGCCCGCCCAGGGCCAGGGCCAAGGCCAGGGTGAGCAGCAGGTCCAGCAGGGGATGTGAGGAGGACGGCAGGGCGGAGGATGCGGAGGAAGCGCAACCCGTCAGCAAACCTGCCAGCCCGCCCGTCAACAGGGCGGGCGGCACAAGGCCCCAGGCCCCGGCTGGCGGGGCAAGGGGCGCCCGTGCGGGCGCGGGCGGATGCGCGTGTTTCTGCATGGAGCTCCTGGTTATTGCGGGCTGGGACATATTCCTAGCAAAGCTGAGAATGAGAGGCAATGCCGGAATCCGTAGCGCTGGGTATTGCGGCCCCGCGGTGGCGGGCGTAGGAAAATGCAGGGCCGGGCCTTTACATACCCGGCCCTGGTATTACTCTGCGCAGGGGGGACGGCTCAACACTTCAGGAGGATTCATGGCCCAGGAGATTGTGGCGCGGGCCCGCGTCAAGGGCATGCACTGCGCGGCCTGCTCGGCCCGCATCGAGCGCATTCTGCGCGCGCGCGACGGCGTTGCCCGCGCGGACGTGAACCTTGCGGCCGAGAGCCTGGAAGTGGCCTACGACCCCGCCCAGGACAGCCCAGAAGCCATGGCCCGGGCCATTGCCGACGCGGGCTTCGAACTTCTTTTCGACGCGCCCGAGGCCAACGCGCCGGATTCCGCCACCCTGCACCTGGCCCTTTCCGGCATGAGCTGCGCCGCCTGCTCAGCGCGCATCGAGCGCGTGCTGAAGGCCGCGGACGGCGTGGCCGAGGCCGGCGTGAACCTTGCGGCAGAGAGCGCCAACGTCACCTACGATCCGCGCGCGGTGCGTCCGGCCGAACTCATCCAGCTCATCAAGGACGCGGGCTTCGGCGCGCAGGTGGTGTCGCGCTCGGCCGCGCTGTTCGAGGAGCGCCGCCGCGAGGCTGAGGAGCGTCTGGCTGGCCAGCAGCGCGAGCTCATCCCGGCCTTCGGCTTCGCCCTGCCCCTGCTGGTGCTTTCCATGGGCCACATGTTCGGCCTGCCCCTGCCGGACTTTCTGCACCCCGAGCACAGTCCGGCCACCTTTGCCCTGGTGCAGCTGGTCCTCACCCTGCCGGTGCTGCTCGCCGGGCGCGGCTTCTACCTGCGCGGCATTCCGGCGCTCATCCGCCGCGCGCCCAGCATGGACACCCTGGTGGCCGTGGGCACGGGCGCGGCCTTTTTGCACAGCCTGTGGAACACGGCGCTGATTCTTTTGGGCGACATGCCCACGCACCGCGCCCATGACCTGTATTACGAATCCGCCGCCGTGCTGCTGGCCATGATCTCGCTCGGCAAGTACCTGGAGGCCCGTTCGCGGCTCAAGACCACGGGCGCGGTGCGCGCGCTCCTGTCCCTTGCCCCGGACACGGCAACCGTGCTGCGCCAAGGCCAGCTTGGGCCGGAGGAAGTCCGCGTGCCTGCGGCCGAGGTCATCCCCGGCGACACCGTGCTGGTGCGCCCGGGCGAGCGCCTGCCCGTGGACGGCGTGGTGCTTTCCGGCTCTGGCGGCGTGGACGAGAGCATGCTCACCGGCGAAAGCCTGCCCGTGGCCAAGGCCGTGGGCGACCGCGTTGCCGCAGGCACCCTGAACGGCGCCGGAGCGCTGACCGTCCGTGCGGACAAGACCGGCGAGGACACCATGCTCGCGCGCATCGTGGACATGGTGCAGCAGGCCCAGGGCTCCAAGGCGCCCATCGCGAATCTGGCCGACAGGATCAGCGCGGTGTTCGTGCCCGCCGTCATGGGCATCGCCGTGCTGGCGGGCCTTGGCTGGCTGCTGGCCGGTGCCGGCGCGCCCTTCGCCCTCAAGATCTTCACGGCCGTGCTCGTCATCGCCTGCCCCTGCGCCATGGGCCTGGCAACGCCCATGTCCATCATGGTGGCCACCGGGCGCGGCGCGCAGCTGGGCGTGCTCATCAAGAGCGGCGAGGCCCTGCAAGCCGCCAGCGACGCGGGCGTGGTCATCTTCGACAAGACCGGCACCCTGACCTTTGGCAAGCCGGAGCTGGTGGAGCTGTTCACGGCCCCAGGCATCACATCTGGAACCGGCCTGGACGAGGCCGGGCTTCTGGCCCTGGCGGCCGGGGCCGAGAGCCGCTCCGAGCATCCGCTGGCCCAGGCCGTGCTGAACGCGGCGGCCGCGCGCGGCATCGCCACACCCACGCCGGACGAATTCCAGGCTCTGCCCGGCCAGGGCATCGCCGCCCGGGTTTCCGGGCACGCGGTGCGCCTGGGCAGCGCCGCCTACGCCGGTTCAAGCTTTGGCACGGGAGCTCTCGGCGAGGCGGTGACGCGCATGGCCGACCAGGGCCAGACACCCCTGTGCCTGGAGGTGGACGGCCAGCCCGCCGCCATCCTGGCCGTGGCCGACACCCTGCGGCCAGAGACGCCGGACGTGCTGAGGAAGCTCAAGGCCCAGGGCCTGCATCTGGTCATGCTCACCGGCGACAACGAGCGCACGGCCAAGGCCATCGCCGCCCGCGCCGGGGTCACGAACATCGTGGCCGGGGTAATGCCCGACGGCAAGGCCGAGGTGGTCGCCGTGCTCAAGGACGAGTTCAGCGGCACGGGCCGCACCGTCATCATGGTGGGCGACGGCATCAACGACGCCCCGGCCCTGGCCGGGGCCGACGTTGGCCTGGCCATGGGTTCCGGCATCGACGCCGCCGTGGAGAGCGGCGACATGGTGCTGCTCTCCGGCGGGCTTTCCGGCGTGCTGACGGCCCTGGCGCTTTCCCGCGCGGCCATGAAGAACATCCACCAGAACCTGTTCTGGGCCTTCGCCTTCAACTCCATCGGCATTCCTGTGGCCGCCGGGCTCCTGTACGCCTTCGGCGGCCCCACGCTGAACCCCATGCTCGCCGGAACGGCCATGGGCCTGTCCTCCGTCACCGTGGTGGGCAACGCCCTGCGCCTGCGCTTCTTCAACCCCTAACCACAGCACAAGGAGACCGCCCATGCCCGCTATCACCGTGAAGGGAATGAGCTGCAACCACTGCGTCATGTCCGTGACCAAGGCCCTGGAAGCCCTGCCCGGCGTCTCAGGCGTCAAGGTGGACCTGCTGTCCGGGAAGGCCAGCTTCGAGGCTGACCCGCCCGTGGATCCGGCTGTGGTCAAGAAGGCCATTGAGAAGATAGGCTTCGAGGTGGTGGGCTAGGGGAAGAGGCAAGGGGCGCTGCCCCTTGAACCCCGCCAGGGGGTATGCACCCCCTGGACCCGCATGACGCCGAAATGGCCGGACAGGCGTTCGCCTGCCCGGCCATTTCGGCGTGAAAAGGGCAAGGGTGCGGGAAGGGGAATCCGTGTCAGGTGGACTGCGGACGCGGCTCTTGCCCACCAGGAGCGAAAGGCGTAGGCAGGGCCTCTGCAACGCCGCTGCGCCAGCCGAGGCATCGGAGAAGCCTTTCCATGAACGACACGCAAAGTCTGCGCGACACGCCCTTCCCCCGCTTCGTCTGCTCCCAGACCGCCGATTTTCTGGCCTACCACATGCTCACCGTGGCCGTGGGCTGGCAAGTCTACGACATCACCTGCAGCGCCATGAGCCTGGGCCTGGTGGGGCTGGCCCAGTTCCTGCCCCAACTGCTGCTCACCCTCGTTGTGGGCCACGTGGCCGACCGTTTCGAGCGCCGCCGCGTGGTCATGGCCTGCCAGGCCGTGCTGTGCGCCGTGGCAGGCCTGCTGGCCTTCGGCAGCCATGCGGGCCTGCTCACAGAGGCCATGATGCTCGCGTGCGCCGCGGCCATGGGCGCGGCCCGCGCCTTTGTGCACCCCACCATGTCCGCCTATCTGCCCTCGCTGCTGGAACTGCGCCAGCTGCCCCGCGCCCTGGCCCTGTCCGCCTCGGCCCGGCAAAGCGGCATCATCATCGGCCCGGCCCTGGGCGGCGCGCTCTACGCCGCGGGAGCGCCCATCGTCTACGCCATCTGCGCCCTGGCCTTCATCCTTTCCATCATCGCCCTGTCGGGCAT
>NZ_DATMYK010000161.1:0-5649 GCF_035560995.1 Humidesulfovibrio sp. | reverse complement strand
CGAGATCGACGCGGCCGCCGAGAAAGCCGCCGCCGAGGAGGAGTAGATCATGGCTGAGATCAGCGCGAATGCGGTGAAGGTCCTGCGCGAGAAGACCGGCGCGGGCATGATGGATTGCAAGAAGGCCCTCGTCGAGAGCGGCGGCAACGAAGAGAAGGCCATCGCCTACCTGCGAGAGAAGGGCCTGGCCAAGGCCGCCAAGAAGGCCGGCCGCGCCACCAGCCAGGGCATCGTGGGTTCCTACATCCACAACAACGGCAAGCTTGGCGTCATGGTCGAGCTGAAGTGCGAGACCGACTTCGTGGCCAAGAACGAGAAGTTCCAGGCCTTCGCCAAGGATCTGGCCATGCAGATCGCCGCCACCTCCCCCCTGTGCGTGACCCCGGAGCAGGTGCCCGCCGACCTGCTGGCCAAGGAGCGCGAGATCTTCAAGCATCAGGCCATGCAGGAAGGCAAGCCCGAAGCCATCGCCGAGAAGATCGTCGAAGGCCGTCTGAAGAAGTTCTACTCCGAGGTCTGCCTGCTGGAGCAGCTCTTCATCAAGGACGACAAGAAGACCATCAAGGATCTGCTGAACGAGCTCATCTCCGTGTTGGGCGAGAACATGCAAATCGGGCGGTTCAACCGCATGGTCCTGGGCGAAGACGCCGAAGCGGAAGCCACCGAGGAATAGGAAAAACGAACGGGCCGCAAGGCCCGTTTTTTTTGAAGCCGACACGCAGGCGGGGCCGCGCCCGAATCAGCCACACTTAAGCCCACATCCGGAGGACGAACATGGAAAAGCTGAAATACTCACGAGTTCTCCTCAAGCTCTCGGGCGAAGCCCTTGCCGGCGAACAGCAGTTCGGCATCGAGCCCAAGGCCATCGGCACCTTCTGCCGCGAAATCGCCGACGTGGCCAAGCTCGGCGTGCAGATCGCCCTGGTCATCGGCGGCGGCAACATCTTCCGCGGCATGGCCGCCAGCGAACAGGGCATGGACCGCGCACAGGGCGACTACATGGGCATGCTGGCCACGGTGATGAATGCGCTGGCCGTGCAGGACGCCCTGGAGAAACTCGGCTGCGACACCCGCGTCATGACCGCCTTCACCATGAAGGAAGTGGCCGAGCCGTACATCCGCCGCCGGGCCGAGCGCCACCTGGAAAAGGGCCGCGTGGTCATCTGCGCCGCGGGCACGGGCAACCCCTACTTCACCACCGACACCGCCGCCGCCCTGCGCGCCTCGGAGCTCAAGTGCGAAGCCATCCTGAAGGCCACCAAGGTGGACGGCGTGTACGACAAGGACCCAAAAAAGTTTGCGGACGCCACGCGTTATGATACCGTGACCTACATGGAGACCCTGGAGAAGCGCCTGGGCGTCATGGACGCCACGGCCATCTCCCTTGCGCGGGACAACAGCCTGCCCATCATCGTCTTCAATCTGTTCAAGGAAGGAAACATCCGCCGGGTCATCCAGGGCGAGAAGCTCGGCACCATCGTTGAAGGAGGGAACTAACATGCCCGCGGTTATCGACGACGGCAAGAAACGCATGGCCGGAGCCCTCTCCAGCCTGACCAAGGAATTTTCGCGCCTGCGCACCGGCCGGGCCTCGGTGACGCTCATCGAGCCCATCATGGCCGACTACTACGGCAATCCCACGCCCGTGGGGCAGATCGCCTCGGTCTCCGTGCCGGACGCCCGCACCATCACCATCCAGCCCTGGGACAAGGCGGCCTTCGGCGCCGTGGAAAAGGCCATCCTGAAAAGCGACCTGGGCCTGAATCCCGTGAACGACGGCAAGATGATCCGCATCAGCCTGCCGCCGCTGACCGAGGAGCGCCGCAAGGATCTGGTGAAGCTGGCCAAGAAGTTCACCGAGGAAGCCAAAGTTGCCGTGCGCAACGTGCGCCGCGACCTGAACGAGGCCACCAAGAAGCTCCAGAAGGACAAGGACATCACCGAGGACGAGCAGCGCAAGCTGGAGGCCGAGGTGCAGAAGCTCACCGACGAGACCATCAAGAAGTGCGACGAAGCCTTCTCCGCCAAGGAGAAGGAAATCCTGGAACTGTAGCTGCCCATGGCAGACGCTTCCACCACGTCCGCAAGCTCGCCCGTGCCCGCGCCCGTGCCTGGGCATGTCGCCATCATCATGGACGGCAACGGGCGCTGGGCCCAGCGCCGGGGGCTCTCGCGCAGCGAGGGCCACCGCGCCGGAACCCGCGCGGCCAAGGCCATCGTCACCCGCGCGCGCGAGCTGGGCATCCGCCACCTCACGCTGTACACCTTCTCGCGTGAGAACTGGTCGCGGCCCAAGGACGAGGTCGGGCTCATCTTCGACCTTTTGGTGGAGTACATGAAGGGCGAGCTGCAGAACCTGCTCGACCAGGACATCCGCCTGAAGGTCCTGGGCGACTTCGACGGGCTGCCCTTCGTGGCCCGGCAGAGCCTGTCCCACGTCATGGGCAAGACGGAAAACTGCCGCGCCATGACCCTCAACCTGGCGCTCAACTACTCCGGCCGGGAAGAGATTCTGCGCGCCTGCCGCAGCCTCGTCGAAAAGGGCGTGAAGCCCGAGGCCATCACCAACGAGGCCTTCGCGGCCGAGCTGTACACAGTGAACCAGCCCGACCCGGATCTGATCATCCGCACCAGCGGCGAGCTGCGCCTGTCCAACTACCTGCTGTTCCAGGCCGCCTACGCCGAGTTTTATTTCACCGACACCCTCTGGCCCGACTTCGACGGGACCGAGCTGGAGCGCGCCCTGGCCGACTACCAGAGCCGCCAGCGCCGCTTCGGCAAGACCGGTGAGCAGGTGACCGTTTAGGCGTTTCCCGCCGGCCGCGCGGCCGAAGCGTTTTCGCGCCCCCGCACCTGCTTGCCTTTCCGCCCGAAGCATGGTTCCCTGCCGCAAACATCAGGAGCCGCCATGCGCCACCCAATCGTTCCCCTGTGTCTGCTGAGCCTGTGCCTGTGCGCCGGCCCCGCCTCCGCCGCCCTGGCCGCCGCATCGGCCAAGAACCCGCCCGCCGTGGTTCAGGAGGGCGAGGTCGCCGCCGACGCCGAGGTGCTCGAATATATCCGTCTTTTCGGCTACCGCGAAATGCTGGAGCTTGGTGCCGAGCGCCAGCTGGCCTCGCTCATGGAGCTGACGCGCCTGACCAGGCCCGGCCTGGCCCCAGGCGTGCTCGAGCTCATCCATGACGAACTGCGCGTGGAGCTCAAGGCCGCCACGCAGGAGTCCGTGGCCGAGATGGTGGCCGTGTTCAAGCGCCACCTGACCAAGCAGGACATCAGCTACCTGAACTCCATCGGCCGCGATCCGCGCATGCAGCGGGTGGTGCGCCTGCAGCCGGCCATCTCCGGCGATATGGAGGAGATCGGCGAGCGCCTGGCCGAGCGGGTCACCGCCAAGGCCGCGCCGCGCATCGAGGAGCGTCTGAAGAAGCTTCAGGGCGGGCAGGAGGGCTAGCCCCGCCGCCCGTTCCGCATTCCCAACCATCCAAGGAGCAAGCGATGCTGACGAGAAATATCCGCGTGGCCGTTCTGGCCGCGTGCCTGTGCTGCGCCGCCGTGGCCCCGGCACAGGCCGAGGAGCTGACCCCGGCCAGACGCCAGGAAGTGCTGCGTTTGGTTGAGGCCATGGGCGGCAAGGAGTTGATCATGCAGTTCGTGCACCAGAACATGAACACGGTGAAAAAGTTCCGGCCCGACATCACCCCGGAGAAGGCCCCCCTGGTGGAGCGCGAGATCTCGGCCATGGTGTCGGAGAAGATTGCCGCCCCGGGCGGCCTGGCCGAGCAGCTGCTGCCCGTGTTCGCCAAGCGCTTCACCCCGCAGGAGCTGCGCGAGCTGACGGCCTTCTACGAGTCGCCCACGGGGCGCAAAGTGGTCTCGGTGATGCCGGGCGCCATGAAGGAGGCGCGCGACGTGGCCCAGCGCATGGCCATCGGCATGATCCCGGAACTGAACCAGCGCGTGACGGACGTGCTCAAGCGCGATGCGGGCAGAAGCGCCGAGGCGCCCGGCGGCACGACACAGCAGTAGGCCGTTTTTCGCTTCAGCCCTTTGCCGGGCGTTTCAGCAGCGCGGCCGGGATGCCCTTTTCGCAGGGCACGCCGGTCTGGCACAGGCCGCAGGCGTTCACCGGCGCGCCGAGCAGCTCCCGCTCCACATAGGGCGAGGTGACGCCCCGGATGTAGGCCTTGCACCGGGGCTTGTCGTGACCGGCGGTTGAGAGCGCCCCGGCCGGGCAGCGGCGGATGCAGGCCCCGCACTTGCCCGTGGCGAAGAACAGGCACCAGTCCCGGTGTCCGGCGTAGGGGCGCGGCGTGGCGGGCCAGGCGGCGCGCGCCACCAGGGTGCCCACGCGGATGGCCTTGCCCAGGGGCGTGATGAGCCCGTCGCACAGGCCAAAGGTCCCCAGCCCCGCGGCATGGGCCGCGTGCCGCTCTGACCAGGTGGAGGCGAAGACAAAGGGGCCGCCTTCCACGCGCGTCCAGTCCTTCAAGCGCACCGGAGCGCAGGCCTGCACCCCGGCCGCGCACAGCTCGCGCACCGCATGGTCGCGCAGGGCGGCGTTGATCTCCTCCCCGTATTTGCGCGTCAGCGCCCAGCGCCTGCTGGGCAGCTCCTTCTCCTTGCGGTGGTCGCGGCGCACGGCCTCGGTCTGGGGCAGAATCCAGGCCACCACGGCAAGCTCCGCCGCGGTGGCGTCCGTATTGGGAAAAGCCAGGCGGAAGGCCTCCAGTGGTGTCCAGTGGCGCGGGTCCACATGCACCTTGTAGGACTCGAAAATGGGGTCGTCGCCCCGGGCTATGCCCACAAGGGGGGCGTCCCAGGCGGGCTCAAGGCTGCCGGGCTCGATGCGGTTCTGCTCCGGCGCAGCCAGAAACGCATGGATCAGGGCGCTGACGTCTTGGGGATCGCGTGGACTCGGGCTCGTGTTCATGCCGCCTCCTGTCCGTAGGGTGGGGGGGCTACAGCAGCCCGGTGTCCTGAAAGCTGAAGTGCCGGTTTTCGGCAACGATGATGTGGTCGAGCACGCGCAGGCCCAGCTCCTTGGCCGACTGGGCGATGCGCCGGGTCAGGTCGCGGTCCTGCACGGAAGGGGAGGGGTCGCCGCCGGGATGGTTGTGCGCCAGGATGATGCCCGAGGCCTGATGCGTGAGGGCCAGCGCCAGCACCTCGCGCGGGTAGACCGGAATCTCGTCCACCGTGCCCTTGCCTACGCGCTCCCAGGCCATGAGCCGGTTCTTGCTGTCCACAAGGGCCACCCAGAATTCCTCCACCGCCAGGTGCCCGATGCGCGCGCGGGCGGCCTCGGCCACCACCTCCGGGCCGGAAAACACCTGGCGCTCGCGTACCGGAGCCTCGCCCAGGCGGGCGAATACCTCGCGCAGAAGCGCCCAGTGCCCGGCCAGGCTTTCGCCAAAGCCCTTGACCTCGCAGAGCGCCTCCTGCCGGGCGGTGAGCACCGCGCGCAAGGAGCCGAAGCGGGCCACCAGTTCCTTGGCCAGGGGCTTGGTGTCGCGCCGGGGCAACACCTGGCCCAGCAAAAGCTCCAGCAGTTCATAATCCGCCAGGGCCTTGGGCTCGGCGGCCAACTTCTCGCGAAGGCGCTGGCGGTGGCCAAGATAGTGCGGGGGCGGGGTTTCCGCCGCTCTTGAG
>NZ_DATMYK010000160.1:0-4469 GCF_035560995.1 Humidesulfovibrio sp. | reverse complement strand
GCCGAGGCGCGTGCAGACCGGGACGAACGGTCACGTGTGTCATTCAAAAAAAACGATTCAACTGGAGGAGTTCGCATGAAACGCCTGTTCAAGTCTTTGTTGATCGCTGCCACGTGCAGCGTCCTCGCCCTGGGCGTGGTTGGCTGCGGCAAGAAGGAAGAGAAGAAGGCCGAGCCGGCCGCCAACGCCACCGCCGCGGCTCCCGCTGGTCCGAAGACCATCATCTTCGCTTCCGACGCCACCTATCCCCCGATGCAGTACATGAATGACCAGAAGGAAATCTCCGGCTTCGAGGTCGACGTGATCAAGGCCGCCGCCGAGAAGGGCGGCTTCAAGGCCGAGTTCAAGAACGTGGCCTGGGACGGCATCTTCGCCGGTCTGGCCGCTGGCAAGTACGACGCCATCTCCTCCAGCGTCTCCATCACTGAAGAGCGCAAGGCCACCATGGACTTCTCCGACCCCATCATGGCCATTGAGCAGATCCTCGTGGTTGGCACCAAGGAAAAGGCCACCGACCTGGCCGGCCTGAAGGGCAAGACCATCGGCGCCCAGATCGGCACCACCAGCTACCTGGTCGTGAAGGACGTGAAGGGCTTCAAGGCCATCAAGACCTACGACGAAGTGGGCCTGGCCATGGAAGACCTGGTGAAGGGCAGCATCCAGGCCGTCGTCGCCGACAGCCCGGTGGCCGTCGAGTACACCACCAAGAAGTACTCCGACAAGATCAAGATCGCCGGCGTGCTCAAGAGCGACAAGGTCGAGAACATCGGCATCGCCGTCAAGAAGGGCAACAAGGACGTCCTCGACCTCGTGAACAAGGGCCTGGCCGCCATCAAGGCCGACGGCACCTTCGACAAGATCAAGGAACAGCACCAGATGAAGTAGACCGGGCCGCTTGGACCGATCTTACTTGAGCATTCCCCGGGGGGCCGCCAACTGGTGGCCCCCCGGCATTCCAACCCCAAAGGCCAAGCACATATGACCGAAACACAGAAAATCGACGTTGGCGAAGGCGCGGCCATTCCCAGCAGAAACGACTGGGGCCTGTTCAACGCCTGGGTCATCAGCATCGTCGGCGCCATTTCCGCCATCCTCTATCTCCTCATCTCGCAACCCGAACCGTACCAGCGCCTGCTCGTCTACCTGGGCGACGGCATCATCATCACGTTCCAGGTCACCATCATCTCCATCATCTGCGCCTGCGTCATCGGCCTCATCACCGGCCTGGGGCGCGTTTCCAAGAACAAGGCCATCAACCTCGTGGCCTCCACCTACGTTGAAATCATCCGGGGCATTCCGCTCCTGGTCCAGCTTTTCTACATTTACTATGCCCTTGGCCGCTTCTTGAACGTGCACGACCTCACCGCCGCCATCATCGCCATGAGCGTATGCTACGGCGCCTACATGGGCGAGGTCTTCCGCGCGGGCATCACCGCCATCGACAAAGGCCAGACCGAGGCCGCGCGCTCCCTTGGCCTGAACGGCAAGCAGACCATGTTCATGGTCATCCTGCCCCAGGCCTGGCGCACCATCCTGCCCCCCGTGGGCAACGAGTTCATCGCCCTGCTGAAGGACACCTCCCTGGTGTCCATCCTGGCGGTGGCCGACCTGCTGCGCCGCGGGCGCGAGTTCTCGAGCGAGACCTTCCTCTACTTCGAGACCTACACCCTCGTGGCCCTGGTCTATCTCGTCATCACGCTCATCCTCTCCAAGGGTGTGAGCATCATGGAAGCGAGGCTCAGCCATTATGTCCGCCGCTAGTCAGACCATCGTCGACATCAGCCACGTCAGCAAAAACTTCGGCGCGCTCAAGGCGCTGAACAACGTGTCGCTTTCCATGAGCCTGGGCGAGAAGGTCGTCATCATCGGCCCCTCCGGTTCCGGCAAGAGCACGCTCCTGCGCTCCATCAACAAGCTTGAGACCGTCGATTCCGGCAAGATCATCGTGGACGGCCAGGACATCAACGATCCCAAGACCGACATCAACAAGCTGCGCATGGAGCTTGGCATGGTGTTTCAGAGCTTCAACCTCTTCCCGCACAAGACCGTGCTGGAGAACCTCACCCTTGCCCCCATCAAGCTGAAGGGGCTCTCCAAGGGCGAGGCCGAGGCCGTGGGCCTCAAGCTGCTGGACAAGGTCGGCATCCGCGACAAGGCCCACGTGTACCCCTCGCGCCTGTCCGGCGGGCAGCAGCAGCGCGTGGCCATCGCGCGCGCCCTGGCCATGAGCCCGAAGATCATGCTCTTCGACGAGCCCACCAGCGCCCTTGACCCCGAAATGATCGGCGAAGTGCTGGACGTCATGGTGACCCTCGCCAAGGAAGGCATGACCATGGCCGTGGTGACCCACGAAATGGGCTTCGCCCGCGAAGTGGCCGACCGCGTGGTGTTCATGGACCACGGCGCCATCATCGAGCAGGGCACGCCGGAGCACTTCTTCACCAGCCCGGAGCACGACCGCACCAAGCTCTTCCTGAGCCAGATCCTGTAACAGGACCGGCCCGCGAAAAAGCCCAAGCAGGGCCGTCTTCCACCCGGCAAACCGGACGAAGGCGGCCCTTTTTCATTGTTCTTGCCGAGCATCCACAAGCTCCTGCGAAGGCCCCCCCGGCGGCCACTTGCCTACCGGGCCCGCCCCGGCGTACACAGGTCCAGACACAACCCGGAGGCATTCATGCGCATTCCCGTCCGTTCCCTCGCGCCCGCTGGCCTGGCCCTGACCCTTCTGCTCACCGGCTGCGGCCTTGAACAGCCCACGCCGCCGGCCGCTCCGCAGGCCGAGCAGGCCCAAAGCGCACCGCAAACCCCCGCCCCTGCCGCCATGGCCGAGGCCGAGGTGCTGAACGGACTGAATGCACTGGTGAACGACACCATCCCGGCCTCGGACGAATACGAGGCCAGGCGCATGGCCCTGGCTCCGGCCCAGAACTCCCCCGCCCTTTCGGACAATCTGCGCCGCGTGCTGGCGCAGACCCTGGCCTTCGACCCGCCGCGCCTGCGCGAGCGCTGGGAAAAGCACCAAGAGGCCCAGGCCGACGCCGCGGCCCTGTACGCGGCCAATCCGCCCGCGAACACCAAGGCCCTGGAGGGCGCGCGCGTGCTGCGCCGCCTGGGCCCGGCCCTGTACCTCGTGCGCCTGCCCGGCGGCGACACGGTCTTCTTCGCCACCTCGCGCAAACTCAAGAACAACGCCCGGCTCAAGGGCATCAGCAGCCTGGAGCGCCAGCGGCCCAAGCCCGACGCCGCCAAGGGCGACCTGGTGGACGAACTGGCCGACCAGCCGCGCACCTTCAGCGAAATCTCGCGCCAGGACGCCAAGGCCCTGGAGACCCGGCGCGCCCCGGCCCTGGCCGAACTGCGCAGGCTGGAAGGCCAGACCGGCGCCTTTGAGCGCGGCGTGGCCGCCGACTTGGCCCGGCTCGACGCCCTCACCCGCGACGTGAACGCCGTCATCAGCCCGGAGCTGCTGCCCAAGGCTTCGGCCCCGGCTCCGGCAGCGCTCATCCGCAAGGTGAAGCGCGTGGCCAAAAGCTACAGCCGCGAGCAGTACTACCGCTACGCCCTGCCCGTAACCGGCCAACCCGCCGTGGACGCGGCCCTGAAGACCTTCCTGGACGAGCGCCGCGCCGAGATGCAGGATCTGCTGAAGAGCACCGGCATCGGCCGGGGACGCGCGCGCGCCAACGTGGACCGCATCGCCTTCACCGCGCACGCCGCCTCGCCCGCCCTGCTGTCCATCCGCTTCGAGGAAATGCGCGACACGGGCGGCGCGCACCCGAACACCACCTACGCCAGCTTTGTCTTCGACCTGCGCAGCCAGTCCCGGCTGAAGTTCGCAGACATCTTCGCCGACGCGCCCGCCGCCCTGGCGGTGCTCTCTCAACTTGCGGAACGCCGCATGAGCCTGGTGCTCGACGGACTGGTGTTCCCCGAAGGCCTGGCCGCCACCCCGGAGAACTTCGCCGTGTTCGTCCTCGACGGCGCGGACATCGTGTTCACCTTCCCGCCCTATCAGGTGGCCAGCTACGCCCAGGGCACGCAGACCCTGCGCGTGCCCCTGTGCCACCCGCGCCTGCTGCCGCTGCTGACGCCGAAGATCAAGGCCGCGCTGGCGGCCAAGTAAGAGAAGAGGAGAGGAAGAGAATTTTTTCCCAGGGGGCATGCACCCCCTGGACCCGCAGGGCAACCGAAAAGCCTGGGCCGAGCGTCTGCTCGGCCCAGGCTTTTCGGTTGCGGAAAGGCGGGAAGAAAACAGAGGGAGCAGGCTTCTGTGGAGCCCTCGCCCGGGCGAGGCGAAAGGCGTCAGCGCATCACGGCTGCTTGACCAGATGCACGATGATCCGCTGCCCCACCACATCGCTGCAGCGGTGCGACTTGAGCGAACGGCTCGTTCGGAAGCCGAAGGGCTTGCTCAGGGTGATCAAGTCCTTGAGCTGCCTTTCCCCGACCTCGAGCACGACCTCTTTGGC
>NZ_DATMYK010000159.1:0-2553 GCF_035560995.1 Humidesulfovibrio sp. | reverse complement strand
CCTGCCTTGGCGCGGCTAGCCCCACCGGCTGAGGCGCAAAACGGAAATCAGCAGTACTGCCCCGGCAGTTCCCACGAGCACCTTTCCGGACAGCCCCCGGTTGCCAATGCCAACGTTCCCGAAGAGATACCCGCCGACTACCGCGCCAAAAACGCCCACCACGATGCCGCCCAGGACGCCGAAACCGCCACTCCCCAAGGTGCCGCCAAGCCAGCCGGCGACGAGTCCGATCAGAATGAACAGAACGAGCGCTTCCATGTCTTCTCCTGTCCGTTCCCTTTGCCGCACCGGCAAAGGGACCCGGTCATGCGGGCGCGGTCAGCTGCTTCAGCAGTTCGCTCGCTGCCATTGGCGCGGCCTCCGGCAGGGCCCCGGCTTCCAGGGCCGACTGGAGAGGGGCCAGCACGCCGCCCTTGCCGCTTTCCTTCTGGTTGGCGAAAACGTGGTGCATGCCCTTGCGCAAAATGGCTGACTCGGTTCCTTCGGCGATCAGGGCCGCCAGAAGCGCGGGCCAGGCCGCGCTGCCGAATTCGCCCAAAGCCTCGGCCGCCAGCCAGATGACGTCCGAATCGCTGTCTTCCAAGGCGCGCACCAGCGCCGGAATGGCCCTGGCATCCTCCATGGCGCCAAGCGCCTTGGCCGCTTCCCAGCGGACCTGCTTCTCCTTGGCGTTGACAAGGGCCCGCGCCAGAGGTGCCACGGCCTTGCCGCCCAGCGCGACAAGCCCTTCCCGCGCGCTCTGGCGGAGCATGCCGTCCGGGCTTTCGAGCGCTTCCATGTAGGCTTCCAGGGTCTTGCTTGCGGTGGCTTGCTTGCTCATGTCTTCCTCCGAACGCGATGGCGCGGTCCTTCTTACATATGTCTGTTCCGATTCCACGGGCGCGCGCACGGTCCGCTGTTCCAGGCGCCCGGCTTCGCCTGCTCCGTCACGCCGGCAAAACCGGCGTCCCAAAAGGGAGGAGCCATGATCTGAAGGATGGAGGAAAGCGTGCAGCGCGTCGGTGCGGTACCGCGCATAGGCGGGCAACTTCTCCGGGGCGCGGGGACGAATGGATGCGGTGTGAGGCGGGACGGGACATGCGCAGCGGTGCGCCGCGCAGCAATATTCCGGGGCAACCGGTGGTTGCCCCAGCCGCGTACCCAAAGAGCCCGGCCACGGAGCGTGCCGGACATGCGTTCAAAAAGAAGAAAGAGGAGTGTCAGGCGCTGCTGCGCCCGCCCTGCGCCCGCGCCTTATGCTTCTGGGGCCGTGGCCAGATATGGCAGCAGGCGGTCGGTTTCCCTTTTGACCACGGCGTAGCACTCGCAACACAAGGCTTCGAGCCTGGGCCTGTCCAGCACGGTGATGTGCCCGCGGCTGTACTCGATGATCCCCAGCTTCTGCAGCTTGCCCGCGGCTTCGGTCACGCCCTCGCGCCGGACGCCGAGCATGTTGGCTATGAGCTCCTGGGTCATGCTCAGCTGGTTGTCCGACAGGCGGTCGAGGGAAAGCAGCAGCCAGCGGCACAGCTGCTGGTCGATGCTGTGGTGCCGGTTGCACACGGCCGTCTGCGCCATCTGGGTGATGAGCGCCTGGGTATAGCGCAGCATCAGCAAAAGCAGCCCGGTGTGCCGGTTGCACTCGTCCTTGAAGATCTGCCCGAGCAGACGGTAGGCATGGCCCGCGCTCTGCACGATGGCCCGGCTGGAGGTGCTTTCCCCGCCCATGAACAGGGCAACTCCGATGACTCCCTCGTTGCCCACCACGGAAATCTCGGCCGAAGAGCCGTTCTCCATCACATACAGAAGTGAGACGATGGAATCGGTTGGAAAATAGACGTGTCGCATGGTGTCGCCGGACTCGTACAGCACCAAGCCAAGGGGCATCGGCACCAGCTCAAGCTTTGGCGACAGGCGGTCGAACACCTCGGCGGGCAGGGCGTTCAGCAGATGATTGTGCTTTGCATTTGGACGTTTGGACATCGGCACCATCCTTCGATTCGCGTAACCTCACGGTCGCCTGGACTGTATCAAGATACGCAGCTCCGTCTGTTCGGCACCGCACAGACGGGTTAACGCGCCATGGTCTATGGAGCGCATTTCTTTCCGCACTATGCGCGATAGCGCACCGACGCAATTTCCCGTGCCTGCCATGGTGATCATACCAAGCCTTCGCAATGACGCGTGGCATGGCTGTATTCGGAGGTCATCATGAAAAAGCCCTTTGACAAGAAATCCACCAGCGGCCTCGCCAAAAAACCTGAAAAGCCCCAGATCCCCGTGCCCGGAACCGGCACAGGCCCGGACGTGCGCCAGGACCGCGCGCCCCAGCCCAAACACAAGGGAAAAAAGGCCGCCGTGGGCAACATGCCCAGAATCTCCGTCCGCCCGCCTCACACCATTTGCGGTGAAGGCTCCTTCTGCATGGGAGCCTTCGGTGCGGACAGCGTGCACGGCCTGGAACACAATTAACAGGGCCAAGCCCGCCGGCGCTGGCGCTGGCGGGCGCAGGCCGCCCAGACCCTTGCCGCATTCCGCAACCGGCCAACGTCGCCGGAGCATGCACCAACATTA
>NZ_DATMYK010000158.1:0-5810 GCF_035560995.1 Humidesulfovibrio sp. | reverse complement strand
TCCCTGAAGGAGTATCCATGAAAGGATTGCAGATCGTGGTGCTCGGGTCCATCGTGCCCGACCCGTTGCAGACCCTGGAGCCCATCGCCGGGCCCAACGGTCCGGCGCTTAAGAACGAGCTGATGCTGCCCGCCGTGCTCGACCCCTGGGCTGGCCACGCCTTGTACGAGGCCGCCAACCTGGCCAAGAAGGTCGAGGGCAAGGTCTACCTGGTGGCCCTGGGCCCCAAGGCCAAGTTGCAGCAGGTGATGATGAACGTGGCCCAGAAGGTGCCGTTCGAGATCGTGGTGCTGGACGGCCCCGCGGGCGGCTTCACCGACGCTGCCGAGACGGCCAAGGCCCTTGCGGGCGCGGTTGAGAAAATCCCCGGCCTGGACAAGAGCAAGCTGCTGGTCTTCGGCGGCTGGCAGTCGGCCTCTCGCGGCACGGGCGCCGTGCTCCAGATGGTGGGCGAGATGCTTGGCATCACTGACCAGTTCCAGGGCGTGGACGAGCTCGTTCTGGCCGAGGACGGCAGCTTCACCGTGCTCGAGCGCATCGAGGGCGGCTGCTACCAGAAGTCCTCCTGCCAGGCCGCGCCCGCGCTGCTGGGCTGGGCCACGGGCAACCTGCCGGAACCCCCGAACAATCCCCAGGTGGGCATGCAGAACATGCGGCTCATCATGCCCGCCCTGGCCAAGGCCACGCCGTCGCCGCTGAAGGGCGAGGGCCTCAAGTACCAGAGCGTGGAGGTCCCCAGCCAGCGCCGCGACACGCGCATCGTCAAGGACGCCCCGGTGGACGACATCGCCCGCGAGCTGGCGGACTGGATCCGGGCCTAGGGCCGGGAAGGAGCGACAGACATGAAAGTGCTTTTCCTTGCGCATACGGAAGCTGACGGCAGCCTGGGCAAGGCCGCCTGCGAGGCCCTGACCGCCGCGAAAAATCTTGGCGGCGAACTGCATGTGGGCCTCTACGGGGCCGAGGTCCAGAAGGCCGCCGACCAGATCGCCGCTTGCGGCGCGGCCAAGTTTTACGGCGTGGCCGGGGCGGACTTCGCCACCGCGCGCTACGGCTCCGACGCCGCCGCCTGCGAGGCCATTGCGAAAGCGGCCGGAGCGGAACTCATCGTCATGCCCTCCACCAGCCGCGCCAGCCGCGTGGCCGCTGGCGTTGCCCAGCGCCTGGGCGCTGCGGTCGATACCCGCCTGACCGGCCTTGAAGCCGCTGGCGGCAAAATTGTGGCCACCCGCTGGTTCTACCGCCAGCGCATGCTCGGCAAGATCGAGCGCGACGCCCGGCCCTGGCTGGTCACCGTCGATTCCGGCTGCTTCGCGGCCTTTGAAGGCGCAGGCTCGGCCAGCGTGGAAGCGGTCAGCGCCAGCGTCGCCACCCGCACCACGGTCACCGGCGTCATCGCCCCTGCGGCCGATGCCCAGACCATCCGCCCGGACGCCAAGCTGCTCGTGGTGGCCGGCGCTGGCTGGGGCAAGACCCAGCCCGACGGCCAGAAGCACCTGGAGGACGCCAGCTCGCTCATCCTGGGCCTGCTCGGGGCCACCCAGGCGTCGCTCGGCAGCTCCAAGTCCCTGGTGGACCAGAGCGGCGAAGGCGCGGCCCTGCCCTTCCTGACGCACATGCACCAGGTGGGGCAGACCGGCTCCACCCCGCGCCACGCCAAGGGTCTGGCCACCTGCTGCCACGGCGAGGAGCCCCATGTCGTGGGCTGGCGCTTCATCGGCGAACGCCGGGCCATCAACCTGGACGCCAACTGCGGCTGGGCCCAGGGCAAGGCCGACGTGCTCTACGTGGCCGACGCCTTTGCCGTGGTGAAGAAGCTGGCGGAACTGCTGAAGTAGCTCCCACGCGGCTCGCTTACGATCCTCCGCCGGGATGGGGTTCGCCCTGTCCCGGCTTTTTTGCGTTCGCCGCGCCGGTCGTTCCGTGCCCGGCCCTGCTCCTTGGCGCAATCATTGACAGCGCCTGCCGCTGCCGCTAGTCCTTGAAACGCTAGGCATCATGCCGGGCGAGCAATCGAACCTTACGATTCCTGAAATCCGAAGGAGCAATATATGAGCACCCCCACCCTGGACTGCCGGGGTCTGGCCTGTCCCGGCCCGGTCCTGCGCTGCATCGACTGCCTGGAGAAAGACGCGCCCCTGGCCCTCACCGTACTGCTGGACGACCCCGGCGCGCTGGAGAACGTTTCGCGCCTGCTTTCCGGCAAGGGCTATGCCGTGGCCTCCACCCAGGATATGAACACCTGGACCCTCACCGCCAGCCGCGACGCCTCCGCACCCGTGGCCGCGCCCGAGCCAGGCCCGGCCCCCCAGGGCGAGGCCCAGGGCAAGACCGTGGCCTTCATCACGGCCGAGGTTTTGGGCAAGGGCGACGACGAGCTGGGCGGCAAGCTGATGCTGAACTTCCTGGCCACCCTGCCGGAGCTGGGGCCGAGCCTCTGGCGCGTCGTGCTGGTGAACGGCGGTGTGAAGCTGGCCTGCGTGGGCCACCCCTGCCTGGAGAAGCTGGAGGCCCTTGCCAGGAACGGCGTCAGCATCCTGGTCTGCGGCACTTGCCTGGGCTTCTTCGGCCTCATGGAGAAGAAGCGCATCGGCGACACCACCAACATGCTCGACGTGGTGACCAGCCTGGGCGCTGCGGCCAAGGTCATTCAAGTCTAGGCGGCCACACGCAAAAAAAGCGCCGGACCAGGAAACCTTCCCGGTCCGGCGCTTTCACGCGTCGCACGCCTGCGCTAACCGCCGCAGGCCTTGGACCCGGCGGACTGCGCGGCGCTTGAGGGCTCCTCGCCGCATCCGGCCAGGCGGCGGCAGGTCAGGTGCAGTTGCAGGCGCATGTCCTCAAGGAGCCTGCGGTCCAGCTGGGGCAGGTGCGCCGGAGTGGCCGGGGCGGCCATGCCCTTGGCCAGCCGGTGCAGCAGGGCCGCCAGCTCCAGGGGCGCGCTGGCCGGGGCGCAGTGCCCGCTCATCAGGGCGTGGGTTTCGTAGCCCTCGGCTTCGGCCCGGGCGGCCATGGCCCGCAGCATGGGGTTCTTCACGGGCAGACAGCTGATGAAGGCCCGTTGCTGCGTGGGAACCGCCCCGCTGCCGGGATAGATTTCGATGAAGGCTCCAAGGGGGAAGGGCCCCAGGCGCTCCTGGAACCACGCGGCCGATTCCGGACCAACGCCGAAGGCCGGCAGGGGCCAGGGGCGCACTGTGCCGCCCTGCTCCACGTGCTCCAGCACCAGGCGCTCAAAGGACTCGCCGCCAAGCTCCACAAAAGATTTGCCCGCAACGGGCAGGATGCCATCCACCAGCACCAGCCGCGACACGGCCTCAGGCAGCACCTCGGCCACGCCGCAGCACACCAGGCCCGCGTAGCTGTTGCCCACCAGCACCACGTCGATGAGCCCCTCGTCGGCGATGAACTGCGCGATGTCGCGGATGTGCGCGGCCAGCCCCGCGCCCACGTCGGGCCGGTGCCGGTGGTGGCCGCAGCCGCTCAGGCTGGGCCGGTAGGCCGTGTGCCCGCGCTCGGCCAGGGCCTCGGCCACGCGCTGCCAGACCCAGCCGCCCTGAAACGCGCCATGCACCAGAACAAAACTCGCCATGCGCCCTCCCCGGCTGATGCCGTCTACAGAAAACGCCCGTCGGCGCGGCAACTGTCCGCCGCCTCCACCTTGCCCGCAAACCAGCCGATGCGCTCGGCCTGCCAGGAATCAAAGGCGGGCACATAGGGTTTGATGTCCAGCACGGGCGTGCCGTCCAGCACATCCACGTTGAGCAGCCGCACCAGCCCCTCGCCCTCGTCCACGCCCGCCAGCTCCAGCACGGAGAGGCCGATGGCGTTGGGCCGCTTGGGCGAACGCGTTGCGAACACGCCGTGGTCGTCGGTGTCCAGAAAGGGCTTCACCAGCAGGTCGAAACCCTTGGCGCGGTGCAGGTGATACAAGATGATGACGTGGGAGAAGCCCGCAAGGTCTTTGAGCCCGGCCGCGTACTCCGGGGTCACCTCGATGTGCCCGGCCACGCCGCGCGCGCCCACGGGCTGGATGGGCATGCCCTTCAGCTCCTTGTGCGGCGAGCGCAGTATGCCGATGGGCCGGAAGGCCACACTGGCTCCCTCCGCTGCGGGGACATCAGAGGCACACACCGCCTCGGGAGCGCTCACGAGGCCTCCGCGCAGTCTCCGGGCTTGCGGCAACGGCCCTGCCGTCCGGCCGCATACAGCACGGCCGCGCCAAGCAGCAGCAGCGCGCCGACCACCGGCCGGGCGGGCACCATGGCCACACCTATGCCGAACAGGAAGATGGGCAAAGGCCGGGTGAGGAATTCCACGAAGCTGATGCGCTCCAGGCCGCCCTCGAAGCCGAAGTGTCCGGGGCGCACCTGGCCCAGCACAACATCGAGCAGTGCAAGCAACGCAACGGCCAACACGAAAAGGATCAGGATTGAGTTCGGCATAGGCCCCCCTTTTCAGAACAGGACTTCAAGTCCCGTGCCGCTGAGATTCAGCTATAATCACACACTATTTCTTGCCTTGAGCATTTGCGGCCAACGCCCGCGCCTACGTTTTTGTATCCAAGGCGCATTTTTGAAGATGCCTATTGTTTGCACAAAGCAATTTGCTCACACGCAAACACTCAAACCCGTGCCTTTGGCGCTCTCGTATTGCATCGTCGCCAATGTCTCCGTCCAATATGATAATGCACGGTTCACATGCCGCAAGATAGTGTGTCACGAAAACAGTAAAAACGGTGTCTGGCATGCGCATTGCTTCACGTTGCGCTATGCAAGCGGCAAGCTAGAACACGTAGCGGCAAAAGTGCTATCCGTCGCAGAAACCGCACTCATCAGACCCAACAGTTGCTGCCAAGCCGCCTGAAACCCGCTCAACCCCCGGAGGACATCATGCGCAGCCCAAAGCCCCTCAAAAGTCTCATCCTGGCCCTGGCCCTCTGCCTTTCTCCGGCGCTGGCCTCCGCGGCGGACCTCACGGTCTCCGCCGCCGCCAGCCTCACCGACGCCTTCAAGGTCATCAAGGCCGACTTTGAAAAGGCCAACCCCGGCACCACCGTCATCACCAACTTCGCCGCGTCCGGCCCGCTGCTGCGCCAGATTGAAAACGGCGCGCCCGTCGATGTCTTCGCCTCCGCCGACGAAAAGACCATGGACCAGGCCGCAGCCAAGAACCTCATCGTGCCCGCCACCCGGATCGATTTCGTGAAGAACGCCCTGGTGCTCATCCAGCCCGCGGATAGCAAGGTCGCCGTGAAGTCCCTCGCCGACCTGGCCCTGCCCGCCGTGAAACGCATCGCCCTGGGCAACCCGGAAACCGTGCCCGCCGGCCGCTACACCAAGGAAGCCCTGACCGGCGCCAAGCTGTGGGAGGCCATGCAGCCCAAGCTCGTGCCCGGCGAGTCCGTGCGCCAGACCCTCGACTACATCACCCGCGGCGAAGTGGACGCTGGCTTCGTGTTCGCCACCGATGCCAAGATCGCCGGAGCCAAGGTGAAGCTCGTCAGCGAAGTGCCCACCACCACGGCCGTTACCTACCCCATCGCCGTGGTGGCCGCGAGCAAGAACCCCAAGGCCAAGGCCTTTGTGGACTACGTCATGAGCCCCGCCGGACAGAAAGTGCTGCACGACTTCGGCTTCAAGAAGCCCTAGCGCGCGCCTGCGAGGGAATCCGGGGGCCCCGCCCCCGGACCCCGCAAGGGGCTCCGCCCCTTGACCCCGCCAGGGGGTATGCACCCCCTGGACCCGCAAGCCAACCGAAAAGCCCCGGAGCGCAAAAGCGCTCCGGGGCTTTTCGGTTGGGGCAGGCAC
>NZ_DATMYK010000157.1:0-3891 GCF_035560995.1 Humidesulfovibrio sp. | reverse complement strand
CACCCGCATCGAGCTGCGCCAGATCGGCGTGCGCCATGAGACGCAGATGATCGGGGCCATAGGAAACTGCGGCCAAGTGTGCTGCTGCCGCCGCTTCCTGCGCAAGTTCGCCCCGGTGACCATCAAGATGGCCAAGGAGCAGAACCTGTTCCTGAACCCGGCCAAGATCTCGGGCATCTGCGGGCGGCTTTTGTGCTGCCTGAGCTACGAGCAGAAGGGCTACGAGGAATTCCACAAGCAGTGCCCCAAGATCGGCAAGCGCATCCAGACGCCCATCGGCTCCGTGAAGGTGCTGCGCGCCAATTTCTTCAAGAAATCCATTTCCGTCTGGGTGGAGGACGCGGGCGAACGCGAGTTCACCCTGGACGAATGGAAGGACATGCTGAACCGCCAGCCGGGCGACGCCCCGGCCGAGCCCAAGACCGAGCCCCAGGCTTCCGAAGGCCAGGGCCGCCAGGGCAGAGGCTCCGGACGCGTGTCCACGGGACGGCCTTCCCGGCCGGAGCGCGGGCAGAGGCCTGAACGTTCCGACAAGCCTGAAAGATCCGAGAAAACGGACAGGCCCGACAAGTCCGACAGGCCTGACAGGACGGAGCGGTCCGAGAGATCTGAGCGCCCTGCCCGGCCTGAACGTGCCGAACGTCCCGAACGTGGGGAACGCCCCGAACGGGGAGACCGGCCGGAGCGCGGCCCTGAACGCGGTTCCGAGCGCCAGGGCGGCGGCCCGGCACGGACGGAGGGCGACCCGCGCCCGGACGCCCAGCCCCGCGCCGAAGGAGGCGAGGGCGAAGCCCGCGAACGCACGCGCCCCAGGCGCAAGCGCCGCAAGAGCAAGGGACCCAAGCCCGCGCAATAGGCCGGGCGGGATATCATCACGAGGCACCATCAGCGCCGAACACGCGCATGACCGCGGCCCCAGGCCGCAGAGGGCCGGGCGGACAGCCGACTGCGGCGCCGCCCGGCACACGCTTTCCAAGGAGTAGCCACTTGAGCCGCTTTTTCGTCACCACCCCCATTTTCTACGTCAACGCCAAGCCGCACCTGGGCCACGCCTTCACCACCATCCTGGCGGACTCCATGGCGCGCTTCCACTCCCTCATGGGCGAGGAATCGTACTTCCTCACCGGCACGGACGAGCACGGCGACAAGATCGCCAAGGCCTCAGAGGCCGCGGGCCAATCGCCCAAGGAATACGCCGACCAGATCAGCGGCCTGTTCCGCAACCTCGCGCCTGTCCTTGGGGCCAAGCCCAACCAGTTCATCCGCACCACCGACCCGGAGCACATCAAGTGCGTGCAGAAGGTGTTGCAGAAGGTGTACGAGAGCGGCGACATCTATTTTGGCGAGTACGGCGGGCACTACTGCTTCGGCTGCGAGCGTTTCTACACCGAGAAGGAACTTGTGGACGGCATGTGCCCGGACCACAAGACCAAGCCGGAATACATCGCGGAGAAGAACTACTTCTTCCGCATGTCCAAGTACCAGAGCTGGCTCATCGAGCACATCAACGAGCACCCGGAGTTCATCCGTCCCGCGCGCTACCGCAACGAGGTCCTAAGCCTGCTGGAGTCGGGCGCGCTTGAGGACCTGTGCATCTCGCGCCCCAAGAGCCGCCTCACCTGGGGCATCGAGCTGCCCTTCGACCCGGACTTCGTGTGCTACGTGTGGTTCGACGCCCTGCTGAACTACGTCAGCGCCCTGGGCTACCCGCGCGGCGACAAGTTCAAGAAGTTCTGGCCCGCCGCCAACCACATCGTGGCCAAGGACATCCTGAAGCCCCACGCCGTGTTCTGGCCCACCATGCTGAAAGCCGCGGGCATGACGCCCTACCAGTCGCTCAACGTGCACGGCTACTGGCTGGTGCGCGACACCAAGATGTCCAAGTCCCTGGGCAACGTTGTCGAACCCAAGCGCATGGTGGACACCTACGGAGCCTCGGCCTTCCGCTACTTCCTGCTGCGCGAGATGGCTTTCGGAAGCGACGCCTCCTTCACCGAGGAAGCCCTGGTGGGCAGGCTCAACGCCGACTTGGCCAACGACCTGGGCAACCTGTTCAACCGCGCCCTGGCCATGACGCACAAGTATTTCGAGGGCAAGGTGCCCAGCCCGGCCGAGGAGTTCCAGGAGGATGCCGAGCTGAAGCATCTGGGCCTTGAGGCCATGCAGGGCTTCCAGGAGAACTTCGCCGAGTTCCGCACCGCCCGCGCCCTGGAGTCCCTGTGGGAACTCGTGCGCGCCCTCAACAAATACATCGACCAGACCGCGCCCTGGACCTTGTACAAGAACAAGCAGATGGCCCGCCTGGGCACCGTCATGTACGTGGTGCTGGAGCATATGCGCAAGGTCGCCGTGCACCTGTGGCCCGTCATGCCCGAGGCCAGCGTGAAGATGCAGGAGCAGCTGGGCATGCCCTTTGACCTGGACAAGCTCTCCCTGCCCAAGGAGCCCGAAGTCTGGGGCGTGCTGGAAAGCGGCGTGGCCGTGGCCCAGACCTCCAACCTGTTCCCGCGTGTGGAGCTGCCCGAGCCACGCCCCCGGCCCCCAAGGAAAGCCCCGCGCCGGAGGCCAAGAAGGCCAAGGCTGATAAAGCCCTCAAGGAGGCCGCCGCCCCGGCCGGACCGGCCGAGAATATCGAATTCGCCGACTTCCAAAAGCTGGATCTGCGCGTGGGCACCGTGCTGGAGGCCGCCAAGCATCCGGACGCCGACAAGCTGCTCATCGTCAAGGTCGCCCTGGGCGAGGCCGAGCCCCGCCAGATAGTGGCCGGGCTGGCCGACCGCTTCAGCCCTGAGGACCTCGTGGGCAAGCAGGTCGTCGTGGTGGCCAACCTGGCTCCGCGCAAACTGCGCGGCGTGCAGAGCCAGGGCATGATCCTGGTGGCCAAGGACGCCGAGGTGACGCGCCTTCTGACCGCCAGCGGCGCTGTCGACGACGGCGGCAAGGTGGCGTAGGCGCGACATAAAGAAGAAAACAAGAGAATAGCCGCCGGCGGCCAAAGGGCATGCGCCCTTTGGCATCCCTGTGGCGCAAAGGCCGTGTTCCGGTGGAAAAACCACCGGAGCACGGCCTTTGCGCTGGAAGGGGGTTAAGGAGACGTGGCGTTTCTGCCGAATTCGCCCGCCACGCGCCACTGCAAACGAAAGGGCTTGGGCGAGCATCGCTCGTCCAAGCCCTTTCGTTTGCCCTGCGGGTCCAGGGGGTGCATACCCCCTGGCGGGGTCCAGGGGCAGCGCCCCCTGTCTTCTACCCTCTCCTCAAATACGCCAGATATTCCTGATTGCCCTTCGGCCCCAGCAGGTCGGACGGGACCACCCCCACGAGCGTCAGCCCAAGCTCGGCGCGGCAGTAGTCCAGCACCAGCGAGACGGCTTCCTGCCTGTCCGGCTCGGACCGCACCACGCCCTTGTCCGTGCGCCCGGCGGGCAGCTCGAACTGCGGCTTGATGAGCAGCACCAGCTCGCAGGCGGGCTTTAGGAGTGTCAGGCAGCCGGGCAGGATGGCCGTGAGCGAGATGAAGGACACGTCGGCGGTGAGCACGTCGCAGGGTTCGGGAAAGGGCGAGTCCGGGCCGACGGGCGGCGGGGTGCGCAGGTTCATGCGCTCCAGCACGACGACGCGCGGGTCGCTTTGCAGCTTCCAGTGCAGCTGGCCGTAGCCCACGTCCGCAGCGTAAACGCATGCCGCGCCGTGCTGCAGCAGGCAGTCGGTGAAGCCGCCGGTGGAGGCTCCGGCGTCCAGGCAGACCTTGCCTGTGGGGTCGAAATGGAGTTTTTCGATGGCCGTGAGCAGCTTGTAGCCGCCACGGCTGGCGAAGCGGTCCTGCCCGCGCAGCACGAATTCCGTGTCCGCCGGGAACTGCTGCCCGGGCGAGGCCACGGGCAGCTTCTCGCC
>NZ_DATMYK010000156.1:0-2475 GCF_035560995.1 Humidesulfovibrio sp. | reverse complement strand
AGGCCCGCGCCGGAGAAGATGACGTCGGCCCCCTCGCGGATGCTCGTGCGCACGAGGTCGGCGAAGTTGGTCAGCGCAACCATGATGTTGACGCCGAGCAGGCCCTGGGTCATGCGCTCCTTGGCCTTGCGGATTTCCTCGCGCAGGGCGCGGATGTTGGCTTCCGTGGGGTTTTTCGCCACATCTGGCTCGCCCATGCCGATCATGGCCGCAGCTATGACGCCCACGCCGCCCTCGTTGGCCACGGCAGTTGCCAAGCCGGACAGGGAGATGCCCACGCCCATGCCGCCCTGAATGATGGGCAGTTTGGCGATCTGGTCGCCGAAATGAAGTTCGGGGAGTTTCATTGCGAAACCTCTCATTTTTGTTGACGCCTTGTTTCGCGTTTTACCGTTCTTGTCAAGGCATCCGGGAACCCGCTCGGGCTAGAGCTTGGCGAGTTTTGGCGCAAGGTACTGTTTGAACAACATCTCCGAGAAGAAGAGGGAGCTGGTGAAGGCCGGGGAGATGGAATTCAGCACATGTACACTATTATAAGTCCCCTCTATGACGAAGTCCATGACCAGCTCATTCTTCTTTACGTCCACCAGCTGCGGACGGATGCCCGCCTTGGGCGTGGCCTCGATGTCGTCCGGAGAGAGTTCCTTGACCAGCTTGCGAGCATCGTTGAAGAAATACGTGAAAGAGTACTTGCGGGGCTCCTCAAGGGCCACCTCGCGGAACTTCTTGTTGCGGAAGAACAGCACCGCGTCGCGCAGCAGGATGGAGAAGGCCTCGGAATCGATGCCGGACAGGATGCCGTAGTTCTCGCGTCCCAGGGCCGGGATGGCCGTGGGCCCGAGGTACACGTCGCCGTGCGCCCCGCGCGTGAAGTGCACGCCCAGGAAGGGATTCTTGATGTTCGGCACCGGGTAGATGCTGCCCCGGATCATGTGCGCCTTCTCCTTCTTGAGCTTCTTATAGATGCCCTTGAAGGGGATGAGCTGGTAGTCGCCCCCCAGGCCAAAGGCGTGGGCCACCACGTCGCCGTAGGCGCCGGCGGCGTTCAGGAAGAACGCGCAGGAGATGTCCCCGGCCGTGGTCCGCACGCTCAGGCGTTTGCCTTCCGCCTTGCCCAGGCCGATGAAGCGCGCGCCGAACAGGATCTTGACCTTGCCCGTGGCCAAAAGCTCGGCCTGGATGCTCTTCAGTATCTCCTTGGGGTCCACCACGGCCGTGTAGTGGGAGAACAGGGCTTGGCCGGCGCTCTTGGCGTTGGGCTCGATCTCGGCAAGTTGCTTGTCGTCGATGAGCTCCACCTTGGCCCCGTTCTGGGTGGCCCGGCTGTACAACTCGCGCAGGGTGGGCAGTTCGGATTCGTCGCGCGCCACGATGACCTTGCCGGTCTTGAGCATGGGCAGGCCGCGCTCCTCGCAGTACTGCTTCATGCGGAAGTTGCCTTGCAGGCAGGACTGGGCGCGCAGGGAACCCGGCGCATAGTAGATGCCCGCGTGGAGCACACCGCTGTTGCGGCCGGAGGCGTGTTTACCTGCCTCCGGCTCCTTGTCGATGATCAGGATGTCGTCGTAGCCTGCGGCCACCAGGTCGCGCGCGACGGTGAGGCCCACAATGCCCGCGCCGCAGATGAGGATGCTTGCTGTGATCATTATTGGTTCCCGATGGTTATTTTGGGGCAAGGAGTTCAAAGCCCGTGGCGGCGTCGCGCTTGCGCACAAGGTCCAGCCCGGCGAGTTCAATAAGAATGAATTCGCCGATGGTCCAAATGTCTATGCCGGGGCGGATGCAACCGGTCTTGACCGTGTCACCCCGGCCGAAGGTGGCGTGCATGTGCAGCTTGGGCCGCCCGGCCTCGTCCGGGAACAGGGTGCCCACGGCCGCGGCCTCGTGCGCGCCAAGGAGTTCCGCCAAGACCGGCACCGGCGGCATGCTCGTAGCATCCTCCGGCCCCACCACGATGCGCCCTGAGCCCACGCCGCCCACCAGGGCACAGAAGCCCTGGCTCACGCCGCGCTCGGCCGCGAAGGCCTCGATGCACTCCGGCAGGCGGTCGCCGTCCTCCAGCCGCAGCACGAATACGCGGCCCATGCGTCCTTCCGCAACCTTCATGTCATATCCTCCGGCCCGGGCTTACGCGCCGCAGAGCCCGTTGAAATCGCACCACTGGCAGTGCCTGCCGCTGCGCGCGGGCAGTTCCGGCGCGGCCAGCATGTGCTCCAGGGTGAAGCGCACCAGGGCCGGGGCGTGGCGATGGATGACCAGGGTCCGCTGGGCGGCCTCCACCTTGGCGCCGAAGAGCGGCTTTTCCGAGCCGTCGCTCTTGAGCTCCACCCAGGCCGCGTTGTCCGGGGCATAGGCTCCGCCTGCGGCCAGCAGGTGCAGGTACAGCGGCAGCTGAACGTCCAGGCCGCTCTCGGCCAATTCCAGGTACAGTTCCGCCGCCTCGGACGAGCCAGGCCGGGCCTCGCCCATGTGCAC
>NZ_DATMYK010000155.1:0-11475 GCF_035560995.1 Humidesulfovibrio sp. | reverse complement strand
GGGTATGGTTGGGCAGGCCGATATGTGCGATTTTTCACGAAAAGAACAGGCGTCTGGAAAGTCCTGCCCCGGGGCGCGAAAACGCGAACGGGCCGCCGGCGGCACGAAGCGCGCGGGCGGCCCGGACAGGAAGGGGACCTGGGGCGGAAGGCTTACGCGCCGGTGAGGCTGCTGGCGAAGCCTTCGGCGCTGGTGCCGCCGTTGGAGCTGGAGGAGGAGCCGGCGCTCTTGGACTGGGCCTCCATGAGCTGCGACTGCACCATCATGAGCTGAGCCTGGAGCTGCTGCACCTTGGACTGCTTCTCGTCGGCGCTCAGGGTGCTGTCGTTCTGGGCGTCCTTGATCTGCTGCTGGAGCTCCTTGATCTGCTTCTGCAGCTTCTCCACCGTGGTTTCGCTCTCGCTGCTGGAGTCGCTCGAAGAAGTGGAGGAACTGCCAGCGGCCGCTTTGGCCTTGGCCTCGCTCGAGATGCTCACGGTGTCGCCGCCGGAGCCGGAGGACTCGGACGAATCGCTGCCGGTGCTCAGAGTGCTTTTGCTCGACTTGGCCATGGAGCCGATGGTCAGGCTGGTGGCGCTGTCGGACGTGGTTTGTGTGAGGCTGTTGGCGTAGGTGGAAATATCCATTTTCGTCTCCTGTAATAAATTTGGGTTTTGTGAGGCCTTTATTTCAGGAGCGGAGGCGCAATGGACCTACACTCTCTTTTCGGACCAGGTGGAAATTTCCTTTAGGGCGGATAAGCATTTTTCATGCCCGCCGTCCGGGCGGCAAGTGTTGCCACCCGCCGCGTGTTCGGGCTATCAGAACCTTGACCCGGCGCTTCGCCGGGCGAACCCCTGCCAGAAGTCCGCACACGGGGTGCCGCATGAGCCTGACCAATCTCGACTCCCTTTTCAGCCCCAAGGCGGTGGCGGTCATCGGTGCGGCCAACGACCCGGCCAACATCGGCCACGTGGTGATGAAGAACCTCATGGGCGGCGGTTTCACCGGGCCGGTGATGCCCGTGAGCTGCGAGGCCGAGGCCATCGCCGGAGTGCTGACCTACGCCACCGTGGCCGAGCTGCCCAAGACCCCGGACCTGGCCATCGTCTGCCGCCCCCTGCTGGAGGCCCCGGCCATCATCGACGCCCTGCGCGCGCGCGGCACGCGTTCCGTGGCCCTCATGGGCCCCGGCTTCGCCCGCCTGGACGAGAAAAGCCGCCAGCGCCTGCGCGCTGAGATGCTCGAAGCCGCCCAGACCCCGGCCCTGCGCATCCTGGGGCCCAAGTGCATGGGGCTCATCGTGCCCTCGCTGAACCTGAACGCCAGCCTGGCCCACACCGGCTGCCTGCCCGGCAAGACGGCCTTCCTGTCCCAGTCCGACAGCCTGTTCACCACGGTTCTGGACTGGGCGGGCAGCCACGGCATCGGCTTTTCGCACATCATTTCCCTGGGCGCGCAGATCGACATCACCTTTGCCGACATTCTGGACCACCTGGGCGCGGACCCGCTGGTGCGCTCCATCCTGCTCTACGTGGAAAGCATCCACGATGCGCGGGGCTTCGTCTCCGCCGCGCGCGCGGCCAGCCGCAACAAGCCGGTGCTGGCCCTGCGCCCCGGCCAGGCCCTGCACGCGGCCCTGGCGGAACTTGCCGCCGCCACGGGCGACGCCGCCGAACTTGCCGCCAGCGCCTCCACCGACGAGGTCTACGACGTGGCCTTCCGCCGCGCGGGCATGCTGCGCGTGGGCAGCATCGACGGACTGTTCGACGCCGCCCAGACCCTTTCCGGCGGGCGGCCCGTGCGCGGCGACCGCCTGGCCATCCTGGCCAACGGCGCCTCGGCGGGCATCATGGCGGCGGATGCGCTGCTCTCCGGCGGGGGCAGGCTGGCCCATTTCACCGACGACACCACTCTCGCCCTCGACAAGCTCCTGGGCGGCGCCTGGGACGGCGGCAATCCGGTGGGCCTGCGCTTCGACGCGCGCGCCGCCGACTGGGTGGAAGCCCTCAAGATCCTGCTCAGCGATCCCGGCGTGGACGCGGCGCTGCTGCTGCATGTGCCCTTTGCGGGCCTGTCTGAAATCGAGGTGGCCGCGGCCGTGGCCCTGCAGGCCAAGCGCGCCAAGCGCATGGTGCTCACCTCCTGGATGGGCTCGGACTCGGCGCTGAAGGCGCGCGCGGTCTTCGCCGATGGCGGCGTGCCCACCTACGAGACCCCGGAGCAGGCCGTGCGGGCCTTTTTGTACATGGTGCAGTTCCAGAAGAATCAGGAGCTCCTGATCCAGACGCCGGACTCGCTGCCCTCGGACTTCTTCCCGGACACGCAAGCCGCGCGCGACACCTGCGCCCGGGCCCTGGCCGAGGGCAGAAGCCAGCTCACCAGCGCCGAGGCCAAGGACGTGCTCACGGCCTACGGCATTCCCGTGGTGGAAACGCGGCACGTGACCAGCGCGCGCGAGGCGGTCATCGCCGCCGACCAGCTGGGCTACCCCGTGGCCGTGAAGCTGAAAAGCCCGCAGATCAGCCAGCCGCACGAAGTGGGCGGCGTGGTGCTCGACCTGGAAGGCCCGGACAAGGTCTGGGAGGCCTGCGCCAGCATTCTGGCCCGCGTTTCGCGCCAAAGGCCGGACGCTTACATCGACGGCTTCACCGTGCAGAAGATGGGCCGCCGCGCAGGCGCGCACGAGCTGTTCGTCTCCACCCACCTGGACCCGGTGTTCGGCCCGGTCATCGCCTTCGGCCACGGCGGCGACGCGCGGGAAATGATCCGCGACCGCGCCGTGACCCTGCCGCCTTTGAACATGAGTCTGGCGCGGGAGCTTGTCTCGCGCACACGCATCAGCGGGCTTTTGTCCGGCACGCCCCAGCACGCCCCGGCCGATGTGGACGACATCTGCCTGACCATCATCCAGATCGCCCAACTGGTCATCGACGTGCCGCAGATCGTCAGCCTGGACATCAACCCGCTCTACGCCGACGAGATGGGCGTGCTCTGCCTGGGCGCGCGCATGGGCGTGGCCCGGGAATCGCGCCTGGGCGCGGAACGCCTGGCCATCCGCCCCTATCCCAAGGAGCTGGAGGAGCCGGCGGTGCTGAAGGACGGCCGCAAGGTGTCCCTCAGGCCCATCCGGCCGGAGGACGAGGCCGCGCACCGCGCCTTCATCAAGCAGCTTTCCGACGACGACCTGCGCATGCGCTTCTTCGGGTCCGTCCGGCGGGACTTCGACCACAAGGACATGGCCCGCTTCACCCAGATCGACTACGACCGCGAGATGGCCTTCATCGCCAGCGCGCTGACCGAGGGCGGCCTGCCGGAAACGCTCGGCGTGGTGCGCACGGCCACCAAGCCGGACAACACCGACGCCGAGTTCGCCATCATCATCCGCTCCGACCAGAAGGGCACGGGCCTGGGCAGCCTGCTGTTCCGCAAGATGATCGACTACACCCGCGCGCGCGGCACCCGCCACCTCTCGGGCCAGACCCTGGTGGAGAACAAGGCCATGCAGGGCCTGGCGCGAAAGTTCGGCTTCGCCATCAAGCTCAACCCCGATGAGGAGCTGGTGGACATGGTGCTGGACTTGAGCGCGCCGGCCGGTCCGGCGTGAAACAGACCTCCCAAGCCTGAACCACATATATTGAACCGCCACAGACAGAGTCGGGAGACACAATGAAGACCTTCTTCGCCGCGCGCATGGAGCGCTGCATCGGCTGCCAGAGCTGCTCGCTGGCCTGTGCAAGGCTGGTGCACAAGCGCCTGTCCTGGTACACCGCAGGCATACGCATCAATTCCTCCGGCGGCATATCCACCGGCTTCGAGGCGCGCGTGTGCCTGGCCTGCGATCCGCCCCCGTGCGCGGCCGTCTGCCCCACGGGGTCCCTCACCCCCCGCAAAAGCGACGGCGGCGTGAAGCAGGACCGCACCCTGTGCATCCGCTGCGGCAAGTGCGTGGCCGCCTGCCCCATCGAGGCCATCGTGCAGGACGAGCTGGACAATCCCTACATGTGCCTGCACTGCGGCCGCTGCGTGCCCTATTGCCCCCACGATTGCCTGGAGCTGGCCGAAAAGGGCCAGGCCAACTTCGTGCAGGAGGTGGCCGAATGATCCGCCCGCACTTCCGCGTCGTCATCGTGGACCTTTCCACCCGCAAGACCCATGTGGAGAACGTGCCCGGCCGCGAGGTCTGGCTCGGCGGCTCCGGCCTGGCCGCGCTTCTGTTCGAGAAGTACGGCGACCCCGGCGCGCCCTGGACCGACCCCAAACAGCCCCTCATCTTCGCCATCGGGCCACTGACGGGCTATTTCCCGCTCATGAGCAAGACCGTGTGCTCGTTTCTTTCGCCCTACCACGGCCAGTACACGGAATCCCACGCGGGCGGGCGCAGCGCCCTGGCCCTGCGCTTCGCCGACATGGACGCGCTGGTCGTGGTGGGCAAGGCCGAGCGCCCCTGCGTGCTCTCCGTGGGGCACAAGCACATGGACATCAAGGACGCGCCGTTTCTGTGGGGCAAGGACGTGTTCACCACCGGCAAGATGGTGCGCAACATGCTGCCCGGCTCCGGCATGCGCAGCATCCTGCGCATCGGCCCGGCCGGGGAAACCGGCTGCGCCTACGCCTGCATCAACGTGGACACCTACCGCCACTTCGGGCGCATGGGCTCCGGCGCGGTGATGGGCGCCAAGAACTTGAAGGCCATCGCCATCCAGGGCGACGCCTCGTTCCCGCTGCCCGAGGGCAACAAGGAATACCCCAAGGTCTTCAAGGAGATTTACGAGCAGCTCACCGAGACCTCCATGATGAGCAAGTACCACGACCTGGGCACCGCCGGGAACGTGGCCGCCCTGAACGAACTGAAGAGCCTGCCCTGGCGCAACTTGCAGGCCACCACCGACCCCGGCATCGACGGCATCAGCGGCGAACGCTTCGCCAAGGACATGCTGCTGCGCAATACCGCCTGCGCGGGCTGCCCCGTGGGCTGCATCCACATCGGCTACCTGCGCGAGAAGTTCATGGCCGACAACCGCTACCTGTACCGCCAGGTGGCCTACGACTACGAGCCCATCTTCTCGCTCGGCTCCATGCTCGGCATGACCGACGGCTTCGCGGTGCTGGGCCTCATGGACGCGGTGGAGCGCGAGGGCCTGGACTGCATGAGCGGCGGCGTGGCCCTGGCCTGGGCCACGGAGGCCCTGGAAAAAGGGCACGTCACCGAGGCCGAGACCCTGACCCCGCTCAAATTCGGCGAGGCCGAAGGCTACAAGACCGCCATAGGCCACCTGGGGCGCGGCACGAACGAGTTCTACCGCCGCCTGGCGCAAGGCACCATGAAAGCCGCCGAGCACTACCACGGCGAGGACTATGCCTGCGTGCTCGGCCAGGAGATGGCGGGCTACGCCACCGGCGAAACCTTCTTCGTGTCCGAGTCCTTGAGCTTCCGGCATTCGCACCTGGATTCCAGCGCCTACTCCGCCGACCAGAAGCCCCAGGACAAGGACGCGCCCAAGGTCGTGGCCGGGTTCGTGAAGGACGAGGCCAGCCGCATCGTCCTGACCAGCATGGTGGGTTGCCTGTTCGCGCGCGGCGTGTACTCCACGGAGCGCCTGCAACAGGCCCTGTCCTCCCTGGGCTACGCCGATGTGGCCGCCAACCTGGACAGCGCGGGCACGGCCATCCAGCGGCTGCGCTGGCGCCTGCGCATGCGCTCCGGCTACGCGCCCATGCAGGCCAAGATCCCCAAGCGCTACACCGAGATCAACACCTGGAAGGGCCCCATCGACACCGAATACATGGAGACCCTGCGCCAAGCCTACGCCGCCAGGCTCATGGAGCTGGGGCGCGAAGAGGAAGCGGCGGGCAACGTATAGGCGCACGGCACGATGGGCGCCGTTCCCGCCCTGCGGAACAAACCAAGCGGAGCGCAGCATGCGGCAGTCCAAAAAGCCCCGCGTCATCATCGTCGGAGCCGGCTTTTCCGGCATCTTCGCCGCGCGGGAGCTGGCGGGCGGCCCCTGCGACGTGCTCATCATCGACCGCAACAATGCGCACACCTTCCTGCCGCTGCTCTACCAGGTGGCCACGGCGGCGGTGGAGTCCGAGCACATTGCCGCGCCGGTGCGCGGGGTCATCCGCGCCATGGGCCGCAAGGCCGCCAACCTCGACTTCCTCATGGCCGAGGTGCGCAGCGTGGACTTCGCGCAGCGCGAGCTGCTGGCCGAGGGCCAGGACGGCGAGGAACTGCGCCTGCCCTATGACTATCTGCTGCTTGCGCCCGGCAGCGTCACCAACACCTTCGGGGTGCCTGGCGCGGACGAACACGCCTTTTCGCTCAAGAACCTTGAGGAGGCCGTGCGCCTGCGCAACCACATCCTGCGCAGCTTCGAGGCCGCGGCCTGGACGGCGGACGCCGACGCCCGGCTGAACCGCCTGTGTTTCGTGGTGGTGGGAGGCGGGCCCACTGGCGTGGAGCTGGCCGGAGCCATGGCCGAACTCATGACCGGGGCGCTGAAGCGCGATTTCCCGCGTCTGGGGCTGAACCGCCCCTGCGTGAGCCTGCTGGAGGCGGGCGACGGGCTCTTGCCCGGCTTTCCACAAAATCTGCGCGACTACGCCCGCACCAAACTGACCGCCATGGGCGTGGACGTGCGCCTGGGTGCGCAGGTGAGCCGCGTTGGCGCGCAGGGCGCGGAGTTGAAGGACGGCGGTGTCATCCATGCCGCAACCGTGGTCTGGACGGCCGGAGTGAAGGGCGAGCCGCTGGCTGTGCGCCTGGGCCTGCCCCAAGCACCCAACGGGCAGCTGCTGGCCCGGCCCACCCTGCAAAGCCTGGAGCACGAGGCGGTCTTTCTGGCGGGCGACATCTGCCGGGCGGAGCACGAGGGACGCCCCCTGCCCATGTTCGCGCCACCGGCCATCCAGGAGGGGCGGCACGCCGCGCAAAACATCCTGCGCCTGCTGCGCGGGGAACAGCCGCGGCCGTTCAAGTATTTCGACAAGGGCATGATGGCCACCATCGGCAAGCGCGCGGCTGTGGCGCGCATGGGCGGCCTCACCCTGAAAGGGCTGCCCGCCTGGCTGCTGTGGCTGGCCGTGCATCTGGCCTACCTCATCGGCTTTCGCAACAGGCTGTTCGTGCTCGCCAACTGGGCTGTGGACTACTTCCTGTCCGAGCGCGTGGTGCGGCTCATCAGCAGGCGCAACCCGCTGGAATGAGGCGGAAGGGAGAGCAGGGATTTGGCTGGGGCGCTGCCCCAGACCCCGCCAGGGGGTATGCACCCCCTGGACCCGCAGGCCAAAGAAGAAGCCCCGGAGCGCTTTGCGCTCCGGGGCTTCTTCTTTGGGGGCAGGGAAGCGGGACGGGTTCGCCAGCGCCAACGATGCCCTGTGCCGCTTCCCGCCCGGACCCTCCGCGTTCTGTTCTGCTTCATGCGGCTTTCGCGCCTGAGACAAAACCGAACGCCACCGGGAGTCCAGAGGGCCTCGTGCCCTTTGGCGGGGCTCGGGGGCAGCGCTCCGGGGACCGTTATCCCAGCAGACCGCCGGGCTTTTGCAAGCCCAGGGCCTGATACACGCGGCCCATGTCCAGGTGCTGGCGCAGGAAGTCCGCTAGGCGTTCCAGCGCGGGCTCCAGCCCGAAGCGCGTCTGCGGCTCGCCCAGGGGCGCAAGGCCCTTGCGCTGGCGCAAGGAGTCCACAAACTGGCGGCGGAAGGCGTCCTCGTCGAACACGCCGTGCAGGTACGTGCCCCACACGCGCGGAAAGTCCGCGTCGTCGCCTTGCGGGGCCAGGCCCCAGGCCAGGGCGCGGCCCGTGGCGTCGGTAAAGAGCGGGATGGCCGCGGCGTTTTCGAGCACCGTCTCGCCGTGGTGGATCTCGTAGCCGCTGATGGCATGCCCGGACGCGGGGTGCGCAAGGGAGACGCGCGTGAGGGTCTTGTCGCGCTTGAGTTCCGTGCTGAGCGGCAGAAGGCCGAAGCCGTCCGCCGATTTCTGGCCTGATTCCAGGCCCAGCGGGTCGTCCACGCGGGTGCCGAGCATCTGCAAGCCCGCGCAGATGCCGATGACGCTGGTGGCCTCGGGCAGGGCGCGCAAGGCGGCGGCAAGCCCAGCGCCGCGCAGGGCGCGCATGTCGTCGATGGTGTTCTTGCTGCCCGGCAGGATCACCGCGTCCGGCGCGCCCAGGTCGCGCACGTCGCGCACCAGGCGCAAGGCCACGTCCGGCTCGGCCGCCAGCGGGTCCAGGTCGTTGAAGTTGGCGATGCGCGCCGGAACCACCACGGCGATGTCCAGAGCGTCCGGGCGCTTGGCTCTGCGGGTCGAGCCCGTGTTGCCGAGGCCCACGGAGTCCTCCTCCGGCAGGGCCCCCCCGGTGAGCTCGGGAAGCCAGGGCACCACTCCGAGCACCGGCTTGCCTGTGCGGCGGTAGAGGAAATCGAGCGCCGGACCGAGAATGCTGGCGTCGCCCCGGAATTTGTTCAGCACGTGGCCGATGACTGTGGCGCGCTCGGCCTCGTCCAGAATGTCGTAGGTGCCGGAAAGGGCCGCGAACACGCCTCCCCGGTCGATGTCGCCCACCAGGAGCACCTTGGCCCCGGCGTGCAGCGCCATCTTCATGTTCACGATGTCCTGGTCCTTCAGGTTCACCTCGGCCGGGCTGCCCGCGCCCTCCAGCACCATCACCTGATGCTCCGCCGCCAGGGAGTCGTAGGCCTGCGTCACCGCCGCCCAGGCCTGGGGCTTGTAGGCGTGGTACTCGCGCACGTTCATCAGTCCCACGGGCTTGCCGTGGATGAGCACCTGGGAGCCGGTGTCGCCCGTGGGTTTCAAGAGCACCGGATTCATGCGCGGGTCGGGCGTCAGGCGGCAGGCCTGGGCCTGGGTGGCCTGGGCGCGGCCAATCTCGCGTCCGCCGTCGCCGGTATCGGGCGTGACGGCGGAGTTGTTGGACATGTTCTGGGCCTTGAAGGGCGCCACGTCGAAGCCGTCTTCCAGGAGAATCCGGCAAATGCCCGCGGCCAGCACGCTCTTGCCCGCGTTGGAGCAGGTGCCCTGGACCATTATGGCCGGGACCCTTCGGGTCATCACAGGGGGCTGCGCCTTGACGATCCCGGAGAAGCGGGCCAGGGCGTCCACCAGCTTCGCGTTCTGCTCCCCGGTGCGCACGGCGATGCGGAAGTAGCTGTCGTCCAGGCCCTCGAAATTCTTGCACAGGCGGATGGCCAGGCCTTCGGACAGCAGGCGCTCGAACAGCGGCTGGGCGCTCATGCCCACGCGGTCCAGGCGGCAGAGCAGGAAGTTCGCCTGGCCCGGGAACACGCGCAGGCCGGGAATCTCGCGCAGCTCCGCGGTCAGGGCCTCGCGCAGGCGCGCCACTTCGGCAATGGTGCGGCTGCGGTAGTCCACGTCGCGCAGGCAGCGCGCGCCTACCTTTTGCGCCAAGATGCTTACGTTCCAGGGCGGCAGGCGGCGGCGCAGGCGGGCCGCGTTCTCCGGCGAGGCGAAGCACAGGCCCAGGCGCAGGCCCGGCACGGCGTAAAATTTCGTCATGGAGACCAGCACGATGACGTTGTCCGGCCGCTGGCGCACCAGTCTTCCTGCGCCGGCCGCGCCGCCCGCAGCTTCATCGCCCGCCTCGTTGTCGATTCCGGGCACGAAGTCCGCGAAGCTCTCGTCCACCACGAACAGGCTTTGCGGAAAGGCCCGCGCCAGGTCGCGCACGTGCCGCGCCGGTACGCACGCGCCCGTCGGGTTGCCCGGACTGGTCAAGAGCACCAGGGCCGGGCGGTCCAGCTTGGCCGCCAAGGCTTCCAGGTCGGGCGCAAAGCCCTTCTGCGCCAGGCAAAGGAGCGGCTCCACCTCAAGCCCGGCCAAACGGCAGCAGCGGTCCTGGTCCACATACGCCGGGACCGGGATGACCGCCCGCGCAAGCCCCTGGCGCGCCGCCAGCTGGCATATGGCGGGCAGCAGTTCGGATGCGCCGTTGCCCGCCACGGCCTGGGTGGGCCACACCTTGTACAGTTCGCAGGCGGCCAGGGTCAGGTCGGCCGCTTCCGGGTCCGGGTAGTGCTGCACCTGGGCCAGGGCGTCGGCCACGGCCTCCGGCAGCCACGTGGGCGGGCCCAACGGATTGATGTTGGCCGAGAAGTCGATGAGCTCCTCCGGCCGTACGCCCGCGCGCTCGGCCAGTTTCCAGATGTTGCCGCCGTGGGCGTAGCGGTCCGCTTCGGGCAGCCGCCCGGCGGCGCTTCCGGCCGCGGAGCCGGGGAACTGGGTCAGGCCGCCCAGATGGTTCTGGCGCATGGGGCGCTCCTTGGCGCTGAGGTGGAGGGGACTCGCATCTGCCCTGCTGTAGCCCCATTGCCCGCGCGCGGCAAGGGCGGGACAAAGGGGGGAGGGCGGCTTCACGTCGGTTCTCCCCCCCTGGCGGAGGGGTCGGGGGGGAGACGTGCTGGGCCAAAGGCATCACCACGGCCAGCACAGTATGCCCCTCCCGCCATCGCGAAGCCCCGCGGGTCCAGGGGGTGCATACCCCCTTGCCGGGGGCTCTTGCCTCGCGGCCGGGCATGCTTATTTTGCAAGGCATGAAGCACATACTCTGTCCCACCTGCACCGCCGTGAACCGAGTCGACGACGCCCGCCTGGCCCAGGCCGTGTGCGGCAAGTGCGCCAAGCCCCTGGCCGGGGCGCAAGTGCTGCACCTGGACGGCCCCTTGCTGGACGCCTTGCTGGCCAAGGACGATCTGCCCCTGCTGGTGGACTTCTGGGCCCCCTGGTGCGGCCCGTGCAAGATGATGGCTCCGGCCTTTGAGGAAGCCGCGAGGCGTTTGGCTCCGGGTGTGCGCCTGGGCAAGGTGGACACCGAGGCCAACCCGGCACTTGGAGCGCGCTTCGGCGTGCAGTCCATCCCCACCCTGGTGCTGTTCCGCAATGGCGTCGAAGTGGGCCGCCTGTCCGGCGCGCGCCCCGCGGGCGACATCGTGACCTGGACCCTGGGCGCGCTGCGCTAGCTAGACTCCGGCGAAGTCGGCGGAATCGAGCAGGATGGTCACCGGCCCCCAGTTGACGAAGTCGAGGAGCATCTCCGCCCCGAAGACCCCGGTGGCGAAGGGTCCGGGGCACTGGGCGGCAAGGTCTGCGGCCAGCCGGTCGTAGAGGCTGCGGGCCAGCTCCGGCGCGGCCGCGTCGGTGAAGGAGGGCCTGCGCCCCCGGCGCGTGTCGGCATAGAGGGTGAACTGCGACACGAGCAGAAGCCCGCCGCCCTGGCCCGCTTGGCCCGCCTGGGTGGTCTCGCGCAGGCTCAGGTTCAGCTTGCCCGCGTCGTCGGGAAAAATCCGCAGATCAAGCACCTTGGCGCAGAGCGTGCTCCACACCTTGGTGCCCGGCAGCTCCGGGCCGTCGGCCTTGCCGAAGCCCGCCAGCACCAGCAGCCCAGGGCCGATCTCGCCCGTCCGGCGGGTTTCCCCGCCCCCGCCCCCGTCCTCGGCCTCGACCACGTCCACGGC
>NZ_DATMYK010000154.1:0-10381 GCF_035560995.1 Humidesulfovibrio sp. | reverse complement strand
GGCGTAGGTCAGGGGCAGTTCGCGGCAGAAGGCGTAGGAGGTCTCGAACTGTTCCGCCGTTTCGCCGGGAAAGCCGGTGAGCAGATCCGCCCCAAGGCCCAGGCGCGGCCACACGCCGCCGAGCTGGCGCAGAAAGTCCAGCACCTGCTCTGGCCTGTAGTGCCCGCGCCCCATGCGCTTCAGCACTCCGGCGTCGCCGCTTTGCAGGGAAAGGTGCAGGTGCGGGGCCACCAGCCGCGACGCGCCCAGCACATCCAGGGCCTTGGCTCCCAATTGGCCGGGTTCCACGGAACTCAGGCGCAGGCGCGCGCGGCCCGCCCACTCCGGCCCAAGCTCAGTCTCCACACGGGCCAGCAAGTCCCAAAAATCGTGCGGCTCGGGCAAATCAGCGCCATACTGGCGCAGATTGACGCCGGAGATGACCAGTTCGCGGTAGCCCGAGGAAAGCAGGCGGCGCATCTCGGCGATGGCCTCGGCCGGGTCGCGGCTCACGCTGCCGCCGCGCGTCAAGGGCACGATGCAGTAGGTGCAGTGGTGCGAGCAGCCGTCCTGCACCTTGACCACGGCGCGGGCGCGGCGAAAAGAGCCGATGTGGAAGGGCGGAAAACGCGGAGGCTCTGGCACGGACGGCGCGAGCTCCGGCGAGACCGGGTGCGGCGCGGGGGCGAAAAGGGGCCCGGCCAAAAGGACGGCCTTGCGGTCCTGGGGCACCACCTCGTCCACCTCCGGCATGGCGGAAAGCTCCGCCCCAAGCACCTGGGCCGCGCAACCCGTCACCACGATGCGCGCGGACGGGTTCTGCTGGCGCAGGCGGCGCACCAGGGCGCGCAGGTCGCTCACCGCGCGGCTGGTGACGGCGCAGGAGTTCACCAGCAACACCCCGGCTCCGGCGGGATCAGAGGCCTCGGCATAGCCCTGGTCGCGCCAGGCCTCGGAAATGGCCTCGGACTCGTACTGGTTGATCTTGCAGCCCAGGGTGGCCACGTGGAAGGTCTTGGCGTGGGAGGAATTCGGCATGGTCCGTGCTTGTTTTTTCCTGGATTATTGCCGCGGCCTGCGCGAAGATGGCCCCGGACTCATCAAAATACCTTGCCCAAAGGAAGGAGGCGTCATGCGCAACCTTGCCCCCCGCCTGCTCTCGACCGTCATGGTCCTGGCCGCCCTGGCCCTGCCGCTTTTGACGGGTTGTTCGCCCGCCGTGCGCGGCAGCATGGCCCTTTCCAGCGGCGACTACAACCTGGCCCTGGCGCGCTACCACGAGGCCCTGGAGCAGGACCCGGATTCCGTGTACCTGCGCCTGCGCATCGGCCTCACCTACTTCACCATGAAAGACTACGCCAGCGCGGAGGCCACCTACAAGGACATCCTCATCCGCAAGCCCGGCGAGCCGAACGCCCTCTTGTACCTGGGCCTGTCCCGCATTGGCAAGGGCGAGCGGCAACGCGCCCTGGATGATCTGACCGGCTTCAACTGGCCTCAGAAGTTCTATCACCAGAAGTTCGTGCGTGCGGAGGCCGAACGCCTGCTGCGCCACCCGGAAATGTCTGCGGACGCGACCATCCGCTGCCTGCTGGATGCGCTGGAGGAGGGCCGCAAGGAGCAGGATGCTCTTGAGCGCGACATGTTCCTGGGCCTCAGCCGCTAGGAAGGCGGACGTTGAGAAATCAGACGATGACCGCCCCGGCGAGCACCGCGCCGCCGCGATCGTAGACCGCCGCCACCTGCCCCGGCGCAGGGCGCACATTGGGCTCGGCGAAACGGACGGTCAAGACGCCGCCGGAAAGCTCCACCCGCGCGGGCCGCGCGCCCTCGCGGTAACGCGTCTGCACCAGCACGTCCTCCGGCCACAGGGCATGGTCCGCCAGCAGATTCACCTCGCCCGCCCGGAACGTCTCCGCCAGCAGGGCCTCCTTCGGGGCCACCACCAGCACGTTGCGCTCCACATCCTTGTCCAGCACGTAGAGCGGCTCGCGCCAGGACAGGCCAAGCCCCCTGCGCTGGCCGATGGTCGTGCGCCACAGGCCCTGGTGTTTGCCCACGCGGGTGCCGTCGGGCAGTTGCGCCGGGCCGGGGCCGGGCAACGCCGGGTGGCGCGCGGCCAGAAAGGCCCGGTAGTCGTCATCCGGCACGAAGCAGATCTCCTGGCTCTCCACGGGCAAGGGCGGGGTCTGGCCGCAGGCCGAAAGCTCCGCGCGGACGTCCGCCTTGCGCGAGGCCGCAAGCGGGAAGCGCGCCAGCATGAGGCGCTGCCTGGGCACCAGGGACAGGAAATAGCTCTGGTCCTTCACGGGGTCGGCCCCGCGCCCAAGCGCCCAGCCATAAACCGGATGCTCCCCGGCTCTGGCGAAGTGCCCGGTGGCCAGGGCCTGCGCGCCCAGGGCCAAGGCCCGGTCCAGCAGCAGGCCGAACTTCATGGCCGCGTTGCAGCGGGCGCAGGGGTTTGGGGTGCGGCCGGAGAGGTACTCCGCCGCGAAGGGTGCGGCCACGCGGGCCTCGAACTCGGCGCGCAGGTCCAGCAGATGCAGGGGGATTCCAAAGCTCGCGCAGGATTTTGCCAAGCCTTCGGAAGCGCGCAGGTCGTGCTCCGGCAGGAACTGCCCGTGCAGGGCCATGAGCTCGTGGCCTTCGTCGCGCAGGCGCAGCAGGGAGGCCAGGCTGTCGCCGCCGCCGCTCATCGCAACGGCGAGCTTCACGGCTTGGGGCCCCAGTCGGCCGTTTCGCCCGCACGCAGGTGCTTGAGAAAGGCGTAGAACGCGCCGTGCACGGCGTTGACGAATCCGGCGCGGCCATCCAGCACGCCCAGCTTCAGCACGTAGAGCTTGAAGAAGCGCGCCAGGCCCCGCAGGGTGCCCTTGGCCACGCCGCCGGACTTGCCCTTGCGCTTCAGGTCGTCCGCGCCCTGCTGCGCGTAGGAGTTCACCTTGTCCAGGTGCTCTCGAAAGTTGCGGTAGGGATAGTGGATGATGTCGCCCTTAAGCTTGCGCGTGGGGCCCAGGGCATGGAAGCTGTAGTGCGCCCCGCTCACGTGCACTTCCATCTTGTCCGGCCGGAACACCCGGAACAGGTAGTCCGGGTACCAGCCGCTGTGCCGCAGGAAGCGGTCGTAATAGAAGGACGCACGGGGCGTGAGAAAGCCCGCCTCCTCCCCGGCATTGGCGATGGCCGCGCGCACGCTGGCGTTCAGCTCGTCCGTGAAATACTCGTCCTGGTCCAGGCTCACCACCCAGTCCACCGTGGGTTGCATGGCGCGGATGTGCTCCAGGGCGAAGCGGAACTGCGGGCCCGGCCCCTCCCACTTGCGCTGGAGCACCACGGCCCCGGCGGCCTCGGCTATGGCCACGGTGGCGTCCGTACTGAGGGAATCGACCACGATGAGCGTGTCGCAGAAGGCCAGCGACTCCAGGCAACGGCCCAGCAGGCGTTCGCCGTTGTAGGTCAGAATGAGGCCGACGATATTGGGAGCCATGGGCCCTCGTATGGTTGTCGCGTTCGCTGTCCGCGTCCGCGCAGGCGTTCTTGGGTGGGCGTCTTGTACGACGGGCTCACCAGCCGGTCAAGAAGGCCTGCGTTTGTGCTTTTGCCCGCCAAAGGCTATATGCTTCCGCATGCGCCACGACACCGACACTCACGACACCGACGCCACTGACGACACCGACGCCACTGGCTACGCCGACATGGACAGCCTGGATCTTCTCGACGCCGACGACTTCGCGGAGATCCTTGCGGAAAGCGCGGCCACGGGCTTTTCCGGCGGCACGCTTGAACGCAAGGCCACGCCCGACGACACGGGCACGCGCCTGGACCAGTTCTGGGCCTATGAGCTGGTGGCCGAGGGCGTCTCCCGCGAACGCGTCAAGGAATGGATACAGGCGGGCCTGGCGCAGGTCGACGGCAAGCCGGCCAAGAAGCCCGGCCAGCGGCTGGAGGGCTACGAGCGCCTGACCCTGGACGCCCCGGACCTCTCCGGCGCGGGCGTGCCCAAGGCCGAGGCGGGGGAGCTGCGCATCCTGCACCGCGACGCCGCGCTGGCGGTCATCGACAAGCCCGCTGGCCTGACCACCCACCCGGCCGCCACCCAGCCCGACGGCACCCTGGTGAACCGCCTGCTGCACCATTTTCCGGAGCTCGCGCCCGAGGTCTCCGGCATGGAGGGCGAACGGCCGGGCATCGTGCACCGGCTGGACAAGGACACCTCGGGGCTCATCCTGGTGGCCCTCACCGAGGCCGCGCGGCTGGAGCTTTCCCGGGCCTTTGCCGAACGCCGCGTGCACAAGACCTACCTGGCCCTGGTCCATGGCCGCCCCAAGGGCGACGACACCGGCAGGCTGGGCGAGGACGCAGGCTACATCGACCTGCCCCTGGGCCGCCACCCTTCCCTGCGCACCAAGATGGCCGTACTGCAGAAGGGCGGGCGCGACGCGCGCACCAGCTGGCGCAGGCTGTGGACCGACCGCCTGGGCCGGGCCAGTCTGCTGGCCGTGGACCTGCACACCGGCCGCACGCACCAGATACGCGTGCACCTGGCGCACGTGGGCAACCCGCTGGTGGGCGATCCCGTGTACGGCCCCTCGGCCCATGCGCGCTGGCTGGCCCAGAAGGGCCCCCTGGCCACGCTGGCCCCCAGGCAGATGCTGCACGCCTTCCGCCTGGCCTTCGAGCACCCGGACACGGGCGAGGAAATGTTCTTCCGCCAGGACCCGCCGCAGGACTTCATGACCCTTTTGCGCGCCCTGGCGGGCGACTGCCAGCGCGTGGTCATCACCGGCATGCCCGGCTGCGGCAAGTCCGCCCTTTTGCGCGCCCTGGCCGATGCGCCGGAGGCCCCGCCCACCTTCAGCGCCGATGCCTGCGTGGCGGCGCTGTACGCCCCCGGCGGCGACGGTGCGGCGCTCCTGGCCCGCAGCCTGGGGCGGGGCATCCTGGACGCCGAAGGCGCGGTGGACCGCAAGGGCCTGCTGGCCCTTCTGCTGAAGAATCCGTCCCTGCGGCGCGAGGTGGAGGACATCGTCCACCCGCTGGTGCGCCACGCCCTGAGCGCCTTCTGGGCCGAGCACAGCGCCGCGCCCCTGGCCGTGGCCGAGATTCCGCTTTTCTTCGAGGCCGGGTGGCTTGGCGAGAAGCACGGGATCAAGACCAGCCCCAAGGCCGCCCAGGACAGGCGCATGGCCGATGTCGTCGTCGGCGTGCGCTGCCCGGAGGACCTGCGCCAGGGCCCCCTGCGCGAAAGCCGCGGCCTGGCCCCGGAAGTGCTGGCGGCCTTCGAGTCGTGGCAGTGGCCGGAGGACCGCAAGCTTACGGCCTGCGACCTCATCGTGGACAACGCCGCAGGCCTGGCCGAACTGAAGGCCGAGGCCGGGCGGCTGCTCGCGCAGCTTGCGGACCTGCGCGCGGAGCGGGCCCGGGCCACGGAGGCCCGGCTGCGCGCCCTGCTGGACGCCGCAGCCAACGCACCGGCCCTGGACGATCCCGGCGCATGATCCCCCTGCGCGACGACATCCCCCGCGTGCACACGCCCGTGGCCGTGATCCTGGTGATCCTGGCCAACCTGGGCGCGCACGTCTTCGTCAGCGGGCAGGACCCGTACGTGCAGGAGGTGCTGTACCGGCTGCTGGGCGTGGTGCCCGCGCGCTACGCCTTCCCGGACTGGGCGGCCTTCGCGGGCTTTCCGACCATGGGCGCGCTGCCCTTCTTCTCGTACATGTTCCTGCACTCCGGCTGGCTGCATCTCATCATGAACATGTGGATGCTCTGGATCTTCGCCGACAACATCGAGGACGTCATGGGCCCCTTCCGGTTCATGGCCTTCTACCTGCTGTGCGGCCTGGCCGCGCTGGCGCTGCACATGGTCTTCAACCTCACGGAGAGCGCGCCCATCATCGGGGCCTCCGGCGCGGTGGCCGGGGTCATGGGGGCCTATGTGACCCTGTACCCGCGCGGCCGCGTGCTCACCTTCATCCCCATCATCATCATTCCCTACATCGTCTCCCTTCCGGCCTGGCTGTTTCTGGGCATCTGGTTCCTGTCACAGATCTTCGCCGGGCTGTTCGAGCACCTGGGCGCGCAGGCCGCTGGCATCGCCTGGTGGGCGCACGTGGGCGGCTTTCTCGCGGGAATGTTGCTGGTGCGCCTGTTCATGCGCCCGGAACGCTGCTATCATTGCGAGTACAAGGGCCTGCGCCGGAACTTCACCTTCAGCGAGTAGCCCGGCCGTGCCGACAGCTCATCCCGGTCGGGTGCGGCCCGTGTCGGGCCAGACACCGGGCACCCTGCCGCTTTACGCAAGCAACCTGTGGAAAACTTCCTTGACAGGGTGCAAACACACACTATTTTGTAGCATGGAGCGAGAGAACGGCAACCGCCGCAGAGGAGTTGGTTCGCAATGAGTGTGGAATACAAGGACTACTACAAGATTCTTGGCGTGGGCAAACAGGCCACCCAGGACGAGATATCCAAGGCCTTCAAGAAGCTGGCCCGCAAGCACCACCCCGACCTGAACCCCGGCGACGCCGGGGCCGAGGCCAAGTTCAAGGAGGCGGGCGAGGCCTACGAGGTGCTGAAGGACCCGGAAAAGCGCAAGCTGTACGACCAGCTTGGCCCCAACTGGCAGCAGGGCCAGAATTTCCAGCCGCCTCCGGGCTTTGAGGGCATGCGCTTCCGGCAATCCGGCGGAGGCGGCGCGGGCGGCTTCGGCGCTGAAGGCTTCAGCGACTTCTTCGAGACCCTGTTCGGCGGCGCGGGCGGCGCTCGCGGAGGCTTCTCCGGCTTTCAGGGCGGGGGCTTCGGCGGCGGCGGCTTCCAGCAGCGGCCGCGCAGGGGCCAGGACGCGGAGGTAACCTACGAGATCGGACTGGAGCAGGCCTATGCGGGCGGACCGCAGTCCGTGACCTTGCAGGAGCACGTGCCCGGAGCCGATGGCTATCCGACGATGCAGACGCGCACGCTCAAGGTGAACATCCCGCCCGGCATCAAGGACGGCCAGAAGATCCGCCTGGCGGGCCAGGGCAGCCCCGGCACCCCCGGTGGCGAGCCCGGCGACCTCTACCTGCGCATCAAGCTTGCGCCGCACCCGCAGTTCAAGGTCAAGGAAGACAACGTGGTCTTCGACCTGGCCCTGGCCCCGTGGGAGGCGGCCCTTGGTGCAAGCGTGCGCGTGCCCACCCTGGACGGCGCGGTGGAGATGAAGATTCCGCCTGGCGTCGGCTCCGGCGCCAAGCTGCGCGTGCGCGGCAAGGGCCTGGGTACCGCGGGCAAGCGCGGCGACCAGATGGTGCGGATCATGATCCAGACGCCCAAGGCTCTGTCCGACGAGGAAAAGCGCCTGTGGGAAGAGCTGGCCAAGACCTCGACCTTTAATCCGAGGGCCTAGCCAGCCGCAGGCCAAGGCAGCTTTTCGAGGAGACACGCCATGACGCAGCTGAAGATCAACGATCCGCAGAGCCTGCCCATCCGCTCGGAGCTCATCGCCTGGACCAGCCTTGTGGAGCTGACCCGCGTGGAGCCCGCCACCGTGGCCGAACTGCTGGAGATGGGCTGGCTGGACCCCGTGCGCACTGGGGCGGACGAATATCTGTTCCGCTCCTGCGACGTGTACCGCATCAAGAAGCTCATGCGCCTGTGCCGCGACCTGGAGATATCCTTCGCGGCGGGCTCGATCATCGTGGACCTGCTGGACCGCGTGGAGCGCCTCGAGCAGGAGATTTCAGAACTCAAGCGACTGCTGTAACCACGGCCACGGCCGTGATCCTTGGGAGGACATGAAATGGATCCCAACAGACTGACCCAGAAGTCCCAGGCCGCCCTCTCGGAGGCCCAGAACCTCGCCATCTCGCGCGGGAACCAGCAGGTGGACACCCTGCACCTGCTGTACGCCCTGGCCAGCCAGGACGGCGGCCTGGTGCCCCAGGTACTGGGCAAGTGCGGCCTGGAGGCCAAGGCCTATGTGCAGGCCGTGGAGGGGGAGCTCGACCGTCTGCCCAGCGTTTCCGGTCCCGGGGCGCAGCCCGGCCAGGTGCACGTGACCCAGGCGGCCAGCGCCGTGCTGGTGCGCGCCGATGAATCCGCCAAGCGCATGCAGGACGAGTTCGTCAGCGTGGAGCACATCTTCCTGGCGCTTTTGGACGAACCGCCCTCCAGCGGTCCGGGCAAGGTGAACCGCCAGTTCGGCCTGACGCGCGACAAGTTCCTCTCCGCCCTCACCGAGGTGCGCGGCAACCAGCGCGTCACCAGCGACAACCCGGAAGACACCTACGACTCCCTCAAGAAATACGGGCGCGACCTGGTGGACGAGGCCAGGAGCGGCAAGCTCGATCCGGTCATCGGCCGCGACCAGGAGATACGCCGCGTGGTGCGCATCCTCAGCCGCCGCACCAAGAACAACCCCGTGCTCATCGGCGAGGCGGGCGTGGGCAAAACCGCCATCGCCGAGGGCCTGGCCCAGCGCATCGTGAAGCAGGACGTGCCCGAGGGGCTGAAGGACAAGACCATCTTCGCACTCGACATGGGCGCGCTCATCGCCGGAGCCAAGTACCGGGGCGAGTTCGAGGAGCGGTTGAAGGCCGTTTTGAAGGACGTGCAGAAGTCCGAGGGCCGCATCATCCTGTTCATCGACGAGATCCATACCATCGTGGGCGCGGGCAAGGCCGAGGGCGCCATGGACGCGGGCAACATGCTGAAGCCGCTGCTTGCGCGCGGCGAGCTGCACTGCATCGGCGCCACCACCACGGACGAGTACCGCAAGTACATCGAGAAGGACCCGGCGCTGGAGCGCCGCTTCCAGCCCGTCATGGTGGACGAGCCGAGCCTGGAGGACACCATCTCCATCCTGCGCGGCCTGAAGGAACGCTTCGAGGTGCACCACGGCGTGCGCATCAGCGACTCGGCCATCGTGGAGGCGGCCACCCTCTCCAGCCGCTACATCAGCGACCGCCAGCTGCCGGACAAGGCCATCGACCTGATCGACGAGGCCGCGGCCATGATCCGCACCGATATCGACAGCCTGCCCACGGAGCTGGACGAGACCAACCGCCGCGTACTGCAGCTGGAGATCGAGCGCGAAGCGCTCAAGCGCGAAACCGACGCCGCCAGCCGCGACCGCCTGGAGAAGCTGGAGGAGGAGCTGGCCGAGCTGAAGGAGAAGCAGGCCGAGTTCATGGGCCAGTGGGAGCGCGAGAAGAGCGCCATCGAGGTGGTGCGGCGCATCAAGGCCGCCATCGAGCAGACCAAGATCGAGATCGAGGAGGCCGAGCGCGCGCTGGACTACAACCGCGCGGCCGAGCTGCGCTACGGCACCCTGAACGGCCTGGAGAAGCAGCTGGCCGAAAGCGGCCAAACCGTGGAGGGCGAGGGCCCGCGCCTGCTGAAGGAAGAAGTCGGCCCGGACGACATCGCGAACATCATCTCGCGCTGGACGGGCATCCCCGTGACGCGCCTGCTTGAGGGCGAGCGGGAGAAGCTGCTGCGCCTGCCGGAGCTTCTGCACCAGCGCGTCATCGGCCAGGACGAGGCCGTGCAGGCCGTGGCCGACGCCGTGCTGCGCGCTCGCGCGGGCCTGAAGGACCCGCGCCGGCCCATCGGCAGCTTCCTGTTCCTTGGCCCCACGGGCGTGGGCAAGACCGAGCTGTGCAAGACGCTGGCCGAGGCGCTCTTCGACACCGAGGAGAACATGATCCGGCTCGACATGAGCGAGTACATGGAGAAGCACTCCGTGGCGCGTTTGATCGGCGCGCCTCCGGGCTACGTGGGCTATGACGAGGGCGGCCAGCTCACCGAGGCCGTGCGCCGCAAGCCCTACGCCGTGGTGCTTTTCGACGAGGTGGAAAAGGCCCACCCGGACGTGTTCAACGCCCTGCTCCAGATTCTGGACGACGGGCGGCTGACGGACAGCCACGGCCGCACGGTGGACTTCAAGAACACCATCCTCATCATGACCTCGAACATCGGGGCGCAGTACATGCTGGCGGGCATCACGCCCGGCGGCACCTTCGCTCCCGGCGTGGAGGACCAGGTAATGGAGGCCCTGCGCGGGCACTTCAGGCCGGAGTTCCTGAACCGCGTGGACGAGACCGTGCTGTTCAAGCCGCTGCAGCAGGCCCAACTCATGGCCATCATCGAATTGCTGGCGGGCTCCTTGCGGGAGCGCCTGGCCGACCGCAAGATGGGCCTCACGATCAGTGACGAGGCGAAGAGCTTCATGGCCGAGGCGGCGTACGACCCGATCTACGGCGCGCGGCCCCTGCGCCGCTATTTGCAGACGCACCTGGAGACGCCGCTGGCGCGGGAGATCATCTCCGGCCGCCTGTCCGACGGCGCGCAGGTGGTGGTGGATGTGCTGGACGGCAAGATCGTCTTCGGCCGCAAGGACGAGGACGGCGGGGTCGAGTAC
>NZ_DATMYK010000153.1:0-2361 GCF_035560995.1 Humidesulfovibrio sp. | reverse complement strand
GGAGATGACCGTGCGGCGCACGCTGAGCGTGGCCACGAGCCTGTTCTCGGCTTCGAGAAATTTCGCCAGGCCCAGGCCGTCCACCACATCCTGCAGGGGCAGGCCGTAGAAGGATTCGATGAGCCGGTCCGTGTCCAGGTGGGCCCAGCCGATTTTCTCGGCCAGCAGGCGGCCCAGGGTGCTTTTGCCCGCCCCGGCCATGCCGATGAGGCTGACGCTGCCCTGGTGCCACAGGCGGGGCAGGGGCGTGTTTGATTCTTCCATGTTCATTGGGGCTCTTAGGCTTCGGGAGGGGGGCTAGGCGCCGGCTTTGGGACGCAGCAACACCTTGTCCTGCTCGTCGCGCTCGGCCACCAGCACGTCCACGCGCTCCGAGGCGGAGGTGTTCACGCGCTTGCCCACGTAGTCGGCCTGGATGGGCAGTTCACGGTGGCCGCGGTCGATGAGCACGAGCAGTTCCACGCGGCGCGGGCGGCCGAAGTCCAGGATGGCCTCCAGGGCGGCGCGGGTGGTGCGGCCGGAATACAGCACGTCGTCCACCAGGATGACGCTCGCGCCTTCCACCTCGGCCGGAATTTCCGTGTGGCTGATGGCCGGGGTGATGCCCAGGCTGCTCCAGTCGTCGCGGTACAGGTTGATGTCCAGCTGGCCCAGGATGACGGGCGCGGGAAGGCGGGCGTCCAGAAGCTTCTTGAGCCTGCGGGCCAGGTCGACCCCGCGGCGCTGGATGCCCACCAGGACCAGCGGGCCTTCCTCACCCCGGCGCTCCACGATCTCCGAGGCCAGGCGTTCCAGGGTGCGGGCCATTTCCTTGGCGGTCAGGATGGTGCGGGCGTCGGTCAGGCTGCGGGCTTCGCTTATGTTGCGGGCTTCGCTCACGGCTTTTCCCCCGTCTCCACGAGCAGGCTGCGGCGGGTGAATTCCACCGCCTCGCGCGAGAAGTCTGCGATTTCCGGCCAGTAGAGCTTGATGCGCATGAGGCCGAAGAACATGTTGGCGATGATCATGCCCGTATCGCTCAAGGGCACGTCGCGGATGGTGCCGTTTTTTATGCCGCGCGCCAGGAAATCCTCGAACAGGCTGCGCATGCGGTCGATGAAGCGGGCCATGGAGCGCTTGGTGATTTCCAGGATGCTGTAAGTGCCGAGGACGATCTTGATGTCCGCGGCGTTGGCATCGAGGAAGGCGAAGTGGCTGCCCAGCAGATCTTCGAGGGAAAGGGTGTCCTTGTCCATGCGGACGCGGCACTGCTCGGCCAGGGCCTGGTACTTCTGGTCGAAGGTGTCCAGGATGTGCTGGAGGATGTCTTCCTTGCTCTCGAAGTGGCGATAGATGGTGCCTTCGGAGATGTCGGCGCGCCGGGCCAGATTGGCCGTGGTCATTTTGTGGAAGCCGACCTCGGAGATCATGTCTTTCGCGGTGGCTAGGATCAGGTCCTTGGTGCTCATGCGCTGCCTCGATGAAACGCCGGAAAGTGATGGAATAAGAAGGGGACAACACGTCCACCTGCATCACGCGGTTTAGCCCAGAGTCCACCCTTGGTCAACGCCGGAAGCGGGTCCCCGCTCATTTGACAAAGCCGGAGCCCGTCATTATCTATCGACCTTCCACCAACGCTCCAAGGAGGCAGAGATGGTCGAACTGAGTGATGCCGCAAAGGCCCAGCTGGATGGGTACTTTGCGGACAAGGAAAAGTCCCCGATCCGCGTGTTCATGGCATCCGGGGGTTGAAGCGGCCCGAGGTTGTCGCTGGCTCTGGATGAGCCGCGTGAGAACGACGATACCTATGACGTGCTTGGGTACAGCTTCGTAGTGGAGCGTGCCCTGGGCGAGCAGACCGGAACCATCCGCATCGACATGACCCAGTACGGGTTCACGGTCGATTCGGAAAACCCCATGAGCGCAGGGGGCGGTGGTTGCGGCGGCAGTTGCGGAGGAGGCTCCTCGAGCGGCTGTTCCTGCTAGCTTGCCAACACGATTCCCATAGGGGGCGGCGTTCCACAAGGACGGCGCCCCTTTTTTTTGTGGGGAGGACGTCCGGCGATTGCCAAGGCTTCAGTTCGGTCTTATCTGCGCAGTCGAGACACCGCGCCCAAGGCGCACAAAAAGGAGTATCCCCATGATCACGTTGAGCGATTCCGCCAAGGCGCAGCTGGACGGCTATTTCGCGGACAAGGAAAAGTCCGCCATCCGCGTGTTCCTGGCTGGCGGGTGCTGCGGCCCCAAGCTTTCCCTGGCCCTGGACGAAGCCCGCGAAGGAGACGAGTCCGTCGAGATCGGCGGCTACACCCTGCTGGCTGAAAAGGCCCTCTTGAGCGCCTCCGGCAAGATCTCCATCGACATGACCGAGTATGGCTTCAG
>NZ_DATMYK010000152.1:0-2940 GCF_035560995.1 Humidesulfovibrio sp. | reverse complement strand
ACTACAACAAGTCCATCACGCCCAAGACCAACGATCCCATGAGCATCAACTGGAAGGTGAACCAGCCGAAGTACGCCGTCAGCCTGTTCAAGGGCTGGTTCGGCGAGGCGGGCACCAAGGAGAACGGCTACGGCTACGAGTGGACTCCCAAGGTGGAGCCCGGCGAAGAGTACGCCAGCATGTTCATGTTCGACCGCCTGTACAAGAAGCAGATCAAGGGCGCGTTCATCTACGGCCACAACCCGGCCCAGAGCATGCCGAACACGCACAAGATCAGGAAGAGCCTGGAGAACCTGGACTGGCTCGTCATGGGCGAAGTGCACCTGACCGAGACCACGGACTTCTGGCGCGGCCCCGGCGTGGACCCCAAGAAGATCAACACCGAGGTGTTCCTGCTGCCCTGCAGCCACCGCGGCGAAAAGGCCGGCACGGCCACCAACTCCGGCCGCTGGCAGATGTGGCACCACAAGGGCTACGAGCCCATGGGCCTGAGCAAGAGCATGGGCCAGATCGAGGTGGAGCTGTTCCACGCCGTGCGCGACCTGTACAAGAAGGACGGCGGAGTGTTCCCGGAGCCCATCCTGAACCTGGATCTGGACCGCGAGTACGACCCGGAAAAGACGGCCATGAAGATCAACGGCTGGTTCACCCGCGACGCGGAAGTGAACGGCCGCAAGTTCAAGAAGGGCGACCAGGTGCCGAGCTTCGCCTTCCTGACAGACGACGGCGCCACCAACTGCCTGTGCTGGATCTACTCCGGAAGCTACCCGGAAGCTGGCAAGAACCTGTCCAAGCGGCGCGACCACACCCAGACCCCCATGCAGGCGAAGCTTGGGCTTTACCCCAACTTCTCCTTCGCCTGGCCGGTGAACCGCCGCATCATTTACAACCGCGCCAGCGTGGACGTGAACGGCAAGCCCTTCAACCCGGAACTGCCCGTGGTCCTGTGGGACGGCAAGGGCTGGGTGGGCGACGTGGTCGACGGCGGCGGGCCCCCCATGGCCGAACCCGGCGGCAAGTACCCCTTCATCATGCAGACGGAAGGCCATGCCCAGCTCTTCGGCCCCGGCCGCGTGGACGGCCCCCTGCCGGAGCACTACGAGCCCGCGGAAACCCCGCTGGCCAAGAACCCCTTCGGCAAGCAGATGAGCAATCCGGCCATCCGCTGGATCACCAGCGACATGGACAAGCTGGCCAAGAACGCGGACCCGCGCTTCCCCATCGTGCTCACCACCTACAGCTTAACCGAGCACTGGCTCTCCGGCACGGACTCGCGCAACACCAAGATCCTGCTTGAGGCCGAGCCCCAGCTGTATGTGGAGATGAGCCACGAACTGGCCAAGGAAAAGGGCATCAAGAACGGCGACGTGGTCGAAGTGGAAAGCATCCGCGGCAAGGTGCAGGCGGTGGCCATGGTCACCGTGCGCGTGGTGCCCTTCAAGGTCATGGGCAAGACCGTGCACCTGATCGGCATGCCCTTCGCCTTCGGCTGGACCACCCCCGGCGTGGGCGATTCCACCAACAGGCTGACTCCCACCGTGGGCGACCCCAACGTCTACATCCCGGAGTTCAAGGCCTCGCTGGTGAACGTGCGCAAGGCCGTCAAGATCACGGAAATCGAGAGATAACCGCCCGCCCGGCGGACCCGCCCGAACGTGACGGGTCCGCCGGGCAGACGCACAAGGGAGATGCGCCATGCCCAAGACCTTTCTCATCGACACATCGCGCTGCACAGCCTGCCGAGGCTGCCAGATAGCCTGCAAGGAATGGAAGAACTTCCCGGCCGTGCCCACCAAGCAGACCGGCACGCACCAGAACCCGCCCGACCTGGGGCCCTACAACTACAAACTCATCCGCTTCAAGGAATACAAGATGAAGGAGCGCGTGGAGTGGCTGTTCTTCCCCGAACAGTGCCGCCACTGCAACGCCCCCGGCTGCAAGGAAGGCGCGGACGCCATCCTGCCCGGCGCCATCATAAAGGACGAGAAGACCGGAGCCGTGCTCTACACCGAGCTGACCAAGAAGTTCACGCCCCAGCAGTCCGAGGACGTGCGCACCATGTGCCCGTACAACATTCCCCGCCGGAATAACGCCGATGGCGGCATGCTGACCAAGTGCGACATGTGCTTCGACCGCATCACGAACGGCCAGGTGCCCGCCTGCGTGAAGACCTGCTGCACCGGCTGCATGAACTTCGGCGAGCGCGAGGCCATGCTGAAGCTGGCCGAGGAACGCCTGGCAAAGGTCAAGAAGACCTACCCCAAGGCCCAGCTGCTGGACCCCGAGGACGTGAGCGTGATCTTCCTGGTCACGGAGTCGCGCAAGTTGTACCATGACTTCGCCGAGCGCACGGTGCAGCCCAAGACCCAGTTCGCGGAGCTGAACCGCCAGGAGTTGCTGGCCGCCGTGGCCAAGCCCTTCAAGAACCTGCTCGGCTAGATAAGCGCCTTAAACCGCAGCACGGGCCGTGCCGCCGCAAAAGGCAGCGCGGCCCGTTATTTTTCAACCCCCATACATGGAGCATCCATGCGGCAGACCCTCAAAAATCAGGAACGCCTGTTCGACGTGGACGAGGCCCTCGAAGACCTCAAGACCCGCCGCCCGGCCATGGCGGATATCGCCACCTCCTACGCCCTGCTGCAAAAGGCCCGTCTGGAAGCCGTCGCCGCGCTGCCCAAGGCCAGCCTGCCGGACGCCGAGCCCGTCATGGCCGACCTTGCCCACGGGCGGCCCCTGCTGGCCGCGCTGCTGGAAAACCTCGAAAAGCCGGGCGAGGAACTTGTCGCCCGCTTCCGCGTCGCCGCCAAAATCATCCTGCCCCAGGCCGCGCAGGCCTTCCCCAAGCTGGCCCAGGACATGGCCCGTCTGGCGGTGCTGCTCGATTCCACCGGCAGCGGCAAGGACGAGGGCGCGCAACTTGCCGCCGCCCTGCTCGCGGGC
>NZ_DATMYK010000151.1:0-2755 GCF_035560995.1 Humidesulfovibrio sp. | reverse complement strand
CTCTTCTCCCCTCTCCCCTATTCCTCGCCCTTCTGCACCTGGCGCGGGGCGATCTCCAACTGCTCCAGCTCGGGCAGCTCCTTTTCCGGCGCAGCGGCAAGGTCCTTGAAGCGCCGGGCCGACACCAGCACGCGCGATTCGAGCGAGCTCACGGTCTTGTTGTAGGCCTCCACCGCGCCGGAGAGCCCCTTGCCCACGCGGGAGAAGTGCTCGGAAAGGGTCACGATGCGCTTGTACAGCTCGCGGCCCAGCTCGCTCACCTGCTGGGCGCTCTCGGCCACCTTTTCCTGCCGCCAGCCGTAGGCCACGGCGCGCAGCAGCGCGATGAGCGTGGTGGGCGAGGCCACGATGACGCCCTTTTCCACGCCTTCCTCGATGAGCGAGGGATCGTGCTCCAGGGCGGAGCTGAAGAATATCTCGCCGGGCAGGAACATGACCACGAATTCCGGCGTGGGCGAAAGGTGCTCCCAGTAGCTTTTCTGGCCCAGCTTGGTCAGGTGCTCGCGTATCTGCCGCGCGTGGCTCTGCATGTTCTGCTTGCGCGCCTCGTCGTCCGGGGCCTCGTAGGCGTTCAGATAGGCTTCCAGCGGAGCCTTGGCGTCCACCACGACGTTCTTGCCGCCGGGCAGGCGCACCACCATGTCCGGCCGCAGGCGTCCGTCCGCCGTGGTCACGCTGGCCTGCTCGGTGAAGTCGCAATACCCCACCATGCCCGCCAGCTCGACCACGCGCCTGAGCTGCATCTCGCCCCAGCGGCCGCGCACGGTGGGCCTGCGCAGGGCCTCCACCAGCTTGCGCGTCTCCTTCTTCAGGTCCACCTGGTCGGAGGCCAGGAACTTCACCTGCTGGCACAGCTCCACGTAGGCGTTCTGGCGGCTCTTCTCCATGTCCTGGATGCGCGCGTCCACCTGGGAGAGGGATTCGCGGATGGGCTTCACCAGACCCTCAATGCTCTTCTGGCGCAGTTCCAGGTCGCCCTTGGCGGCCTCCTGGAAGGTGGACAGGTGGGCCTTGGCCAGCTCCACGAAGTTCTGATTGTTGTGCTTCAAGGCGTCAGCCGAGAGGGCCTTGAAGGTGTCCTGCAACTTGGCCTGCAAGTCTTCCAACAGGGCCTGGCGCTCGCTGGCGGCCTTGCGTTCTGCCTCCATGCGCGCGCAGAGGTCGCCCTCGCGCACGCGCAGGGCGGAGACCTCGGCGGCCAGGCCCGCCAGGCGGTCCTCCAGGCCGGGCACGCGGGCGGCGGCTTCCTCGGCCCCGGCGCGGCGCGCGGTTTCGGCCCGCAGGGCTTCCACGGCCTTGAGGCCAGCTGAGCGGGCGGCGTCCAGGTCGGCGCGCAATTGCGCGGCCTGGGCTTCTGTTCCGCGCAGGCGCTCGTCCATACCGGCGGAGCGGGACTTGAGCAGCAGCGCGGCCAGGGCCGCGCCCAGCGCAAGGCCGACTGCCAGGGCAAGGGCCAGGGCGAGGCCCCCGGAAAGCATGTCCATAAACGCTTAGTCCGCCAGCTTCTTAAGCAACCAGGCCATGTTCCGGCCCAGCACGCGCATGGTGCCCATGCCTTCCTCGTCGCCCCGCACCTGGCCGGGCTCGCGTCCGTAGCCCATGTTCCAGTAGCTGGAGCCGGGCACCACCATCTGCCCGATGAAGAAGAAGTGGTTCAGGGTGTCGAAGGTGTGGATGCAGCCGCCCCGGCGCGCGGTGACCACGGCGGCCCCGGCCTTGCGGCGGAACATGTCCTCGTTGGCGCGGGCCACCATGCCGGAACGGTCCATGAGGGCCTTCATGTTGGTGGTCACATCCGCAAAATAGGTGGGCGAGCCGAGCAGGATGCCGTCGGCCTCGAGCATCTTCGCGATGTACTCGTTCATGACGTCTTCCACGGCGCAGCGCTTGTCCTTGTTCTCGAAACATTTGTAGCAGGCGATGCAGCCCTGCAGGGCCTTGGGGCCAAGCTGCACCAGCTCGGTCTCGAAACCTTCCGCGGCCATTTCCTCCAGGGCGGTGTTGAGCATGATGGCCGTGTTGCCGTTCAGCCTTGCGCTGCCGTTGATGCCAAGCACTTTCATCAGCCTTCTCCTTTGTCGTTCGGGGTCCGCTCCATCCAGGCCACGCCCTGGGGGCTTCCCGGGTCCACCGCACCCACGTGGGTGAAGCCGATGGCGATGCGCCGGGTGGCTCCCTCCTGGGCCTCGCTCAGGGCGCGCACCGCGCCCGCGTACCAGTAAGGCTTGAACTGCTTCTCCTTGAACAGGAACAGGGAGCATTTGAGCACCACGGGGCTGCCGATGGCAAGCCCCGGCGGAACCTGGGCGGCGCGGACCTCAAGGGCCAGGCCCCCGGCGGAAATGTCCGTGACGGCGCTGCCGTCCTCCTTGCCGCCCTCATAGGCGTTGATCCAGATGTCGGGCTGGGCGTCCGGGAAATACAGCGCGCTTTTTCCCTGCTCCGCCGCCCACAGGCGCACGCGCACGAAGCGCTGGTCGCTGACGCGTTTTCTGGGGTGCCGCCTGCGCGCCACGGACAGAAGCTCCGTGGGCGGGCCGAGGGTCAGGCGCGGGGGCTCAAGCGCGGCCTCCACGCTGGCGATGACCGTCTCAAAGGCGTTGACCGGATGGCCGTTCAGGCGCTGGGGGGCGAAAAAGCAGGTGACCGGCACGGCCACGGAGGCTTCGAGCGCCGGGGAGGAGGCGAAGATCTCGCAGACGAGGCCCTCGGGCCCGGCGGCGCGGGCCACGCAGCGGGCCAGGGGCTCGTAGGG
>NZ_DATMYK010000150.1:0-10316 GCF_035560995.1 Humidesulfovibrio sp. | reverse complement strand
TTGAAGATCTTGTCGCGCGCGGCCGGGGGAATGCCGGTGCCCGTGTCCGAAACGGCGATGACCACGTCCTCGCCCTCCAGGCGCGTGCTGACGGTGATGCGCCCCCGCCCGCCGGTCTGGGCCACCTTGTCGGCTATGGCGTGGGCGGCGTTGACGATGACGTTCAGGAGCACCTGGTTCAGGTCGCCCGGCAGGCAGACGACTGGCGGCAGGTCCGGGGCCAGCTCGGTCACGTCGTCAGCAACGTATTTCCACTCGTTGTGGGTCACGGTGAGGGTGCTTTCCACCGCCTTGTTGATGTCCACGGCGCGCTTGTCCGGCCCGCCGGGATGCGAGAAGCGCTTCATGGCCTGCACGATGGTGGTCACCCGGTCGATGCCCTCGAAGGCCCGCGTGAAGGATTTGGGGATCTCCTTCTGCAGGTAGTCGTAGTTGGCTTCGCGCAGGTTCCGGGCGATGGCTCCGGCAAGCTCCGCCTGGGCCGCGCAGGAGCCCTCGCCGACGGCCTTGAGCCGGCCGCACTGGCCGAGGATGGCCTGGATCTCCTTGAAGGCGTCGAGGAGGAAGGACACGGAGTCGCCGATGAACTGGACAGGGGTGTTGATCTCGTGCGCGATGCCCGCGGCCAGCTGGCCGATGGACTCGAGCCTCTGGGCCTGCGCCAGCTTCGACTCCAGGAACTTCAGGTCGGTGATGTCGTCGCCCAGGCAGAGCACGCCGCCGAACTCGCCCTGCTCGTCCAGAATGGGGCTCAATGTGAAGGCCAGGAAGCCCTCCTGCCCGTTCGCGCCCTGGTAGTGCAGGTTATGGACCTTCACCGGCTGCCTCTCCTGGCGGCACTTGTCCATGCCCTCGGCCAGGGTCTTGGCGTCGAGCCCGAGGGAAAGCAGCCGGAAGTCCTGGCCCTGCACGTCGGCCAGGGGCTTGTGCAGAATGCTTCTGGCCGCCGTGTTCCACTGGTTCACGCGGCCCTGGGGGTCGATGACGAAGAGGATGGAGGAGATGGACGAGAGGATCTGGTTGATGCTGCGGTTGGTGGCGGCCAGCTCCTGGGTGCGCTGGAACACCCGCAGTTCGAGCATCTCGTTGGCCAGCTGCAGCTCCAGCTCCATGTTCTTCTTTTCGGTTATGTCCATGAAATTGCCGTGAACGCACGCGATCTTGCCGTTCACGAATTGCGGAGTGCCCATGAGGCGCACCCACATGGTGCTGCCGCCGCGCGGCAGGAACTGCACGTCCAGGTCGTAGGGCACCCCCTGCTCCACCGCCCGCCGGAAGGCCTGGGCCACAAGCCGCGCCGTGTCCGGGGGGTAGAAGGTCAGGGTCTCCTCGAAATTATCCACATCGTAGCCAGGCTCCACCCCGTGCAGGCGGTACACCTCGCCCGACCAGGTCATCCGCCGGGCCTCCACGTCGTACTCCCAGCCGCCGAAGCGGCTCAAGGCCTGGGTTTCCTCCAGAAGGCGCAGGGTCTGGGTGAGCTTCTCCTCGTCCTCCTTGCGCAGGGTTATGTCCTGGGCGTAGCCCACGGTGCCGATGATCTCGCCGTCCAGGGACACGGGGGACTTGTAGATCTCCAGGCAGCGCCGCCGGCCCTCGTGCGTCACCCACTGCTCCGTGCGCTTGGCCTGGCCGCTGGCCAGCACCACCTTGTCGTCGGCCTTGAACTTCTCCTCCACCTCGCGCGGGGCGATGCCGAGATCCGACTGGCCGATGAGCTGTTCCTCGGTGCGCATGCCGGCGATTTCGAGAAACTTCGAATTCACCGCCAGGTAGCGGCTCTCCACGTCCTTCAGCCAAACCATGAACGGAAAGTTGTTCAAAAGCGCCTGCCGGTAGCGTTCCTGGGCGCGCAGGTCGCGCTCGGCCTCGGCCAGGGCGGCCAGGGGCAGGCTGCGGATGGGGCCCCAGAGAATCCAGGCGCAGACGAAGCTGCCGCAGAGCACCACGAAACCGGCCAGCAGGGTCTCGAAAAGCGATTCCCGGCCCTCGATGCTGCCCGCAGGCAGGCCGAAGGAATACACGGTCTGGCTGCGCACGACGAAAGGCCCGCGCTGCCGGGAAAGCGCCTCGGCCAGGATTTCGCCATCGGACTTGAGGATGCGGAAGCCCTTCTCGTACGAAAGGTGGCGGTCGAGCGCGCCCAGCATGCGGTCATGGGCCACGTCCCAATTGTCCGGCTGGGTGGCGATGAAATCCGTGAGGGCGACGGCCTGGATGCGCAAGGTGCCCTCAAGCTCGGCCGTGATGCGCGTGTACGAATACGCCAGATAGGCCAGGGGCGGAACGATGCCCACCACCAGGGCCAGCACCAGGGCAAGCCGCGAGACCAGGACGGCCAGCGGCGATTTGTTCCTGTCGTCCCCGTTCATGGCGCAAGTGGCAGGTAATCGTTGCGCAGCAGAATCTCCCGCGCTTTTGCAGAACGCAGGAAATCCGCGAAAGCCGCCGCCTCCGGGCTGGGCCGCTGGGGAAGGACCACGGTGAGCCGCTTGTGCCATGGGTATTTTCCGGTCTTGAGGTTGGCGATGGTGGGGGCCGCGCCATTCAAGGTGAACAAGTGGAGGCGCACGTTCATCGTGGTCAGCAGGCCCAGGGTGGTGGGTCCCAGGGAGCCGTGAACAGCGGCCAGCACGGTAACGGTCTCAAGGTCGTTCACCGCTCCGGCCATGCCTGGCCGGTTCTTGGCCGTTTTCAGGGCCTCAGCCAGGGGTCCGGACATGTCCTTGAGCAGCAGGGTATCGCTTTCGAACTCGCCGCGCAGCACCAGCCTGATGGGCGCGCCGTCGTCCCACTTGCCGAGCGTGCCCGCGTACACCTGGGCCAGTTCGTCCAGGCTGAAGCCGCCCCGGCGCTGTCCATCGCGCGAGGCCATGACAAAGGGCGTGTCCGCCAAATCGAAGTGCTGGCCGAACTTTGCGAATTCCGCCTGCGCCAGGGGGCGGCCCACCATCACCAGATGCACGCGGCCCTGTTCCAGGGCGCGCAGGGCCCCGTTGGTGCCCAACGGCGGCGCGATGAGGCGCAGGGTGTGCTCCGGAGCCTGCTTGCGGTGGGCGTCGAACAGAAGCTGCACCAGCGGACCGGACGACCCGGTGCCGCCAACGATGAGTTCGCCCGCGCGGGCGGGGACGGCCAGACTCAGGATGAGGCAAAGGGCCGCCGCGCACCGGCGCGCAAGCGACCGGAACCGTAAACGGCTCCGCATGGTGTCCTCCTTGTCCAGAAGCGCCGGGACTTCGCGGCCCGCGGCGGCGTGGGGATTCAGCGTCCCAAAAGGGCGTGGATGGCCGCGGCCAGCTCCTCATGGTTCACGGGCTTGGCCATGAACCGCTCGCCGCCGATTTCGCCGCCATGCTCATCCACCTCCTCCCGGCTGATCATTCCGGTGAGGAAGATGATGGGGATGTGCGCGGTGACGGGGTGTTCGCGCAGGGCCTCGGCCACCTCGCCCCCGGACATGCCGGGCATCATCACGTCGAGCACCACGACATCCGGCTTTTTGGCGCGGGCCAGGGCAAGCCCGGCCTTGCCGTCCTGGGTGGTCAGCACGGAAAAGCCGTGCCGGTGTTCGAGGTTGAGCTTCAGGCCCTCGCACAGGCTGGCGCTGTCGTCGATGATGAGTACCGAGACCTTGCCCAGCACGCTTGCCTCCTTGCGGGCACGGGCCGCCACAGGGGGCGCACTCCGTGACCGTAATACAACGTCATTACATTTCAGACTATTACGTACAACATATACCACGGGAATACGCAGTTGCAAGATACTGAGAGTACGAGTCGAGACGCATCCCAGGAACTTGGCGTTGCAGAAGCGAGACGCTACTTTTGCGTTTTGCGGGCGGCGGACGGAAGCGGAGGCAGCGGGGTTTCCGTGGTTTGGAACACCAGGTTGCGGGCGCTGCGCTTCGTACCGGAGAGGTACAAGGCCAGGTACGGGCTGGGCTGATGCACGCTGGCGCGGCAGGCCAGGCCGGAGGCGTCGGGCTGGCTGGCCGGCATGGCCTGGTCGATGGCGCCGGACTTATCCAACCGCTCCGGCGCGGCGGAAGGCGCCGCAAGAGGCTCTGCGGCGAGGAGGCTGGCCGCGTCGGTGTTCAGGCTCTTGGCCAGGCGGTTCAGCACCTGAAGCGAAGGCACGGCCAAGCCTCGCTCCAGCTTGTTCACGTAGACGCAGGAGATGTCGGCGTTCTCCGCCAGCTTGGCCTGGGTGAGCCGGGCCTTATGGCGCAAGGCCCGCAGCCGTTCTCCCAAAATGCCGTAGTCGTCGTTCCCAGCCATCTGAATTCCTGTATGTTATGCCACCTGTCCGGGCAAATGCGGATTACCCTACGCATACCCCTGACGCCACCCGAGCGCAATACCAGAGTCGTCTCACATCTATTCCGTGAATAGATATATAGAGTTACACCAAAGACTTGCGCAGGACAGGAGCCCCAGCGCCTTGACAATAAGCCAATCGAATAACAGCAAAAATTGTCCTACAGTAGAACCCAGGGGCAGGCCGCCCAGGGAAGTGAGCGTTCGCTGTCTGGCCTTGGTCTCTTTCGGCAAAGCGGACCGCACACAGGCGGGCGGCGCGGCGCAGGATTCATGGCTGGATGCCGTAAGAGTACAGGTTCCCATTGCGCAACAGCTTCTTTTCGTTGTATTGTCCAGGCTACCGTTCGGCACGCTTGGCGTTGCGCGGCCCCGGCCAAGGCTTCCGGGACCGCCGCGGGACGGAACGCGGATGCAAAGACTGGCTCTGCTGGCTGGGGAGGTCGCGATGGACAATTGCTGGGGACGCTCTGGCGTGTTCGGCCTGGTCTTTGCGGCGCTCTTGCTGGTCTTCAACTGGCCGCTCATGAGCATCCCCGGCCCTGGGCACCTGCTGGGCTGGCTGTTCGCCGCCTGGGCCGCGGCCATCGTGCTGCTTCTGCTGGCCGCGCGCGGGGTTTCGGCCTCGTGCCTGCCCCCGCGGGATGACGGCGTCCCTCCCCCCCGCGAAGACGCATCCGGGCCCGGCGATGTTTAGCCCGCTCTTCGTGCTGCTGCTGCTGGCCGCCTACACGGCCTGCCTGTTCCTGCTGGCCCGCTGGGCGGAAGCCCGCTCCGAGTCCGGCCGCCCGGTGACGGACCGCCCACTGGTGTACGCCCTTTCCCTGGCCACCTACTGCACCAGCTGGACCTTCTACGGCTCCGTGGGCAAGGCCGTTGATTCCGGTCTGTTCTTCCTCACCATCTACATCGGTCCCACCATTTCCGCCGCCCTGTGGTGGCTGCTTCTGCGCAAGCTGGTGCGCATCAAGTCAAGCTTCCACGTGGCCAGCATCGCCGACATCCTGGCCGCGCGCTACGGCAAGTCGCACCGTGTGGCCGCCCTGGCCACCGCCGTGGCCTTCGTGGGCAGCGTGCCCTACGTGGCCCTGCAACTCAAAAGCGTCATCTCCACCTTCTCGCTCCTGGCCGAAGGGTCCGAGGGCGGCTCGCCGCTGCTGACTTCCATGGGGCCGCTCGTGGTGACGCTCATGATCTGCTACACCATTCTGCTGGGCGTGCGGCGCATGGACCCCACGGACCGCCACCCCGGCATGGTGGCCACGGTGACGGCCGAGGCGCTCATCAAGCTGGTGGCCCTCCTGGCCGTGGGCGTGTTCGCCACCTTCGTCCTGCACGACGGCCCGGCTGAACTCATGGCCAGCCTGCCGCCGGAACGCCTGGCCCACGTCATGGGCTTAAGCGACGCCTCCGGCTCGCCCTACGCGGCCTGGGCGGGCTACCTGATCCTGGCCATGTCGGCCACGCTGTTCCTGCCCCATCAGTTCCATCTGGCCGTGGTGGAAAACTCCGACGAGCGGCATATCCTGACCGCCGCCTGGGCCTTCCCGCTCTACCTGCTCCTGATCAACCTCTTCGTGGTGCCCATCGCCCTGGCCGGGCTTTCCGCCGGGCTCAACCCCGCCCAGGCCGACACCTACGTGCTGGGCCTGCCCCTGGCGGGCGGGCAGCGCGTCCTCACCCTGCTGGTGTTCCTGGGCGGCTTCTCGGCCGCCATGGGCATGGTCATGGTTTCGGCCATGACCAACGCGGTGATGCTGACCAACCACGTGCTGTTGCCGGTCATCGACCGCGTGCCCGCCCTGGCCGGGCTGAAGCGCCGCCTGCTGGAATGCCGCTGGGGCTCGGTGGCTTTTCTCATCCTGGTTTCCTACTGGTTCGAGCTGGCCGTGGGCGAGTCGTACATCCTGGTGAACATCGGCATCATCGCCTTTGGCGCGGTGCTGCAGTTCGCCCCGGCCATCCTGGGCGGCCTGTTCTGGAGCCGCGGCACCAGAGCCGGGGCCATGGCCGGCCTTTCCGCCGGCGTGCTGCTGTGGGCGCACACCATGCTGCTGCCCGCCCTGTCCAAAAGCGGCCACATCTGGGCCGCGCCCCTGCGGGAAGGGCTGCTGGGTCTGCCCCTTCTGCGGCCGGAGGCCCTCTTCGGCCTCACCGGGTTGGACCCGGTGGCGCACTCGGTGTTCTGGACCCTGCTGTTCAACGTCGGCCTGTATGTCGGGGTGTCGCTGACCACCCGGCAAGCGCCGGAGGAAATGGCCGTGCTGGCCGAGTTCACCGGCCTGCCCGGCGGCGCCGAGCGCAGAGCCGGCCCCCTGGCCGAGGACAGCATCGACCTGGCCGAAAAGCGCAGGCTGATGGAGAGGCCCCTGCGCGAGTATATGCCCAGGGGCGAAGCCCGGGAGATTCTGAACGCCAGCGTGCGCACCCTGCGCCTGACGGGACGGCAGCACATCTCCGTCACCACCCTGGCGGCCCTGTACGCGGAGGTGGAAAAGGCCTTTTCCGGCGTGGTGGGCGCGGCGGCCGCGCACAAGGCCCTGGCCAGGGCCGGGGTGTTCACCCCGGAGGAGACGCGGGCCTTGAGCGAGGCCTACGGCGACCTGCTGGCGCGCATGCGCATCACCCCGGACGAAATGGTGCGCCGCGTGGACTACCACATGGAGCGCGAGCGCCTGCTGACCATCCACGCCGAGGAGCTCAAGGAGACCATCCGCCTGCGCGACATGGAGATCACCGAACGCAAGCGCATGGAGGAGGCCCTGCGCAAGGCCGAGGAGAACTACCGCAGCATCTTCATGAACGCGCCGGAAGGCATTTTCCAGAGCACCCAGGAAGGGCGGCTCATCTCCGCCAATCCGGCCCTGGCGCGCATTCTGGGCTATGCCTCGGCCGAGGAGCTGATGGAACTGGTGGAGGACCTGGGCAGGCAGGTGTACGCCTTTCCCCTGGGCCGGGAAAAGTTCATCCGCACCCTGACGGAGAAGGGCTCCCTGGACGGCATGGAGCTCACCGTGCGCCGCAAGGACGGCAGCCTCATCTGGTGTTCCATCATCGCGCGGGCCGTGCGCGGCGAGGACGGAAACATCACCCGCATAGAGGGCCTGCTGGCCGACGTGACCGAACGCAAGCGCGCCGTGGAGGAACTGCGCGAGAGCGAGGCGCGCATCCGCGCCCTGTTCAACGCCACCTCCGACTCGGTTATCCTCATGGACACCGAGGGGCTCATCCTGGCCATCAACGAGCACGGGGCCAAGCGGCGCGGCCTGGAGCCGGAGGACATGACCGGGCATTTCATCTACGACCACCTGCCTCCCAACGCGGCGGAGATACGCCGCCTGCAAACCCAGGAGGCCGTGCGCACCAGAAGCCCGCGCACCTTCGAGGAGGAGCGCGGCGAGTCCTTCTACTCCATCACCATCTACCCCATCATGGATGACGACGGCGTGCCCAGGCAGCTGGCCAGCTTCTCCCGCGACATAACCGCCCAGCGCGAGAGCGAGGCGACCATCCTGCGCATGAACGAGAGCCTGGAGCAGCGCGTGCGCGAACGCACCCGCCAGCTGGAGGAAGCCAACGCCGAGCTGAAGCACGCCCTGGACCAGCTGACCAACGCCCAGCGCCAGCTGGTGGAATCGGAGAAGATGGCTTCCCTCGGCGGGCTGGTGGCGGGCGTGGCGCACGAGATCAACACCCCCGTGGGCATCGGCGTCACCGCGGCCTCGCACCTGGCGGACAAGACCAGAGAGATGACCGCGCAGTACGCTTCCGGCGGGCTCAAGCGCGCCAGCCTGGAAACCTACTTGGCCGTGTGCGACGAGTCCACGCTCATGATCCTGTCGAATCTCAAGCGCGCGGCGGAGCTCATACGCAGCTTCAAGCAGGTGGCCGTGGACCGCTCCACCGAGGAAAGGCGCGTGTTCCGCCTGCGCGACTACCTGGAGGAGGTGCTGCTTTCCCTCCGCCCGCACCTGAAGAAGACCGACCACGAGGTGCAGGTCATCTGCGACGCGGGCATCTCCATGGACTCCTACCCCGGCGCGCTCTCGCAGATCATCACCAATCTGGTCATGAACTCCCTCGTGCACGCCTTCGAACCGGGCGAGGCCGGGCGCATCCTCATCACCGCCACGCTTGAGGCGGGCCAAGTGCAGTTAATATACGTAGATAACGGCAGGGGAATCCCCCCCGAGAACCTGGACAAGATATTTGAGCCATTCTATACGACCCGTAGAGGCAGAGGAGGAACGGGCCTCGGCCTGCACATCCTCTACAATCTGGTGACGCAGAAGCTTGGCGGAACCGTGCGCTGCGAAAGCACGCCCGGACAAGGGACCTCGTTCACACTCCTGTTGCCCCAAGGCGGTCATGACGCGCAATGACTGAGAACACCGACGATCTCCTTTTCGCTGATGACGACGAAGCCCAGACCCACGCGCCGGGCTCGCCCGCGGCCTGGGTGGTGCTCATCGTGGACGACGAGGCCGAGGTGCACAACGTCACCCGGCTGGTGCTTTCCGGCTTCCGCTACAAGGGGCGCGGGCTCGAATTCCTCAGCGCCTACTCCGGGGCCGAGGCGCGCGCCATGCTCTCCGCCCGCCCGGACATCGCCGTCATCCTGCTCGACGTGGTGATGGAGGAGAACGACACCGGCCTCAAGCTCGTCAAATACATCCGCGAGGACCTGGAAAACCGCTTCGTGCGCATCATCCTGCGCACGGGCCAGCCCGGCCAGGCCCCGGAAGAACGCGTCATCGTCGAGTACGACATCAACGACTACAAGGAAAAGACCGAGCTGACGGCGCAGAAGCTGCTGACGGCCATCGTCTCCGCCCTGCGCACCAGCAGCGACATCGCCACCATCGAGGCCAACCGCCTGGGCCTGGAAAAAATCATCGAGGCCAGCGAGAACATCTTCGAACTCCAGTCCATGGAGAAGTTCTCCACCGGCGTGCTCAGCCAGCTCATCTCCATCCTCGACCTGAACCGGAACGCCATCGTCTGCCAGGCCTCCGGCTTCGCCGCGGTGAACGACAAGGGCCGCTTCAACATCCTGGCCGCCACCGGGGAATACCAGCCATACGTGCGCCGCAACGTGGAAGAGGTGGTGCCCCCGGAGGTTTACTCCCACTTCGAACGCGCGGTGAAAAGCCGCACCAGCCTGTTCTTCGACGGCAAGCGCTACCTGGGCTACTTCCGCAGCCAGAACGACTCCGAAAGCGTCATCTACCTGGAGGGCTGCAAGGAGCTGACCGAGCTGGACCTGCAACTGGTGGAGATCTTCTTCGCCAACGTGTCCATCGCCTTCGACAACCTGCACCTGAACAAGGAGGTGGAGGACACCCAGCGCGAGATCGTGCTGACGCTGGGCGAAACCATCGAATGGCGCTCGCAGGAGACCGGCAACCATGTGCGCCGCGTGGCCGAGTACATCTTCATCCTGGCGCGCGAGTATGGCCTGCCCGAGGCCGAGGCCACCCTGCTGCGCCTGGCCGCGCCCATGCACGACGTGGGCAAGCTGGGCATCCCGGACAGCATCCTGAACAAGCCCGCCGCCCTGTCCGACTCGGAGCTGACCGTCATCCGCACCCACCCGACCATCGGGCACGAGATCCTCAAAGCCTCGCACCGCGAGCTGCTGCAGGCCGCGTCCATCATCTGCCTGCAGCACCACGAGCGCTTCGACGGCACCGGCTACCCCAACGGACTGGCCGGGGAGGACATCCACGTCTACGGCCGCCTGGCCGCCGTGGCCGATGTCTTCGACGCCCTCATGAGCGACCGCATCTACCGCCAAGCCTGGCCCCTGGCCCAGGTGGTGGAGCACTTCAAGGCCGAGCGCGGCAAGCACTTTGATCCCAAACTCGTGGATATCCTGCTGGATAAACTGGACACCTTCCTCAAGGTGCGCGAGCAGTACCAGGGCTAGCCGCGACACTGCCCCGCGCGCCCCGGCCTTGGCGCACATTTTGACACAAACATGCCTCCCCCCCGCGC
>NZ_DATMYK010000149.1:0-2429 GCF_035560995.1 Humidesulfovibrio sp. | reverse complement strand
GCGCGGGCTCGGCACGGGCGGGCGGCGGGGACGTTTCAAACGGCTCTGGCGTGGAAAGCCCCTTGCATCCTCTGGCGGATGAGGTATTCAGATGTTGAAATCCCGTTCGCGCCAGGAAAGAAAGGAGTTGAAGACCATGAGCACCAGCGCCCGAAAGACCGCCCCCACGGCTGTGTCCAAGGCAGCGGCCAAGGCTGTGTCCAAGCCCGTTTCCAAGCCGGCTGCAAAGCCCGCGGCGAAGGCCCCCGCCAAGGCAGCGGCCAAGGTTCCGGGCAAGGCCGTGGCTGTGGTCGCGGCCAAGAGCGTGGCCGTGAAGGTCCCGGCCAAGGTTCCGGCCAAGACTGCGCGCATGAGCGGCCGCGAGGCCATGCTGGCACGCGTGGAATCCGTGCGCCTGGAGCAGCGCGGCGAAGGCCACTTCGACTGCTTCGGCCGCGCCGGGGAAGGTTACTGCGACCAGGGCGCTTGCGCCTACCATGCGGAGTGCCTGAGCGTTTCGCGCCTTCTGCACAGCCTGTAGTCCGCGCCAGCCGGCGCCAAGCCCCCCATTGAGAGAGCCCCGGAGCGTATTCCCGCGCCCCGCGGTTTTGTGTTGCCCCGCGCCCGCCACGCTTCCGCACGGCGAGACCAGCGGACGGCGGGAGGGGCGCGCCCGGCCCTTTCCCTGGCCCGGGGAATCCTGTAGGATGCTCCCCCAGGTGAATCCATGACAGCAGCCCGTCCCGCCCAGCCAGACAGTTCCGCGCGCTCCGCCAGCTCCATGAGCCTGGGCGGCCGCCTGCGGCGCTATGCCTTCACGGTTCCCTGGAACCTGTTCCTGCTCACCACGGGGTCTCTGCTTGTGGCCTTTGCCATCAAATGCGTGGCCGTGCCCCACGGACTGCTTGCGGGCGGCGTTTCCGGCCTGGCGTTGCTCGGCTATTACGTCATCCCCGCGCTGGATACCGGCGCCTGGTACTTCCTGCTCAACGTGCCCATCATGATCCTCGGCTGGCGCATGGTCAGCCGCCGCTTCGTGCTCTACAGCCTGTACGGCATGGCCGCCACCAGCGTGCTCATTGAGCGCCTGACCTACGTGCTGCCCGTGGCCGATCCCTGGCTCGCGGTCATCGCCTGCGGCGTGACCCTTGGCGCGGGCATCGGCGTGGCCCTCCGGTCCATGGGCTCCACCGGCGGCGCGGATATCCTGGCCGTGGCCGTGCGCGAACGCCTGGGCATGCCCATCGGCCGCTTCGAGTTCCTGTTCAACGTGGGCGTGTTCGCCCTGGGCTTCGCCACCATGAAGATGGAGGCCGTGCTCTACTCCGTGGCCATGAACTTCCTGGTGGGCTGGGTGACGGACGCCTGCCTGTCCATGTTCAGCGAACGCCGCATGGCCCTTGTCATCTCCAGCCAGCCCGACGCCGTGGTGCAGGCCGTGCTGCACCGCCTGGGACGCGGAGCCACGGTGCTCTCCGGCCGGGGCGGCTGGAGCGGAGAGGAAAAGCCCGTGGTGCTCATCATGCTGAACAACCTGGAGATGAAGCGGCTGGAGGAGCTGGTGTACGAGATCGACCCGGCGGCCTTCCTCATCATGGGCTCGGGCTTCAACGTGCTCGGCCAGGGCTTCTCCGGACGGAAGGAGTATTGATGCGCCCCCTTGCCCTGCTTTCGGACTTCGGCCTCTCCGACCCCTACGCGGGCCAGCTGCGGGCATCGCTCGCGCGGCGCGCGCCGGGCTCGGCCATTCTGGACATCACCCATCAGGTGGAGCCCTTTGCCGTGGATCAGGCGGCGTTTTTCCTGGCGGCCAGCGCGCCCCACTTCCCGCCCGACGCCGTGTTCGTGTGCGTGGTGGATCCGGGCGTGGGCTCCACGCGGCGGGTCATCGGCGCCCACGTGGAGACCGAGGCGGGCGGGCAGGACTTCCTGGCGCCGGACAACGGCCTGCTGGGGCTGCTGCTCTTCACCCCCGGCCTGGCCCCGGCCAAGGTGTACGATCTTTCCCCAGCCGCCGAGGGCTACGAGGCCTCGGCCACCTTCCACGGCCGCGACGTGTTCGCGCCACTGGCCGCGCGCCTGGCCCACGGCGAAAGCCTGATCTGCATGGGCCAGCCCATGGACCGCGCGGACATCGAGCGCCCGGCCTGGGCCGACCCCTCCTGCGGACCGCTGGGCGTGGACGCCCGCGTGCTGCACGTGGACCGCTACGGCAACTGCCTGCTCTCCCTGCGGGCCAATTTCGCGCCGCCCAAGCCGCCCACCTGGCTGCGCATGCCCTGGGGCCAGCGCCGGGGCATCCTGCCCGTGCGCACCTACGCGGAGCTGGGGCAGGGCGAGATAGGCCTCTTGGCGGGCAGCCAGGGCTTCCTGGAGCTTGCGGCCAATCAGGCGTCAGCCGCCGAAGCCTTGGGCCTGCGCCGGGGCGACGCCGTGCGCCTGCTCTGGGG
>NZ_DATMYK010000148.1:0-8086 GCF_035560995.1 Humidesulfovibrio sp. | reverse complement strand
CCTGGTGCCCGCCATCTCCGCGGCCAGCATCCTGGCCAAGACCTTCCGCGACCATCTGCTGGGCGTTCTGGACCGCCTGCACCCTGGCTACGGCCTGGCCGTGCACAAGGGCTACGGCACGGCCGTGCACCTGGAGGCCCTGCAACGCCTCGGCCCCTCCCCGGTACATCGCCTGAGTTTCCGGGGGGTGCTCCCGCCCGGTGCCGTGGCCGAAATCGCCGGCAACCATGCTTCCGATACCGCCAAGGAGCGCCAGTCATGCCTGCCCGGCATCCCGACGGCCGCCTCGAAGCCCGGCACCTTGAAATAGGCCGCCTGGGCGAGGAAGCCGCGGCCGAGCACTTGCTGGCCAAGGGCCTGCGCGTGCTGGAGCGAAACGTCGTCTTGGGCCGCCTGGAGCTTGATCTGGTGTGCGAGGACGGGGACACGCTGATCTTCGTGGAGGTCAAGACCCGGGCCGAGGGCTCCCTGGCCGCTCCCGCCGACGGCCTCACGGCGCAGAAGCGCTCGCGCCTGGTGCGCGCCGTCCAGTGCTACTTGTCCAAGCACGCCCTCTGGGACCGCCCCTGCCGTCTGGATCTCGTGTCCGTGCTGTTCCGCGCGGGCGCGGTGGCCGGCATCGAGCACGTGGAGAACGCCTTCACGGCCGACGAGCCGCGCCCAGCGGGCGCGGGCCGCAGCAGCGGCTGGCAGCCCTGGTAATTCCCTTCTCCCAGCTTCCCCCCGGCCTGACGCAAGTCAAGGCGCGCAAGATTCTCCTCTGCTAGAAGGGAGGCGATCATCACCCGCAGCAGCCAATCATATCAGAGAGACGGAGGCCCCATGCGCCCGAAGACACACCCAGGCACCAGCGAACCCCGTACCTGCTCCATTGCGCCGCGCACGCCCGGCGGCGTGGTCACGCCCGCGCAGTTGGAGGCCGTGGCCGAGGTGGCCCGGCGCTTTGCCGTGCCCATGCTCAAGCTCATGTCCAGCCAGCGCGTGCTGCTCATGGGCGTGCCCGAGGACGAAGCCGGGGCGGTGCTCGCCGCCCTGGAGGCCGCGGGCGCCCCGGGCGAGATTGCTCGCGGGCATGGCGGCAGTTTGGTTCAGGCCTGCCCCGGCAGCCAGGGCTGCCCGAACGGCCAACAGGACACCATCGCCATGGCCGGGCGCGTGGAAGCGCTTCTGGCCGGGTTCTCTGTGGAGGCGCAACTGCCCGCCAAGGTGCGCGCGGGGCTTTCCGGCTGCCCGCGCTGCTGCGGCGAGTCCTACGTGCGTGATGTGGGCCTTGTGGGCCGCAAGGACGGCTGGACCCTGGCCTTTGGCGGCAATGCCGGGGCCAGGCCGCGCGCGGCCGACGAGCTGGCCACCGGGCTCACCGAGGACGCCGCGCTGGAACTCTTGGAGCGCACCCTGCGGCATTACGCGGCCAACGCGCGCAAGAACCAGCGCACGGCCCGCTTCGTGGAAGGCTGCGGCATCGAGGCCCTGCGCGAGGCCCTGGGCCTAGGCGGAGCCGGGCGCACGGACGAGTAGACGCGGCCTGCGACCAGTCGGCAGCGCTTCAGGCCAGGCTTGTCCAAAGGGGCGGGAGCGTATATTTTGCAGCCAGCCCACCCGCAACTCAAAGGAGAGTCCATGATGCGCACCAAGCTGCCCCTGCTCCGGTCCCTGCTCCAACCTGTGCTCGTCGGCCTCGGCCTTGCCGCCGCCTTCTCGGGCTGCGTGGCCACCCAGAAGATTCCCGTGAGCACAGACCCCAGCGGAGCCGTGGTGTTTCTGGACGGCAAGCAGGTTTGCCCCAGCACCCCGTGCAGCGTGGAAATGCCCAAGGACAAAGACCACCTGCTGACGGTCATCAGGGACGGCTACCGGCAGAAGGACATCGCGGTGCGCCGCGTGTTCGACACGGCCTCCGTGCTGCGCGAGAGCGTGCGCGAGGGGGCCCGCTCCGGCGTGGAGGGCGCGCTCTCCAGCGCGGACCAGCAGGAGCGCGACGGCCGGGCGTATACGCTCAAGCCGGACATGGTCATGCTCAAGCTTGTGGGCGTGAACGAGCCGGAGCCCGCCCCGGCCGCGCGCAACGGCCAGGGAGCCCAGTCCGGCCAGAATGGCCAGGGCACGGGCGACCCGCTGCTGGACATGGGGCTGGAGCTGTTCCGCGTCCTTGAAGGCGGCAAGGACGGCCAGGCCCAATAGCTTCTCCCTTCTTCCATCCCCGCATCACAGCTCAAACAAAAAGGCCCGGTCCTCGCGCGAGGGCCGAGCCTTTTCTTTCCGGCGCGGGCCGGGAACAGCTTAGCTTTGCGCCTGGATCTTTTCGCTTTGCAGCACGGCGAGCTCGGTGTTCAGGGTGCTCAGCTTCGTCTCGTAGGTCTTGGACTCGTCGGAGCCCGCGGCTGCGTCCTTGGCCTGAGCCTTGGCCTGGTCCGCCTTGCCTTGGGCGGCCTGGATCTCCCGCTTCTTGTCGTCAATTAAATCATCGATCTGGGACTCGGTCTTGCCGCTGTTGCTGGTGCCCCCGGCAGATCCGGCCACAGCCGTTCCCGTGCCGGCGGAGCCGGAGCTTGTGGAGCTGTCGGAACTCGCTTCGGCTTCGCTGCCGGACGTGGACGCGCCCGCGGTGGAGGAACTCTGCGCCGCCCGGGTTTTGGCCTCATCGGAAATGGTCACAGAGTCCGTGCCCGCCCCGGCGTCGGCGAAGCCGCCAGAGGCCAGGCCGCCAGAGTCGTCCGTGAGGCTGGACATGCTTCCGCTTTCCGAGGCCTCCGCGAATTTGGCGGAAAGGGCGGTGAGGGCGCTCTTCTGCTCGTCGCTGGTGGCTTCTCCGGCCCTGGTCGCCAGATTATCGGCGATGGTCTTGGCGGTGCTCTTGAAGGCCGTGGGGTCGGTGGTTGACTGCAGTTGCAGTTGGCTCAGAAGCTGCCCCATCTGGGACAGGCTGGTCTGGTCCGAGCTGGAGACCGGCGTGGTGTCTGCGTCCTGGGTGGCGGAACTTGAGTTCTTCTCTGTGTTCTGCGTGTTCAGGGTGCCGTCGATGTTGAAATTGCCCAGGGCGGAACCCAGGAGCGAGTTTGTGGCGTTGATGGTGGACATGGCTCCTCCGGGTAGGTGTTGGCACTGTGCGCAATCGCACACAACGTACCATCGAGACGCTGGCGCCCCGCCCTGGGTTACACGCCCGGCCAAGCCCCTTGCCCAAAAGAAAAGGCCCGGTCCTCATGCGAGGGCCGGGCCATATTCTTTATGCGGGTCCAGGGGGTGCATACCCCCTGGCGGGGTCCAAGGGGCAGCGCCCCTTGCTTCTCTTACGCCTTTTCTTTCCTCTCCACCGGAATGCTCACCGTGGCGGCCGCGCCGGTAGCGGCGGCGCCAGCGATCTGGCAGGTGTTCTGGCAGGCGGTCTGGCGGTTGAAGCCCGGCACCAGGTTCGGCATCACCGACAGGAGCGACAGGCACAGGGAGGCCAGATACGGAGCGCTCTGCACCAGCAGGATGACCGCCCAGGTGACGATGTCCGGGTTCTCGGTGCCGTAGCGGGCGATGACCGCGCCTGCGGCGATCCACAAGAGGCCCAGGATGATCAGTTCCTCGCGGGCCATCAGCAGGCCGCGGGTCACGGCGCAGCGTTCCTCGCACTTGGGCGTGCGCAGGAAGGGCTTCTTGGAGGTGAACAGGCCCTGGATCATGGCCTTGGCGATGGTGTGGGTAAGGGCCAGGCCGGCGATGGCCGCGCCGATGCGCTCCCAGATGCCGCACTTCACGCGGGTCTTGTACAGCCACATGAAGTGGAACAGCTTGAAGATGAACGCGCCCAGCGGCGGCAGCAGGAAGATGGACAGCGGCGTGCCGAAGTAGCGCGGCAGCACCAGCATGCCCAGGCTCCAGAACAGGCTGACGACCAGCACCGCGATCTGGGTGGCGTCGGCGAACCAGGGCAGCCAGCCGGCGATGAAGTGGTACTTCTGGCCGTTGTCCAGGCTGGTGGTCTTGTTCCAGGGCATGAGCTCGCGCCAGTGGCGCTTCAGGATCTGCACCGCGCCGTAGGCCCAGCGGAAGCGCTGGCTCTTGAAGCCGGAGTAGGTGTCGGGGGTCAGGCCCTGGCCGAAGCTCTCGGGCACGTACACGGCCTGGTAGCCGCGCTCGAACACGCGCAGACCGAGTTCGGCGTCCTCGCAGATGCACCATTCGCCCCAGCCGCCCACCTCGTCCATGACGGCCTTGCGGATCATGGTCATGGTGCCGTGCTGGATGATGGCGTTGCGCTCGTTCCTGTGCACCATGCCGATGCGGAAGAAGCCGTCGTATTCCCAGGCGCACACCGTCTTGTAGGGATCCTGGTCCCATTCGCGGTGGTCCTGGGGCGACTGCACGATGGCCACGTCCGGCTTGTCGAAGTACGGAGTCAGCGAGCGCAGCCAGGAGGGCCGCACCTGATAGTCGGAGTCGACCACGGCGATGATGCGCGAGTCGGCCGAGGTGTTCTTGAGGGCGAAGTTCAGCGCGCCGGCCTTGTAGCCCGGCCATTCCTCCAGGTGGAAGAAGCGGAAGCGCTCGCCCAGCTTGGCGCAGTGCTCCTCAAGGGGCTTCCACAGGGCGGGGTCGTGGGTGTTGTTGTCCACCACCACCACTTCATAGTCGGGGTAGTCCAGCGCCGCCAGGGAGTTCAGGGTGGCGATGACCATGGCGGGCGGCTCTTTGCAGCAGGCCAGGTGGATGGAGACCTTCTGCAGGCCCTCGTCCGAGTCGTGGCGCAGGGGGTAGAAGCGGCGCTTCAAGCCCTCGGGCCAGAGCATCTCGCTCATCTCGAAGCCGTTGATGAGCACCACGGCGAGCAGGCCGATCTGCATGGGCAGCAGGAAGGCCCAGGCCGCGGTCTCCGCGGGCAGGAACTCCACGGTGATGGGCGTGAAGGCGATCCAGACCATGGAGCTGGTGACGGTCTGCAACAGCAGGCTGAAGAACAGCTTGCCCTGGAAGGGCTGGTCCTTGCGCTTATACAGGAAGAAGCAGATGGGGATCAGGCAGAGCAGGGAAACACCCCACTGCACGGGCCAGAGGCTGTCCTCCAGGATGGTGCCCACCAGCGGGATCTTGTTCTCGCGGTCCACGCTCCAAATGCCCCAGTGCGCGCCCACGACGCCTTCAAGGGGGCGCTTCCAGGGCTGGTCAAAGGCTTCCATGACGCAGTAGTCGATGTTCTGCTGGGCGGCCAGGTTCATGAACTGGCGCAGGAACTTGGCCTCGTTGGCGATGGACGCCTTGGCCTTGCCCCAGCGCTCGCCGTTACTGGGCCAGCCGATTTCGGCCACCAGCACGTGCTTGTCCGGGAAGCGCTCCACCACCTGCTTGTAGCGCTTCATGCTCCACTCGATGGCCTTCTCCTCCGGGATGCGTTCCCAGTAGGGCAGGATGTGGATGGCGATGAAGTCCACGTTGTCGGCCAGCTCGGGGTTGTTGATCCACACGTGCCAGGGCTCGGCGGTGCTCACCTGAACGTTGGGAGCTGCCTCCTTCACGCGGCGGATGTACTCGGACAGGGCGGCGGGCTTGAAATCGCCGCGCAGGATGGATTCGTTGCCCACGATGGCGCGGGTGACGTTCTTATGCTCCTGCAAATTCTTGATGAGCCCGGCCATCTCGATTTCGTTGCGCTTGAGGCGCTTGTCGAGCCACGCGCCCGCGATGACGGGCATGTCGTACTTGTCGGCGATGGCGGGGATGGCTTCCATGCCTTCCATGGACGAGTAGGTGCGGATGGCGCCCACCTTGCCCTTGAGGAAGGCCACGTCCTGCTCGATCTGAGCGGCCGTGGGGAACTTGTTGACCAGGGGGTCCTGGTCGGCCCGGTAGGGGCTGAAGGAAACGGCTTTGACCTGGCCCGTGAAGTCGAGCTGCGGGTCGGCCGGGCGGTTGAACCAGGCCCACAGGCCCAGGTTGACCGCGATGACGATGAGCACGATGAGTGCGTTCTTGCGCATAGTGCCGCCCACTCCAGGATGGCGTGTGGTCGATTACAGTTTTGAGGCTCCACCCATAAAAACAGCGGCACAGGGCCGCTCCTGCGGCGCTCGGCCGAGGCGGGGTTGCCCTTATATCATCCCGGATGTTGAGGCAACCGCCTCTGCTTCCGGGCTCGCGCACTTTTGGCCATAGTGTACCATTTGTGCGCACTCAGGGCATTCCCCACGCCCGCGTCTCCGCGCCTGACATGTTTAAAGCAAGGGTTGTGCCACTTTGTAACAGGCTCTATTTCAACGTGTTTTGATAAAAGTTACAGGTGGAGTAACTTTTTGGTGTGAAATATTTGCGCACATCGCGACGCACGCGTCGCGGCAGGGCGGAATGGGTCGTCCGGACGCTTGGGCGCGGCGCTTCCCTCCTCGTGGAAAATGAGGCAAGAGGGCCTTGCGGAGGCTGATATGACATTGACGTATCTGCTTTGGGCGGGGCTGCTTGCGCTGGCCGCCCTGGCCGGGCTGGGTGCCGCCTGGTGGGGGCGCGGGCGCTTTGTGCGCGGCCGCCGCGCGCTCATCGCCGTGGGCGTGTTTCTGGCCGTTGGCGCGGCCGGGGGCTACCTGGCCCACGGACCCGTGGCCGCGTACGTCGCAAAATCCCGTCTGGAAGCCGCCACCGCCCGCGCCAACGATATCTTCCGCACCGACGGCCTGTTGCGCGCCCTGGCCCAGGCCGAACCCGAGCGCGCCGGGGCCCTGCATGCCCGGCTTGTGCTGGCTCTGGCCTCCGCCACGGAGGCCGAGGCCGCGCCCGTGGAGCAGCGCCTGCGCGGCGAGGCCATGCATGAGGCCCTTTCCGCCGCCTTTTCCCGCCTGCCCAACGCCTCGGACGAGGCCGCCGCGCGCCTGGCCCAGGCGCTTTTGGCCGCGCTGGGCGCTTTGCAGGGCGCGGATTCGCTCTTGTGCCTGGGGCTTTTGCACCCGGCCTCGGCCATGGACGCCGCGCTGACCGAGAACGCCCTGGCGCGTCTGGAGGGCAGCGTGCGCAAGGATCTGGAGTCCGCCCTAGCCCTCACCCTGGCCTCAAGCGTCATGCAGCCCCATGCCGCGCCGCTGCCCGCCAAGGCCGACGCCGCGCTGGCGGACATGTTCGTGGAGAATCTGCCGGAATTCCAGAAGTCTTACGGCAACCCCAAGCAGGTGGGGCAGCTTTTCTCGGCCCTGGCCGAGCCGGAGCAGGCCCGGTCCATCGCGCCGGAGACGCTGTGCGCCTTTGCGCAGGACCTCTTGCGCGCGCTTCTGCGCATGCCCCCGGCGGAACGCGGCCCCGGCCTGCGGCGGCTGCTTGGCGCGGGGTAGGGCCCTAGCGCCGGAAGCGGTTGCGCACCGCCAGGGCGAAGAGGGTGAATTGCACGGCGATGAGCAATTGCCAGAACCCACGCCCCACCTTCACCCAGCCCTCGCCGGGAATGTCCTTGGCAAAGGGGATGGTGGCCATGGTGTACCCCGCCGCCGCGCTTCCCGGCAGCTCGGCCCACACCCAGGGCTCCTTGATGCTGTTGGCGAGAAACGACAGCGCGACAAGGGCCAGCAGCCATACCCCAGCGCGCACAGCGCGTTCGCCGAAGCCGGAGGTGGCCCAGTAAAGCCACAGCATGACGGCTTCGAATATTCCACTACCCCCACGCCTAAGTGCCATGAGTTTTTCGTGGTAGTGCCAGCGCGAGACTTGAGGTTGGTCGTGTTCCTCGGCAGCCTTGTGTTTGAGCGCACGATAAAGCTCTTCAAGATTTATCGGGTGTTTTTCATTTTTGGGCGCATACGTTTCGGGCCATGTGACATCAAAAAATGAAAAGCTCTCCACTTCTCGGCTAGAAATTTGAATGTTCCCCAAAGACTTTGCACATATTTTTCCAACCACAATCGTTGATCTCTCTGCATAGACTTCGGTGAAATCAGCAGCATCTAGAAAATTCGTCTGTCTAAAGTAAACTCTTCTCGTAAACTTTGCTGCCCGAAAACATACTTTATAATCAAATGTAGCTGCATCGAAATATGCTGGCCCGTTAAATGTACACCTGTAGAAGCTTTCATTGTTTAGGGGATCTAGAAAAAATGTTGCATTCCCGAAATGTGTGCTCTCATTA
>NZ_DATMYK010000147.1:0-10613 GCF_035560995.1 Humidesulfovibrio sp. | reverse complement strand
CACCTGCGCCGAGGGCCTGGCCCTGGCCAGAAGCATCCGGCCCGATCTGGTCATCGTGGACATCTCGCTCCCCGACGGCAACGGCATCGACCTCGCGCGCGACATCCTGGCCCAGATACCCCTGGCGAAGGTGGTCATGCTCAGCATGCACTCCAAGGTGGATTTCATCGCCACGGCTTTCCAGGCCGGGGTCTCGGCCTACCTGGCCAAGGAATCCAGCCGGGAGCAGCTGCTGCAGGCCCTCGACGCGGTGATGGCCGGACGGCAGTACCTGGACGGCTCCCTTTCGCCGCGCGTGGTGACGGAGCTTCTTTCGCGCCCCAGCGAGGAGACGCGCATGGCCGACGCCTCCTACGGCAAGCTCTCGCGCCGGGAGCAGCAGGTGCTGCGCCTGCTGGCCGAGGGCCTGGCCCCGGCGGTCATCGCCGAGAGGCTGTTCATCTCGCGCAAGACGGTGGAGAACCACCGCACCAACATCCTGACCAAGCTGGGCATAAAGAGCCCGGTGGCGCTGGTGCGCTACGCAGCGCGCCTGGGTCTCATCGACCTGGACACCGGCGACTAGCTCCCAGGAGGCAAAACGCAGCCTCCACACTTGATTTCCGCTTTATTTTCGGCCTCATGGGATGCAGCATCCTGTGGGGCCGAAGCTTTTTCTTGACCGGACCTCCTGGGGGGAATACGAAGGACAATAGGATAAAAACCCGTTTCAATATATTCGCGACGCCATACAAAACATGCGGAGGCGACGCAGAAAAATATGCGGAAACTGTTCAAGAACAGCACTTTCCAGCTTCTGGCAGCCCTGAGCATACCCTTGCTGGCCTTTGCCGTGCAGTGGACGTTCTGGGACGCCATCAAGCCGTACGTCTGGTTTCTGTTCTTCCCAGCGGTTTTTTTCAGTTCGCGCATCGGCGGGCTCAAGGGCGGGCTGTTGGCCACCCTGCTCTCCGCGGCCCTGGTCGACTATTTCTTCATCCCGCCGCAGTTCGCCTTCGCGGTGAGCAATCCCGTCAGCATCATTTCCATCGTCATCTTCCTTGGCATGGGAGCGCTGTTCTCCCTCTCGCACGAGCGCCTGCGCCAGGCCAACGCCCAGGCCCAGGAAGCCCTGCAGACGGCCAACGAGGCCAACAACCACGTGACCCAGCTGCTGGAGCAATCGCGCGAGCTGGACAAGATCAAGACCCAATTTTTCTCCAACGTGAGCCACGAGCTGCGTACCCCGCTGACCCTGATCCTGGGCCCGGTGGCAAGAAGGCTCGACGACCCCGGCCTTTCCGAGGAAGAGCGCCGCGACCTTGAGCTCGTGGAGCGCAACGCCCGGCTGCTGCACCGCCACGTGACGGACCTGCTGGACATCTCCCGGCTGGAGGCCGGGCGCATGACCATGCGCTATGTGGAGTCCGATCTGGCGGAACTCTGCCGCATCGGGGCCTCGCACTTCGAGAGTCTGGCGGCCGAGCGCGACATCCGCTACTCCGTGCGGGCGGTTGGACCCGTGCCCGCCCAGATGGATCCGGACAAGGTGCTGCGCATTCTGGTGAACCTCATCTCCAACGCCTTCAAGTTCACCCCGTCGGGCGGAGTCATCTCCATCAGCCTGGAAACGGACGAGATTGGCGGGAACGCCGGCCCAAGCGCCGTGCTCCGCGTCCAGGACACCGGTCCCGGCATTCCGGCGGCCCTGCGCGAGGCTGTTTTCGAACGCTTCCGCCAGGTGGACGGCGGCGCGGAGCGCACCCACGGAGGCACAGGACTCGGCCTGGCCATCGTCAAGGAATTCGCGGAGCTGCACGGCGGAAGCGTCAGCCTGGGCGAAGCCCCGGGCGGCGGAGCCCTGTTCAGCGTGCGCCTGCCCCTGCGCGCCCCCGGCGGCGCGGAAGTGTGCGCGGTGCCCATGCAGCCGGACAAGACCCTGGCCGAGCAGGCCGGGCGGGAACTGCTTGCGCGGCCGGAAGACCCCATGGGTGGGCAGGGGCCGTCCGGGACCGATCCTTCGCAAAGCCTTGTGCTGGTGGTGGAGGACAACCCGGACATGCAGGAGTATGTGCGCAGCATCCTCTGCCGCAACCACAGGGTCGTCGCCGCGCCGGACGGCGAAAAGGGCCTGGAGGCCATCCGCGCCCTCTCCCCGGATCTCGTCATCTGCGACATCATGATGCCGCGCATGGGCGGCGAGCAGATGGTGCGCGAGATGCGCCGCGACCCCTCCCTGGACGACATCCCGGTGATCATGCTCACGGCCAAGTCCGACGAGACCCAGCGCGTGCGCATGCTGGAGCGCCTGGCCCAGGGCTACCTGGAAAAGCCCTTTGTGGAAAGCGAGCTTCTGGCCCGCGTGGAGGGGCTGCTTTCCCAACGTCAGCGACACCGCGCGGAACTGCGCGAAAGGGAGCGCCGCTTCGAGGCCACCTTCGAGCAGGCCGCCGTGGGCGTGGCCCATGTGGGGCTCGACGGCCACTGGCTGCGCGTGAACCGCAAGCTGTGCGAGATCGTAGGCTACACCCCGGAGGAACTGCTCAAGCTGGGCTTCCAGGACATCACCCACCCCGACGACCTGGACACGGACCTTTCGCTGGTAAAGCGCACCCTGGCCGGAGAGATCGACTCCTACGAGCTGGAGAAGCGCTACCTCAGAAAGGGCGGCGTAGAAATCTGGGTGCGGCTGCACGTGGCCCTCATCCGCGACGAGGCGGGCCAGCCCGACTACTTTATTTCGGTGGTGCAGGAGAACACGGCCAACAAGCTTGCCGGGCAGGAACTGCTGCGCGCCAAGGAGGCCGCCGAGGCCGCCAACATCGCCAAGGACGAGTTCCTGGCCAACATGAGCCACGAAATCCGCACCCCCTTGAACGGCGTGCTCGGCATGATCCAGCTGCTGCGCGGCCAGGTGAGCAAGCAGGAGCGCGAGATGTTCACCGGCATGGCCGACGAGGCCGGGCGCAGGCTGCTCACGCTTCTGAACAACATTCTGGAATTCTCGCGCCTGGAATCCGGCCGGGACACCCTGGCCCTCAAGCCCTTCAGTCTGCGCGATCTGTTCAAGTCCGTCCTGAGCACCTTCCTGGTGACCAGCCGGGAAAAGAAGCTTGCCCTCAACGCCGCCGTGGACGCGAGCGTGCCCGAGCGCATCATGGGCGACGAGGCCCGGCTGCATCAGGTGCTGTTCAACCTCGTGGGCAACGCGGTGAAGTACACGCCTGCGGGCAACGTGCGCATGGAGGCCTGGGCCCAGGTTTCACCGATCGAGACGGGCAAGCTCTATCTGCACATCATGGTCACCGACACGGGCATCGGCATCCCGGACGACAAGATCGACCACGTGTTCCGGCGCTTCACTCAGGTGGACGCCTCCTATGTGCGGCGCTTCGAGGGCGCGGGGCTCGGTCTGGCCATCGTCAAGCGCATCGTGGAGCTTATGGAAGGCGACATCCTGGTGGACAGCGAGGTGGGCGTTGGCACCACCATCGCCCTCACGCTGCTGCTGGACAGCGCTCCGGCCGCGCCAGCCACGCGGGCCAAGGCGCGGGGCGGCGGCGGGGAGGCCCTGCGGCCCCTGAAGGTGCTGGTGGCCGAGGACGAACCCATCAGCCAGATGGCGGCCCTGCTCATGCTGCGCAAGCTGGGCCACACGGCGCAAAGCGCGAACAACGGACGCGAGGCAGTGGAAGCCGTGCGCACGGACGAGTTCGACTGCGTGCTCATGGACATCCAGATGCCGGTGATGGACGGGGTGGAAGCCACGGCGGCCATCCGCGCCCTGGACGACCCGGCGCGCTCCGGCCTGCCCATCATCGCCCTTACGGCCTACGCCCTGGCGGGCGACCGCGAACGCTTCCTCAAGGCCGGGATGGACCACTACCTGGGCAAGCCGGTGCAGCGCCCGGAACTCGCCGCCATGCTGGACCAGATCCCCCGCCGCCACTAACCGCAGCAGGACGGCCAGGGGCAAGGCCTTGCGGTCGCCCCTCCCGGCAAGCCAACCCGGCGAACCAATCCGATTGACGGGCCGCAAGGCCTTGGGCATATGCTGGTGTGCGCCGGGACCACCCCGGCACGCCCGCACAGGAGGCCACCCCATGCCGCAGGAACAGACCCAGCAAAGCCCCACGACGCCGCATCCGGCCAAGCCGCGCATCAGCGTGCGCACGCTGCTCATCGTCTCCGCGCTTTTTGCGGCGGTGGCGGCGCTGGCCCTGTGGCAGGCGGGCAGCAGGCCGGAGATGAAGAGCACCCTGGAACGCGAGTTGGAAAAGAGCCGACTGGTGGATAAGATGCGCGCGGACCTGTACGCCGCGGCCGAGGCCGAAAAAAACGCCCACATGGCCGAGACCGACCCCCTTTCCCAGGAGTACGCCCAGCGCGCCCGCGCGGTCATGGGCCAGGTGGCAGCGGCTTTGAACCGCTACCGCGCCCTGGTGGACGGCCGCCCCCAGGAGGCCGAACTGCTGACCCGCACCGAGACCGCCTTCGAGGCCTACCGCAAGGCGGATGAAGAAGTGCTGGAGCTGGCGGTGCAGAACACCAACCTCAAGGCTCTGGCCCTGTCCTTCGGTGCGGCCACGCTCGCTCTCACCGACATGGATCGGGCCCTGGCAGGCGTGACAGGCGGAGGCAAGGGCGGCCCGGCCGCCATGCAGAACGCCCTGAGGGCCCTGCTGGCAGCCCAGCGCATCCAGTCCCTGCATGCGCCGCATATTCTGGAAAAGACCGAGGCGCGGATGGACGCCCTGGAAAAGCTCATGAACGCTGCCGACGCCGAGGCCCGCAAGGCCCTGGCCGCCCTGGGCGGCGCGCCCGGCGCGGCGGAAGCGGCGCAGGCCTACGAGGCCCACCACACCGCCACGCTGGAGGTGCTGCGCCTCTCCAGGCTGAACACCAACGTGCGGTCCCTGACCCTTTCCCTGGAGCGCAACGCCGGGCTGCTGGCCGCCTGCGACCAGGCTCTGCTGGCCCTCAAGCAGCATCAGAACGAGGTGCTGACCAAGGCCACCCGCTAGACACCTTGGCCGCGCCCCGGTACCAGGCCGCAAGGCCCGCGCCCGGCGACGGCGGAAGCGCTCCCTACTGCGCCGCGCCTTCGGACGCGCCCTCGGCCTGGAGCATCACAACGTGCTCCTCCTCCTTGCCCTGGCGCAGGATGGTCAGGCGCACCTTGTCGCCGGGACGGAAATCGTCCAGGCGCGAAAGCAGCCCGGGCACGCTGTCCACGGCCTTGCCCTCCACCTTGGTGATGACGTCGCCGGGCACAAAGGCCCCGTCGCGATCGAAACGCGCGCCGACGAGCCCGGCCGCCTGCGCGCCGGACCCCGCGCGCACGCTGAGCACCAGCACGCCCTTGAGGCCCAGCTGCTCGGCCGCGGTCTCGTTCACCCGCTGGTCCACCTCGATTCCCAGGGCGGGCCGCGCGTAGCGCCCCTTGGCGATGAGCTGCGGCACCACGCGGTTCACCGTGTCCACCGGCACGGCGAAGCCCACCCCGGCCGAAGCCCCGGAGGGACTGTAGATGGCCGTGTTCACGCCGATGAGCCGCCCGGCGGAATCGAGCAGCGGGCCGCCGGAATTGCCGGGGTTGATGGCCGCGTCGGTCTGGATGAGGTGCTGGATGACTCCGCCGTCCTCGCCCTTGAGCGAACGGTCGAGGGCGGAGACGATGCCCGTGGTCAGCGTCCAGTCGAGCCCGAAGGGATTGCCGATGGCGAAGACCTTCTGCCCCACCTTGAGGTCGGCGGAAGTGCCCAGCGGCAGTGGGGCGCGCTTCACGCCGGTGTCGATGCGCAGCACGGCCAGGTCGTGCATGGGGCTTGCGCCAACCAGCGCCGCCGTGTGCTCCTTGCCGTCGGAAAGGCGCACGCGGGCCTCGGCCGCACCCGCGATGACGTGAAAATTGGTGACGATGTGGCCCTTGTCGTCCCACACGAAGCCGGACCCCGCCCCGCGCGGGATGGTAAAGATGTTGCGGCTCCAGTATTCCATCACGCGCTGGGTGGTGGTGATGAACACCACCGCGTCCTTGGAGCGCTCGAAAAGGTCGATGGTGCCCTTCTCGTCGGCGGCCAGATCGCCGCGCGGAGTCACGGCGCGGGGTTCGGCCTTCTCGCTCGTCAGCAGGCGCAGGCCGAAGGGAACGGCCTGCCAGGCGATGATCGCCGCCAGCACGGCCAGGGCCGTCCACTTGAGCCGCCGCAAAAACACGTCGCCGCCCGTCTTTTTTTCTTCCATGACCATGCCCCCCCTTTGTGATTGATGCTGCGGCGCTCCGCGCGCCCCGGACTCTTAGGCCGGACGCGCCGGCACCCAGGCACTGTAATGTCTTGCCCGCGCATTTCAAGGGGCGCGGCGCAACTTCCGCAAGTTTCAAGCGCGGTTGGTAAGTGCTTCGCGCCCAGTGCGCCGGTCCACCCCGTGTCACGGCATGCTTAGCACTTTACCTATACCCTTTTGGAGTGATACCTACATAGACATGCGCCGCATTACGTACTTCTCGTCCGTCCTTGTAGCCACGCTGCTTTGTGGTGCCCTGCTCTATGGCGCGTACGCAGTGGCCCGGCAGGAGGCCATCTCGCACCTGCAGGTACAGCAGGGCATCCTGGCCAGGCAGGCGGCCCAGGGCATTCAAGACTTCTTCGCCCACAGCCGCAGTCTGGCTGAATCCATGGCGCAAAACCGGAACGTCATCACCCTCGACGCCCAGGGCCAAGTCTACCTCGCCTCCATGCTGAGCGACAACGCGCGCGTGCTCAGGGCCATCAGCCGCGTGGACGAACGCGGCGTGCTCATCTACTCCACCCCGGACAATTCCGTGGCCGGCCGCAACGTGTCGGACCAGGAGCACGTCCAGCGCGTGCTGGCCTCCCATGCGCCCTCGGCCAGCGACGTCTTCACCTCTGTGCAGGGCTACCGCACCATCGCCCTGCATGTGCCGGTGTTCGAAGGTGAACGCTTCCGGGGCTCCCTGGGGCTTTTGCTGGATTTCGACGCCATTTCCCGCCGCTATCTGGAAGGCGTGCGCGTGGCCGAAACAGGCTACGCCTTTGTGTACAGCCAGAAGGGCGTGCTGTTGTACAGCCCGGTGCCCGGCCTGGCGGGCAAGCATTTCACTGAGATATGCCAGGGATTCCCGGACATGAGAGGCGTGATCGAGGCCATGCTGCGCGGCGAGTCGGGCGAAGCCACGTTCCATTTCGACCGCGTGCGCGAGCAGAACCCGGAAACCGTGCTGAAGCACGCCGTCTACCTGCCCATCACCCTTGAGGACACCTTCTGGTCCATCTGCGTGGCCACGCCGGAATCGGAAATCCTGGTCTTCCTCAAGCGTTTCGTCCTGTATCTGCTGCCCTTGGCCGTTGTGCTGCTCATCTGCACCGTGCTCGGCGTCAATTTCGGCCTGCGGCATTTCGTGCTGGAAAAGGAAATCGTCCTGCGGCGGCAGACGGAGGCCGCCCTGAAGGAGAGCGAAGAACGCTACCGCTCGGTCATCGAAAACATTTCCGACGTGTTCTACCGCACGGACAGGGACGGCCGGCTGACCATGATCAGTCCCTCGGGCGTCGCCCTGGCCGGCTACAAGAGCAAAGAGGAGATCCTGGGCCTCAGCATCGAGCATTTCTGGCGGCGGCCCCAAGAGCGCAAGCGCATGCTGGAGCTCATTGCGGAGCACGGCGCCGTGCGCGACTTCGAGGTCGAGCTGGTGGACAAGGACGGCCGGAGCATCCAAGTGGCCACCTCCTCCAACTTCTATCGCGGCAAGGACGGCGAGATCCTGGGCGTCGAGGGCACCTTCCGCGACATCAGCCAGCGCAAGCGCGACCGCGCGGCACTGGTGGAGAGCGCCCGGCGCTTCCATTCGCTTTTCGACAACATGGCCGAAGGCGTGGCCATGCATTCCTTCGTGCGCGATGCCACGGGCCGGGCGGTGGACTACCGCATCGAGGAAATGAACCACAGCTTTGAACGCATTTTCGAAGTCTCGGCTGAACAGGTGCTCGGCAAGCTCGTCACCGAGGCCTTCAGCCTGCCCTATCCGCCGCACTTGGAGGAATTCATCCAGGTCGCCGCCACGGGCAAGACCCTGCAGACCGAATCTTTCCTGCCTCCGGTGGGCAAGTATGTGGCCATCTCCGCCGCTCCCTGGGGCGCCGACGGTTTCGCCACACTTTTTTCCGACATCACCGAACGCAGGCACATGGAAGAACAGCTGCTCTTCCGCGCCCTGCACGACCCCCTCACCGGCCTGGCCAACCGCACCCTCTGCCTCGACCGCATCGCCCTGGCCGGGGAGCGCGCCCGCCGCAGGCCCCAGGCCGATTATGCCGTGGTGTTCATGGACCTGGACCGCTTCAAGATCATCAACGACAGCCTGGGGCACGAGGCGGGCGACCAACTGCTGCGCGAGGTGGCCGGGCGGCTCTTGGCCTGCACCCGGCGCATGGACACGGTGTGCCGCTACGGAGGCGACGAATTCGCCCTGGTGCTGGAGGAACTGCCCGCCCGGGCGGTGCTGCGCACCCTCCGGCGCATCCGGGAAAGCCTGCGCACCCCGATGGACATCGGCTCCCACAGCATACAAGTGGAGGCCAGCTTCGGCGTGGCCTACCCGCCAGCGGGCCACATCGGGCCGGAGGACATCCTCCGGAACGCCAACATCGCCTTGCACCGGGCCAAGCAGATGGGCCGCAACCGCGTGGTGGTGTACAAGCCCAGCATGCACGAGGCCGCCATCCAGATCATGAGCCTGGAGAACGACATCCGCCGGGGCCTGGCCCTGGGCGAGTTCTTCCTGCTCTACCAGCCCATCTTCGACCTGGCGGCCCGGCAGCTGTGCGGGTTCGAGGCCCTGCTGCGCTGGAGGCACCCGGCGCGCGGACTGGTGAGCCCGGCGGAGTTCATCCCCGTGGCCGAGGACTCCGGCCTGATCTTCGAGCTGGGCACCTTCGCCCTGGACCAGGCCTGCAAGGAGATGGCCGAACTCATGCGCGCCCAGCCCGGCGCGGCCCACCTCACCCTGGCCGTGAACCTTTCGCCCCGGCAGTTCTCCCGCCAGGGCCTCACGGAGCAGATCGACCACGCGCTGGAGACCACGGGCCTGCCACCCCGGGCCCTGGTGCTCGAAATCACCGAATCCTCCATCATGAAGCACCCGGAGGCCTCGGCCAACATTCTGTCGCGCATCAAGGAACGCGGGGTCAACATCGCCCTCGACGACTTCGGAACCGGCTATTCTTCCTTGAGCGCCCTGCAACGGCTGCCGCTGGACCGCCTGAAGATCGACATGAGCTTCGTCTCGCGCATCACCGACAGTGCGGAAGACCGCGAGATCGTGCGCGCCGCCATCACCCTGGCCAAAAGCCTGCACCTGACCACCGTGGCCGAGGGCATAGAGACCGACTCCCAGCGCGAGATCCTGGCCGAGCTTGGCTGCGACCAGGGCCAGGGCTTCCTGTGCGCCCCGGCCTTGCCCATTGAAGAGGCCCTCTGGGTGCTCAACCCCGAAGTCTGCAAGCCCACCAACGTCTAATCCCCGGCATTCGCCCCCTCGCCGGCCTTGACTGCGCCCGAAAGGTTGCATACAGCAACCATATGGACGCCACAACCACCCACTACATGCTGAAAGATTCCCTCGGCCACCTGGCCACGCAGTTCTCCAAAGCCGTGCTGCGGCGCATCAACCAGGAGCTGCAGGCGGCCGGGCACCCCATCACCAGCGAGCAGTGGACCGCGCTGACGCACATCTGGAACCAGGGCGGCCTGACCCAGCAGGAGCTGTGCGAACGGCTCATCAAGGACAAGACCAACATCGCGCGGGTGCTGGCCGGGCTGGAACGGCTGGGTTTCATCCGGCGCGAGGCAGGCGCGTCCGACCGCCGCGAAAAGACCGTCCACCTCACCCCGGCCGGAAGCGAAGCGATGCCGGGCATCGCCGCCCTGGTGCAGGGCGTTCTGGCCACGGCCTGCGCGGGCATAGACGAACATGAGCTGAGCGTGTGCAGGCGCGTGCTGCTGCGCGCGCGCCAGAACCTCAAAGCCTGCCGCGGCAAATAGTTTACAAAAACAACAATTCATCCGGCCCGGAGCCTTGCTCCCGGCCGGAACAGGTGCGCCCTGCGCACGGAAAGGAGCGAAACATGCTGCCCTTGGGCGCAATGATGAACGCGGGCGCCATTCTGGCGGGGGGACTGGTGGGCATGACCCTGGGCCGCCGCATGCCGGAGGCCGTGCGCGCCTGCATTTTCCAGGGCCTGGGGCTCTCCGTGCTGGCCGTGGGCATAAAGCTCACCCTTAAGACCAACAGCCCGGTGATCCTCATCACAAGCATCGTCTGCGGGGCCATGGTGGGCGGCCTGCTGCGCCTGGAAGACCGCATGACCGCGGCCAGCCTGTGGGTGAAGGCCAAGATGCGCGCCAAGAATCCGCGTTTTTCCGATGGGTTGGTGCTGGCGGTGACGGTGTTCTGCTGCGGCTCGCTGGCGGTGCTGGGACCGCTTGACGAAGGCGTGCGCGGCGACCTGACGCTTCTGTCCACCAAGAGCTTTCTGGACGGCCTGACCACCATCGCCTTCGCCTCGGTGTACGGCTTCGGCGCGGTGCTCTCCTTTTTGCCGGTGCTGGCC
>NZ_DATMYK010000146.1:0-9892 GCF_035560995.1 Humidesulfovibrio sp. | reverse complement strand
AAGGGCCGGGAACGCGAAGACGCGTTCCCGGCCCTTGCCTTTGGGGCGGTTCCGGCCAAGCCCCTGCCCATCCCGCATTGAAAAGGGCCTGGACCGTGTGGGAACACGGCCCAGGCCCTTTTCAATGCCTTGCGGGTCCAGGGGGTGCATACCCCCCTGCCGGGGTCCAAGGGGCGGCGCCCCTTGCTTCTCCTCTCTGGCTAGCCCTCGCGACGCGTGCCGCGCACCTCACCCTTCTTTCTGCCGCCTGATTTCTGGCCGGCCGGTTTCTGGCCCGCCTTGCCTGCCGTCTTTCCTCCGGGCCTGCCTCCACCCTTGCCGCCCGCTCCGGTTCTGGCCTTGCCCGCGCCCCGGCGCTGGTCGCGCGCGCGGTCGTTGCGGCGGGAATCTTCGAGGGCCCGGCGTTCGCGCTTGTCCGCGCGGGCGGGGACTGCGCCCTGCTCGTTCGCGGCGGCGGAGTCCGTGGCCAGTTCGAGATCGATCTCCAGACGGTCCAGGTGCACGCCGATGAGCTTGGCCTGCACGGCCTGGCCCGCGCGGATGACGCGGCCGGTGCGCTCGCCCAGGAGCATCTCGCGCTCGCGCAGGTAGCCGTAGTAGTCGTCGAGCATGGTGGACAGGCGGATGAAGCCCTCGGCCATGACCTCGGGCAGCTCCACCCAGAAGCCGTAGTCGGTGAGGGAGCTGACGATGGCCTTGAACATGCGGCCTTCCTGCCCGCGCAGGACCATGCAGGCGTAGCGCTTGTGGCACTCACGCTCGGCCTCCTGGCTCACGCGCTCGCGCCCGGAGAGGTGCTGGCCCATTTCGGCCAGTTTTTTGAAGCCGGGCACGGGCATGTGCTGGTCGCCCAGGGCGCGCTTCACCAGCCGGTGCACGATGAGGTCCGCGTAGCGGCGGATGGGCGAGGTGAAGTGTGCGTAAGACTCGCTGGCCAGGCCGAAGTGGCCCTCGTTCTCCGGCTGGTAGCGCGCCTGCTTCATGGCGCGCAGCACCATGCGGTGCACCAGGAACTCGCGTTCGGTGCCGGCCACGGAGTGCAGCAGTTTGGCGATGCCTTCCGGGGAGAAGTCCTCCTCAGAGAACTTGCCCGCGCGGGCGCGTTTGGGAGCGGCCTCGCCGTCCAGGCGGGAAAGCAGCGTATAGAGCGTCTCCAGCTTCTCGCGGTCGGGCTCGGCGTGCACGCGGTACAGGCAGGGCAGCGCGTGGGCCTGCAAGTATTCGGAGACGGCCTCGTTGGCGGCGATCATGAACTCCTCGATGAGCTGGTGGGCGAAGTGGCGCTCGCGCGGGACCACCTCCACCGGGTTGCCCTCGGCGTCGAAGCGCACCTCGCCCTCGGGCAGGTCGAAGTCCAAGCTGCCGCGCTCGATGCGCCGCTCGCGCATCTGCCGGGCCAGGGCCTCGGCCAGGTCCAGCATGGCCACGACGTTTTCGCCAGCCTCGGCGGCAAGTTCTGTCCGCGCCGAAGGCGCTTTGTCCACGCACACGTCGCGGGCGCGGTCATAGGTCAGCCGGGCATGGCTCTTGATGACCGCGTTCATGACGCGCACCTCGCCGGGCATGCCGGTCTCGCTCATGTCCAGGCGCGCGGCCACGGCCAGGCGCGGCACGTTCGGGTTCAGGCTGCACAGCCCGTTTGACAGGGCATGGGGGAACATGGGCTCCACCGAGGCCGGGAAGTAGTAGGAGTTGCCGCGCTCGTAGGCTTCCAGATCCAGGCTGGAGCCCAGCGGCACGTAGTGGGCCACATCGGCGATGGCCACCCAGAGGCGGTAGCCCTTGCCCTTGCGCTCCACGAAAATGGCGTCGTCAAAGTCCCGCGCCGTGGGCCCATCGATGGTGACGAAGGGAAGTTTGCGCAGGTCCTCGCGGCCCTTGAAGTCGGCCTCGGCCGGGATGGAAGGCAGCTTAGCGGCTTCTTCCAGGGCGGCCTTGGGGAAGCTGGTGGGCACGCCGTGGTTGGTTTTGACCAGCGCCTCCTGCACCTTGGCCTCGTTCTCCGGTCCCAGGCGGGAGAGCACCACGCCCTCCCATACGGCGGAGTCCACCTGCTCGCCCGGGGCGACGATGGCGATGTCGCCGTTCTTCAGGCCCAAGGCCGCGTCGGTGCCGTGGGTGAGCACGGCGAAGTCCATGCGCGGGTCCGTGGGGCGGCACAGGAAGCTGCCCGGCCCGGCGGAGCGCATGACGCGCACGGTGAGCACGCGTTTGCCGCGCTCGATGATGCGCACCACGCGGCCCTCGTGGTTCTTGCGGGCGTTCTCCCTGGTGATGGCCACGGCCACCTTGTCGCCGTGCCAGGCCCCGGCGGTATCCTGGCCCAGGAACACGTCCTTGCGCCGGGGGTCGTCGGGGATGAGGAAGGCCACGCCGGAGCGCTGCATCTGCACCTTGCCGGTGATGAGGTTGACGCGCTCCATGGGGGCGTAGGCCCGGCCGAGCTGGATGAGCTTGCCCTGGGCCACCAGGTCCTTCAGCATGTCGTCCACATCGCCCTTCTTGCGGCGGTGCAGGCCCAGCATGGGCAGAATGTCGTCCGGGGACAGGGGGCGCTTGGAGTCGCGCATGATCTTCAGCAGGGTTCTGTGGTCGGTGGGCAGCGGCGGAGCGCTGGCATTGCGGTTTTTCTTGCTCATGTGATTCTCGTTGCGCGGATGCGCGCTGGTTGGAAGGAAATTCGGAAGGTTGACGCGCGGCCTGGAAACTCGTTCCGGCGCGGGGGGACAAGGAACAATACTAGATATGCTCCCGGGCGGCGAGGGGCCGGTAATGCGCGGCCAGTTCGTCGAAGCGTGCGGCGAACCAGTCGTCGAAGGGGGCCGGGGCGAAAAAGTCCGGCCCGAACGCAAGTTCGGTGCGCAGCACCCAGAAGCCTTCGGCTCCGGGCAGTTTGGCCAGCTTCACGGCGTCCTTGGCCGTCACCACCACGTGCCCGCCGGAGGCGCTGGCCGCCGTCTGGATGCGCAGCAGGTCCTGGGAGGAGAAGGCGTGGTGGTCGGCAAAGGGCAGCACGGCCGCGGGTGCGCGGCCCAGCAGCATTTCCGCCGTTTTGGCGGCCTGGGCGGGGTCGGCTATGCCCGTGGCCAGCACGTAGTCCTCGCCGCCCAGGTCGGCCGCGCGCACGGTGCCGTCCACGCGCATGAGGCCCTTGGGCTTGAGGAAAAAGGTGAACACCGGCTTGCCGAAACCCTCCAGCCTGCGGCGGATGGCGTCCGCAAGTCCGGTCGGACCGTTGTCCTGGTCCGGGCCGCCGGGCGGCGGGGTCTTGATGCAGAAGGCCGAGGCACGGGACAGGGCGGCCTCGCCCTCGCGCCAGGTGCCCGCCGGGCACACGCGGTTCCAGCCCGCGCCCAGGTCGGTGGGGGTCAAAAGCACAAGGTCGATATCGCGCGCCACAGGCAGGTGCTGGAAGCCGTCGTCCAAAAGAACGAAGTCCGGGTCGAAGCGCTCGTAGGCCCACGGGCCGGAGCGGCTGCGTCTGGGATCGACCACCACGCGGGCCAGGGGGTGCGAGCGCGCCAAGAGCAGGGGTTCGTCACCGCAGCTGGCCGGGTTTTCCGTGCGGGTGACCAGAAGCGGCAGGCGGTGGGGCTTGGCCCCGTACCCGCGCGTGAGCACGATGGCGTGCTCCTCCCGCTTGCCCGCCCAGCGCAGGATATGCCCGCAGAGCGGCGTTTTGCCGCTGCCGCCCCAGCCGATGTTGCCTACGCTGACCACGGGACAATTGGGCCGCCACTGGGAAAGCCGGCCGGACTCAAAGGTCCAGCGGCGCAAGCGCAGCGCCTGCCCGTAGAGCGCGCCCATAGGGATCAGGGCGGGCCTCAGGCGGCGTTGCAGTTCGGCTATGTCCATGGGGAGGAAGCTGGGCCGCCTCCTGCTGGAGAAGGCGGCCCCGCGTGCGGTTGGGCTAGTCGCGGCTGGAGCCGAAGAGGCGCAGCAGCATGAGGAAGAGGTTCAGGAAGTCCAGGTACAGGGTCAGCGCGCCCAGGATGGTGCCGCGGCGCACGGCCGTTCCGTCGTCCATGGGCATGGCCTCGCCCATGTACTTGAGCTTCTGGGTGTCGTAGGCGGCCAGGCCGGTGAACACGATGACGCCGATGACCGAGATGCCGAAGCTCATGGCCGAGCTCTGCATGAACATGTTCACCACCGAGGCGATGACGATGCCGATGAGGCCCATGAACATGAAGCTGCCCATGCCGGTGAGGTCGCGCTTGGTGACCATGCCGTACACGCTGGTGGCGCCGAACATGCCCGCCGTGACCACGAAGGCCTGGAAGATGCTGGCCCCGCTGTACACGTAGAAGATGGACGACAGGGTGAGGCCGGTGAGGGCGCTGTAGCCCGCGAACATCAAGCTGGCCGTGGTGCCGGACATTTTATGGATGGCGGCGGAAAGGCCGATGACCAGGCCGAACTGGGCGATGACCAGACCGATGAGCAGCACCGGGCTCTGCAGGATGGCCATGCCGAGCGGGCTTGCGGCGGTGAACCAGGCCACGCCCGCGGTAAGCAGCAGACCAAGGGACATCCAGCCGTACACGCCGCGCATGAACGCGTTGACTGTGTCCGCCCGGCCGATGGTGCGGGTTCCGGGATAGCTGGGATATTGAGCCATTACAGTATCCTCCTTGAAGGAATGCTGACGAGGGGTGAGCGCGGATGCTCCGCGCATTCCCGTAAAGATAAGCGCTGCCAAGCCCTTTGGCAACCCCTGCGGCTACTCATTCGAAAGGGCGCAGAGCCTGCGCCTGCGTTGAAAACTGTGGCGAGACCCTCGCCCGGCTTACCGGCGTCCGCCCAGGCGCAACAGCTCCTTCAAGCCGTGGGGCTGGCAACGCAGGTACTGCGGCGGGCAGTCCACCTGCGCACCCAGCTCCGCCGCCGCATGCCAGGGCCAGCGGGGGTTGTACAGCATGGCCCGCCCCAGGGCCACGGCGTCGGCCTGGCCGGAGGCCACGATGGCCTCGGCCTGCTTCGCCTCCGTGATGAGCCCCACCGCGATGGTGGTGAGCCCGGATTCCTTCCGCACGGCCTCGGAAAAAGGCAACTGGTAGCCGGGGCCGAGGGTGATCTTCTGCTCCGGCGCAAGCCCGCCCGACGACACGTGGATGTACGCCGCGCCGAGTTCCTTCAAGCGCTTGGCCAGCTCCACGCTCTGGGCCTGGTCCCAGCCGCCCGCCACCCAGTCCGTGGCGGAAATGCGCACGCCGAGCGCCATGCCCGCAGGCAGCTCCGCGCGCATGGCCGCAAAAATCTCCAGGGTCAGCCGCATGCGGTTTTCCAAACTGCCGCCGTACTCGTCGGCGCGCTGGTTCGTCAGCGGCGAAAGGAACTGGTGCAGCAGGTAGCCGTGGGCCGCATGCAGCTCCACGGCGTCGAAACCCAGCCGCGCCGCGCGCCGGGCCGAATCCACGAAGGCCTCGCGCACCCTTGCCACGCCCGCCGCGTCCAGGGCCTGCGGGGCCGGGTCGCCCGGGGTGTACGGCCGGGGCGAGGGTGCGCAGGGCTGCCAGCCGCCGCCGCCGGGCGGAATGAACTGCCCGCCCTTCCAGGGCAGCGCGCAGGAGGCCTTTCGGCCCGCATGGGCCAGCTGCACCGAAACAGGCATGGGCGAATGCAGGCGGATGGCCGCGAGCACCCGGCCCAGCGCCGCCTCGGAGGCGTCGTCCCACAGGCCCAGGTCCGCGGCGCTGATGCGTCCGCAGGACTCCACGGCCGTGGCCTCCAGAATCAACAACCCCGCGCCGGACAAGGCCAGGGTGCCGTAGTGCATCAGGTGCCAGTCCTGCGCCAGGCCGTCGTGGGCCGAATACTGGCACATGGGGGCGATGACGATGCGGTTCTGGAGGGTCAGGGGACCAAGGGACAGGGGGGAGAACAGCGTGCTCATGGACAGGGCTCCTGCATGGGTTTGACGACAGTGCCTAACATAAGCAGCCCGGCTGCAGTATGCAATATCTGCGAGGGCGGGAATATTCGGAGTTTGCAGGTGGGGAATGGGGAGAGTGGAGAAGCGAAGCAAGGGGCGCCGCCCCTTGGACCCCGCCAGGGGGTATGCACCCCCTGGACCCGCATGGCAACGACAAATGGCCTGGGACGCGTTCCACGCGTCCCAGGCCATTTGTCGTTGCGGGTAGGGCTGGGGGAAGCAGGCGGCGCTAGCCCAGGCGCGTCCAGAAGGTCAGCTTGGGATCGCCCGCCAGCCGGTGGCCAACGGTGGCGCGCCAGGCGGCCAAAGCCGGGGCTGCGCCGTGGACGTCCAGGGCCTTCTGGCTGGCCCAGCGCTCGTAAAAGACGATGCGGCGCTGGTCGGACGCGTGCACATGGGCGGCGTACTCCACGCAGCCGGGCTCCTGCCGCACCGCCGTCATCAGCAGCTGCAACGCTCCCAGCACGGTCTCGTCCACGGGCGCGTTCAGAGTCATCTCGGCCAGCAGCGTAATCTCTTTTCCCTCGGACATGTCGCCTCCTTCGGCTCTCATTGGAAACATCTGCGGGTCGCAGCCTGGACCGGGCTTGCCTGGTCCAGGCTGCGACCCGCCAAAGGGGGGCCCGGGGGGTCTTGTACCCCCCGGCCTGCGGAGCATATTCTCTTCTATTCTCTTTTCCCTTACTTCGCCTTCACATACCAGCCGCTGGCCTTGGCCAGCAGGTCCTGCACGCGTCCCACCAGGGCGTGGGGGTCGGTCAAATAGCCTTCCAGCAGCAGGGCGGACTCGAACAGCTGGCGCGCGGCCTGCTCCACGAAGGGATCGTTCACGTCGGCCTGGTTCAGGTCGGCCAGGTTGCGGATGAGCGGATGCGTGGGGTTCAGCTCCATGACCTTCTTGGGCACGGAATTGTCGTGGTTCATGGAGCGCATGATCTTGTCCATGCTGGAGGTGGTGTGCCCGTCGGGGTTCACCAGACAGCAGGGGCTGCCGGTCAAGCGCGTGGTGGCGCGCACGTCGGCCACGCCTTCGCCCAGCACGGCCTTGAAGCGCACCAGCAGGGCCTCCAGGGCGTCCTTTGCCGGGGCGGGCACGGCGTCTTCCGGTGCGGCGGCCTCAACGTCCGGCAACGCGGCCAGGTCTTCGGGCTTGGCCAGCTCGGCCGGGGTCAGGGCGAAGTCCTTGTAGGTGTGCAGGGCGTCCATGACGAACTCGTCGATGGGCTCGAAGAGGTACAGCACCTCCACGCCCTTCTTGCGGAACAGCTCCAGGTGCGGGTTCAGCTTGAGGGCCTCGCGGCTGGGGCCGAAGGCGAAGTAGATCTTCTTCTGGTCCGGCTTGGCGCGGGCCATGTAGTCTTCAAAGCTCATAAGCTCGTCGGCGGTTTCGCAGGCGCTGGAATTGAAGCGCAGCAGCCCGGCGAAGGTTTCGCGGTTGCCGAAGTCCATGTACCCGGCCTTGAACACGCGGGCGTGCTCGCGCCAGAACTTGGCGTACTTGTCCTTGTCCTCGGCCATCTTGGTCAGCTGGGACAGGATCTGCTTGGTCAGGGTGGTGTTGATTTTGCGGATCAGGCGATTGTCCTGCAGGGTCTCGCGGCTGATGTTCAGCGGCAGGTCTTCGGTGTCGACCACGCCGCGCGCGAACATGAGGTACTGCGGGATCAGGTCCTTGTTCTGGCGCTGGATGAGCACCCGGCGCACGTAGAGGTCCAGGCCCCAGTCCTCGCGGTCGAAGCCCATGAAGTCCTTGCTCTTCTCCGGGATGAAGCACAGGGCGTTGAACTGCACGGGCGCGTCGACGGAGACGTGCAGGGTGTCCATGGGCTCGTCCAGGTCGTAGGTCAGGAAGGAGTAGAACTCCTTGTACTGCTCCTTGGTGATCTGGAACTTGGGCTCGCGCCACAGGGCGGGCACGGTGTTGGCGCGCTCGCCGTTGACCAGGATGGGGAAGCTGATGAAGTTCGAGTGCTTGCGGATGATGTGGCGCAGGCCTTCCGCGTCGGTGAACTGCTCGGCCAGGTCGTCCTTCAGGCTGATCTCAATTTTGGTGCCGCGCCCAACGGCTTCGGCCTCCTCGCCCGCCAGCTCGCGGATGGTGTACGCGCCCTGGCCGTCGGAGATCCACTCCACCGGGGTGGCGCCTTCGCGGTGGCTCTTGGTGGTGATCTTCACGCTGCCCGCCACCATATACACGGAGTAGAAGCCCACGCCAAAGCGGCCGATGATGCCGTCGGCGTTGGTGCCCGCGTCCTTCATGGCCTTCAGGAAGCTGGCCGAGCCCGAATGGGCGATGGTGCCGATGTTCTCCACCAGCTCGGCCTCGGTCATGCCGATGCCGTTGTCGCTGATGGTGAGGAGCTTCTTGTCCTTGTCCGCCTCGATGCGGATCTCAAGCGGCGCGTCGTCAGACTCGGAGTCGGCGGCGGTGATGCGCAGCTTGTCCAGCGCGTCCGAGGCGTTGGAGACCAGCTCGCGCACGAAGATTTCGCGCTCGGTGTACAGGGAGTGGACGAGGATATCGAGCAGTTGCTTGATTTCGGCTTTGAACTCGTAGGTGGCCTGTGCGGACATGGTTCGCGTCTCCTTGAATTCTAGGGTCGTATGGGCGTGTGGCTTTCTGTCGACTGTGGCCGAAGCCTTCCGCGCGGGGCGCAAGCCCCATGGCACAAGGCCCCGCGGGTGGCGGGGCCTTGGCTGGGCATGTGGAGGATTCGGGCCGGTAACCACGGGAGAAAGCCCCGTGAAGACGTAGAGGTGTGGCTCTCCCGTCTTGGGAGCTTAAGTAGTCACGGCCTTGATCTTGTCAAGAAGGTACTTCTCCATCTCGCGGCGGTCCTTGCGCAGGCGGATGAGTTCCGACTCCAGCACGGTGAGCTTGGCCTTGAGCTCGGCGTTCTCCGAGGCCATGCGCGCCACCTCGTCGGCGTTGGCGTCCAGCCTGCCGCAGGTTTCCTCCACCACGTTCTTGATGGCCGACAGTTCCTCGGCGTCCAGCCCGGAGGGCAATGCCTCGCGCGCTTCGCCGGGGCCCAGGGCCGCGCCGGCCACCCCAGACAGGTGCTGGCGCAGGCCTTCGCCGATGCTGCGCGCGATCTCCGCGCCCATCTCCTTGGCTATGGCCGCGGCCATGCGCACGGCGGTGTCGGCCAATTGGGATTCGGACTCGCGCGGGTGCTTGTGGCTGAAGGGAGCGTCGGCGCCCTCCCGGAAAGATCCGGTGGCGAAGTGGTCGCCCTCAAGGCTGGCGGTGAGGGGAAAGTTCTTGCCCAAGGCCTCCATGACGTCCTGGGCGCTGTGGCCCAGGCTGAACATCTCGGCGATGATGCGGAAGACCTCCACGGCCTCCGGCCGGAAGCGCTTTTGCCTTCCGGCCCCGCTGCTGGGCAGGTGCTGGGCGAAGCGGTTCTTCCAGTAATGCACCGTGGACTCGGGCACACCGAGCCTGCGGGCGATTTCGGCCACGGAGAGCAAGCGTTCTTCCGGCGACACGGGCAGCCTCCTCGAATTACTGGCGAACAGTCGTTGGCGGGCGGGTGGTTCCCCGCTCTCCTTACACCAAGCGCGCGCTGCCCACAAGAGAGGCGCGCCGACGCGGGACAAGCGCCCGGCCCGGCCGGGAAAAATCCGCGCTGCGAAGCGGGAAAAACAGCAGCATTTTCTTGACAGATATTTTGTTTTTGGAATATTTTTGCTTCACCAATTTTCAAAACGGAAAAATATCGGCGAGGAAATCCCCGAATGAAGAAAGTTCTCGACATCGCGGACAGGAAGCTCGTGGCCGCCCTGGCCGAGGACGGGCAGGCTTCCTCGGCCGAGCTGGCGGAGACCCTGAACGTCACCGCGCCCACCATCCGCGCGCGCATGAAAAACCTCATCAGCCAGGGGCTTTTGCGCGTGGCAGGCCTGGTGGACCCCTTCCAGGTCAAGGGCCTTTCCGTGGCGCTGGTGGGCATC
>NZ_DATMYK010000145.1:0-10949 GCF_035560995.1 Humidesulfovibrio sp. | reverse complement strand
CCATGACAGGCCAGCCGTTGGAGTGCCTGCTGGATCGCCGTGGCGCGGAGGGGCATGCCTCAAGCCTCGGTCTGCCAGGTCAGGCAGTGTTGCTCGACGCCCTGAGCTTCAGCGTTCTCCCTGCGCAACAGACCCCCTCGGATTCCCCGCTGTTCGTGGAGTATCACCCCGGCCAGGACGCCCTTGCGCCGGACCGGTTGCGTGATGCTTTGGCCCAGCACGCCGCCTGGACCGAGGTCGTCCTGGTCACTGCGGATGTTGACTTTGCCGCCAGTCTGGCCGGCACCGCCTCCGCCCCGGCCGCCGTGGCCCTCAAATCCTGCGAGGCCGCCGGAACAGGCAGCACGGAGAGCGCGGGCATCTTGCTGGATTACGCCTTGCGCCGTCTCAATCTGCCTGTGCTCATCTGGGGCGGCATTGCCACGCCAGAGGCGGCAAGCGCGTTTCTCGCCACTGGCGCCGCTGGCGTGGTCATCGAACACGCCCATTGGCTTACTGCGGATCTGGGCCTGGAAGAAGGACTGCGCGCGAAACTGCGCACCCTTAAAACAGGCATGAGCTCCACCGTGTCTGCCGGCCCTGGGCTGCAGTGGCGGTTTTTCGACAAGGGCAACTCCCGCGCCGTCCGCAAGCTGCGGGCCCTCTCCGCCACCGCTGCGGATGAGGCGACACGGCTGGTCTCGGGCGAGGCGAAAACTCTAGGATCAAGCGCCCTGGGTTCCGACGAATTGACGCCGTGTTCCACAGAGGCCGCTTTTGCCAGTATCTTTGCGCAGCGTTTCGGTCCGGCCACGGGCCCGGCCCTGGAACGCTTCGCGGCCGAGACTCTGCGCCTGATGGGCGAGTCGCGCCAGCGCTACGAGCGCTTTCTGCGGGGGCCGGCCGCACAGGAGCTGGGCTGCGGCCTGCCGGTGATCCAGGGCGGCATGTCATGGATCAGCGACAAGCCGGCCTTCGCCCGCGCTGTGGCCGAGGCCGGAGCCCTGCCCACCCTGGCCGTCGGCATGCGCACGGCCGCGCAGATGGACAGGGACTTCGGCGAACTGGAGCGGGTCATGGGCGGCAGGCCTTATGCCATGAACGTCCTGGTGTTGGAGGAGAATCCCCACCGCGCGGAGCAACTGGCCTGGCTCGACAGGCACCGCCCGCCTTTCGTCGTGGTGGCCGCTGGCGATCCTTCCTTCGCGGGGCAGTTGCATCGGCAGGGCCATCAAGTCATCTATCTCGCCGCAGACCCGGAGCTCCTGCGCCTGGCCCTCAAGGCGGGGGTGCGTTTTGTGGTGCTGGAGGGCTGCGAAGCAGGGGGCCATGTGGGCCGCCAGACCCTGCTGGAGCTTGCCCAGGCGGCGCTGTGCTTGCGCTGGGCCGAGCCGGAGCTTTTCCGCGAGGCGCGCGTGGTCTTGGCCGGAGGCGTGTGCGACGGCCCGAGCGCCTTGCGCGCGGCCCTGCTCGGGGCAGACGCCGTGCAGATGGGCACCGCCTACCTGGCCACCCGCGAGATTGTGGACACCGGAGCCCTGAGCGCAGTGTATCAGCGGGAGATTCTCGCCGCGAACCTTGGCGCCACGCGCATTTCCGGCGAGAGCGTGGGCCTGCGCGTGCGCTCCCTGGACACGCCCAAGGTGCGGGCCATCTGCCGGCTGGAGCAGGAGCGCGGCCGGGGCGAGCGGGATGAGGCCTCGTTCCGCCGGGAGCTTGAGTCCCTGAGCGTCGGCTCGTTGCTGGTGGCCGCGCGCAATGTGCGCATTCCTGGCGGCGATCCGCTTCCGCCGCAGGTCTGCCAGGCGGAAGGCCAGTTCATGAGCGGCGCCGTGGCCGGAAACATCACCGGCTTGAAAACCCTGGCCGAACTGCACGCGGCCCTTGTCGCCGCCGCACCGGCAAATGGGCTTGCCGCGCCTCGGCGTCATGGAATCATTCATGAGCGCATCGCCGTGACGGGTATGGCGATGGTGAATTCCCTGGGGCAAGACACCGACGCCATCATCCAGGCCTCGCTGGAGGGCCGCAGCGGCATCTCCACCGTGCCCCGCGCGCGCTGGGATCACAGTGTGCATCTGCGCCCTGGCCAGACCGCGCCCAACACGACCTACACCGATGTGGGCGCGTTCATGGAAGTGGACTGTCCGCGCAAGAGTCTGGGCGTCTCGCCCCAGGACTACCGCACCATGTCCCTTTCCACCAAGCTGACCTTGCTCTTGGGGCGCAGGGCCGTGGAGGCCGCAGGCCTGGCCGGTTCCCTGGTGCCGGGCTCGCGGGTGGCGGTGCTTACCTCCCAGAACTCGGCCGAGGTGGCCAGCACCGTGCGCGGCCAGCTGTTCACCACCTATGCCGACGACATCGGCGAGATCGTCTGGCGGGCTCTGGAACTTACACCGGAGCAGCGCGCCGCCGTGGTGCGCGAGGTGGCCAAAGAAGGCCTGAACGTGGACGACACCACCCTCATCGGTCGGCTCAACTGCACCGCTTCCGGCCACCTGTGCAACATGTTCGGCTTCGGCGGGCCCAGCTACTCCGTGGGCGCGGCCTGCGCCTCCAGCCTCATCGCGCTTTACAACGCCGTGCTGCTGATGCGCGCCGGGATCATCGACGCCGCTGTGGTGGGCGGGGGAGAGGAGCTGCTCACCCCGGCGCACTACCTGGAATTTTCCGCGCTGCGCGCCCTGGCGGGACTCGGAGGTGGGCTGCGCAGCCCCCAGGAGCACAGCCGTCCCTTTGACAAGGACCGCGAGGGCTTCGTGCTGGGCGAGGGCGGCGCAGTGGTGGTCCTTGAGCGCGAGAGCGTGGCCCGTGGCCGAGGCGCGCCCATCCACGCCTTCATCACTGGCGTGGGGGCCTGCACCAACCATCAGGGCATCGTCGAATCCGTGGCCGAGGCGCAGCTTGTGGCTCTCAACGCCGCTCAGGATGATGCGGGCTATGGTCTGGAGGCCGTTGACCTGGTGGAGTGCCACGGCACCAGCACCGTGCAGGGCGACCGCGAAGAGGTGCGCGCCCTGGCCAGCCTGGCTGCAGAATCCAGAAGACCTGTCGTGCTTTCTTCTTTCAAGTCCCAGGTGGGGCACACCTTGGGGGCATCGGGCCTGTCCAGTCTCATCCGCGGCATCGGAGCCATGCGCCGCGGTTATTTCCCGCCCACCAACAACTATCGCCAGGCCGACCCCGCGCTGCCCCTGGACGAAGCCGGCTTCCGCGTCTTGACCCGGGCCGAAGCCTGGCCCGCGCCGGAAGAACGCCCCCGGCGCATGCAGGTAAACGCCTTTGGCTTTGGCGGAGCCTGCGTGGTGGTGCATGTGGAGGGCCCCGAGGGTGAGCCGGACATCCCTTGTGAACTGCGTGAGCCGGAGCTGGGCGGGCAGTCGTCGGGGGTGGATTTTCGCACGGTGACCATCGGCGGGCGCGACTACCGCGCGGGCCTCTGCGCGCCATCGGCCGCTGCCGCGGACCTGCTGCGCGGCCAGACCGCCGAGGGGCTGAACGAGCCGGCGATGGCGCGGCTGGCGCGCAAGGGCGTGTTTCTTGGCGCGGCGGACGAGCCGCGCGAGCCTTTGGCCTTGATCTTCTCCGGGCAGGGCTCGTTTTATAGGGGCATGGGCCGGGAGATCACCCGGGCCTTCCCCCTGGCCGCCCAGCAGGTGGAGCGCCTGTCCGCCTGCGCCGACTACGACCTCAAGGCTCTGCTTTTCGACGCCGGGGAAGAGCAGCTGCGCTTGACCCGCTGGCAGCAGCCGGCCCTGTTCACCCTGCAGATGGCTCTGGCTGCCCAGCTCCAGGCCTTCGGCCTTCGGCCGGACGCCGTGGCCGGGCACAGCCTGGGCGAGTTCGCCGCACTGTGCGTGGCCGGCGTGCTGGACCTGGAAACGGCCTTCCGCATCGTGGACACCCGCGCGCGCCTTATGGCCAAGGCTGCGGAGCAGACGGACGAGCCGGGCAGCATGGCCGCCGTGGCCCTGCCGCTCGACGTGCTGGAGTGGCGGCTGGCCAAACATCCCGGCGTGGTGGTCACCAACTACAACACGCCCCGCCAGATTGTGGTCGGAGGTGAGACGGCCCGGGTGCAGGCCCTGGTGGAGGAACTGAAGGCCAAGGGCGAAACGGCCACCATGCTCAAGGTCAGCATGGCCTTCCATTCGCCCAGAATGCGCGTCATCCGCGACGAATTCGCCGCCTTCCTCGCCGGGCAGATTTTCACCCCGCCCACCATCCCGGTGGTCTCCAACGTGCTCAAGGGGCCCTTCCCGCAGGAGCCGGAACAGATCCGCGAAATCATGGTGCAGCATCTTGAGACCCCCGTGCATTGGACCCAGAACGTCTACTATTTGTGGAGCGAACTGGGCGTGCGCCGTTTTGTGGAGGTCGGCCCCGGCGCGGTGCTGGGCAATCTGGTGCGCGACATCTGCCCCGAGGCCAGAACCCTCGGAACGGCCTCCCGTGAGGATGAGACCGGGAGCTTCAACGCCGCCCTGGCCGCCCTTTATGCCTGGGGCGGCATCACTCCGGGTGCAGAGCCCAGGCGCCTTGACCTGGGCCGGGAAGGGCAGACCGTTGCGGCAGCGCATGCCGCTCCAGCCAGTCAGCCCGTTCGGGACATTCTGGAGCGCACCATCGGCATCATCATGGAGGCCACCGGCTACGAGCGCGACGAGATCGAGCCGGACATGGACCTGCGCCAGGATCTGGCCATACGCTCCAGCCGCCTGCCTGTGATCATGGACATGGCCGAGCGCGCCTTCGGCCTCACCATCCGCATCGAGGACTTCATCGGCGTGCAGACCGTGCGCCAGATGGCAGAGCGCGTGGAGTCCCTGGCCGGGAGCCGGGCCCCGGCGCCGCTTCCCGACGCCCCCCGGCCCCTGGCCGCGCACGGGATGGAAACCGGCGGCCAGGAGGGCGGCTTCCTGCCCGTGGCCCGCTGCCTGCCGGTTGAGGCTCCCTTTGCCGCGCAGGCCTGCGCCCAGCCCGAGGGGCTGGCGGGCATGGCTCTCATGGTCGCCGGCGGCGGCCAGCAGGGCGGAGCCTTGGCGCATGAACTGGGCCAGACGCTGGGCATGAGACCCCTGGCTGCCGACCTGGGCAGCCCCCTGCCGGGCGAGGACAAGCCTGCTGGTCTTGTTCTGCTGGCGGAAGGCTGCGCGGATGCCGACCCGGAGGAGTCTCTCGCTCAGATTTTCCTGCGGCTTAAGGAATTCGTGTCCAGCGGCAACAAGCGCTTCTGTGCGCTGGTACAGCCTGATTCGCCCCACGGCACCCCGGAACGTGTGCTTTTCGAGGGCGCGCTCGGCATGTTGCTTACCCTGGCCCAGGAGTACCAGTCCGTGCGCTGCCTGTGCCTGCGCCTGGCCCCGGGCGTGGCTCCCGGTGCGGCTTTGCTGGCCGCCCTGGAGACCTGCGGTCCTGTGGAGCGGCTGGTGCGGCCGGACGCGGTGCTCACCCCGCAATTCGTGCCTGCGGCCCAGCCCGAAGCCGGAGCCCCGGTCCTGCGCAGCGGCGACGTGCTGGTGGCCTCCGGCGGAGCCTCGGGCGTGACCCTGCATCTTTTGAAAGCCCTGGCGCCGCTCGGGTTGCGTCTGGTTCTCCTGGGGCGCCGCCCGGCCGATGAAGCCGTGAGCCAGGCCCTGGACATGTTTGCCGCGCTCGGCTCCCAGGCCGAATACATCGCCTGCGATGTGGCCCAAAGGCCTTCAGTGGCTGAAGCCCTGGCCTCGGTGGCGCAAAGGCACGGCCGCATCGACGCCGTGCTCCACGGCGCGGGCCTGCTGCGCGACAAGTTTCTTGCCCTGATGTCCGAAGAAGACCTGCGCCAGGTCGTGCGCGTCAAGTTCCACGGCTTGCGCAACCTGGTTGAGGAAGCTTCGGCGCGGGGGCTGCGGCTGGTCTGCGCCTTCTCCTCCGTGGCCGCCTGGCAGGGCAACGTGGGGCAGGCCAACTACTGTGCGGGCAACCGCGCCATGGCCTCCTTCCTCTGCGGCCTCGCCTCCGCGGGCACGGCGGCCCGGGTCCTCTGGCTGCCCCCGGTGGGGGGGGTGGGCATGGCCTCGGGCGAGGACATCCGTTCCCTCATGACGCGCAAGGGCATGGGCGATGCCTACGTGGACATTGAAGAACTGACGCCGCTCTTCGCCCGGGAGCTGGCCTTCCTCGATGCGGCAAGCCCCTCTGTGCTTTTGGCGCGGTTCATGCCCGAGACGGACACGGTGCTGCGTACCGCCAGCCCCGCGGACGAGGCCGAAGCCGGCCTGCGGCTGCCCACGGCGGACGCGCCCCTGCTCGACGAGGCGCGCCTGACCGGACTCTCGCCCCTGAGCCTTCTCGCCACGCGGCGGCTTTCCCATGAGCGCGACCTCTGGCTGCCGGAGCACCGGCCCTACCTCAGCCTGTCCGCGCCGCTGTTCTCCACAGTCATGGCCGTGGAAGCCTTCCACGAAGCCGCGCGCGTCCTCTTGCCCCATCTGTCTCCTGTGGTCATGGAGAATCTGCGTCTGCTGGACATGCTGCCCTGCCCGCAGGGCGAGAGCCGCAACCTGCGCTTCACCGCTGGGCACGTGGGCATGCAGGGCGCCGTGGCGCGGGTTGAGGTCCGGCTGGAAAGCCAGGACGTTTCGCCCAGGGGCCGGGCTTTGGACCGCTGGACGGTGAACAGCGAGGCCTGCGTGCTGCTGGGCGGCGCGCCCGGCCGGCTTGAGCCTGGAGACGACTTCGCTTCCGGTGGTTTCTCCTCTGGGAAGGGCCTGAGCGCAGAAGACGTGCTGCGCGTTTACGAGCAGGGCACCGGCCAGACCGGCCGCTACCGGGTGCTGGAACGCGTGGATGGCAGCACGGCCCATAGCGCCGCAGCCACCATGCGCTACCGCCTGAGCCAGGACGTGGCCGGGAATGGCGCGTCCCTGCGCACCTCGCCCTATCTGCTGGAGGGCCTCATGCAGCTGGTGCTCATGCACCGGCACCTGCACGGCGCGGAAGGGGGCCCGGAACTCCTGCCCGTGGGCATCCGCCGCATTGTCTATGGCCGCCCCTGCGCCGACGGCGAAGTCCTAAGCCTGCGGGCCCGGTTGCGCGAGGACGCTCCCCGCCTGCAGCTCTGGGACGCCTGCGGGTTTGACGCCCAGGGCGAACCGTTGCTGCTTATCCAGGGGCTCTGCATGCAGGCCTTTGCCGCAGAGTAGCCGAGGGCCCCATGCCGGAAATCCATGCGTGGAGAAGAGCCTTGGAAGGCTGCGTCATTCAGCTTGCCCGTGCCGTGGCCACCCGGCAGACGGCACAGGGGGCGAGGCGATGAGCGATGTGCGCGTGCGGCCGGTGGCGTCGGCCGCGGATCTGGACACTTTCGTGGACCTGCCCTGGAGGATTCAGGGACAGGATCCCAATTGGATTCCTCCGCTGCGCAAGGAGGTCAAAGCCCTGCTGTCGCCGGGGCACCCCTTCTGGCGTAAAGCCGAGGCCTGCCTGTTCCTGGCCGAGCGCGATGATCGCGTGGTTGGGCGCATCGCCGCCATCATGGACACGGCCTTCATCGAGTACCAGAACGAGCTGGCCGGAGCCTGGGGCTTTTTCGAGTGCGAGCGCGACCAGCAGGCCGCCTCCGCGCTATTCGGAGCGGTCCGGGACTGGTGCCTGTCGCGCGGGTTGGTGCTTATCCGCGGCCCCTTCAACCCGTCCACCAACTATGAGATCGGACTCCTTGTCGAAGGCTTCGACTCGCCGCCGACCATCATGATGACCTACAACCCGCCCTGGTACGCGGAACTGGTGGAAGGCTGCGGGCTGGCCAAGGAGAAGGACGTGCTGGCCTTCCAGTTCCGGCGGGGGCATCGCGTGCCGCAATGGGCCGAAGATGTCTCCCGGCGGCTCACGGCCAAGGGAGAGGTGAGCATCCGGCACATGGACAAGAAGCGGCTGCTGGAGGAGGTGCGGCTCATGAGCGCCCTGTACCGCTCCGCCTGGGGGCGCAACTGGGGCTTTGTGCCCATGAGCGAGGATGAGATCGCCGCCACGGCCGAAGGCCTGCTGCCCATCCTGGACGAGGAGTTGGCCTTCTTTCTCTATGTGGGCGAGGACCCTGCGGGAGTTGGCTTGATCCTGCCCGACGTGAATCCCTTGCTCAAGCGTCTTGGGGGCAAGATCGGTGTTGCCGGCATGATCAAGTATCTGCTGTATAAGTCCGAGATCAAGGGCCTGCGCGGGTTGCTCTTCGGCGTGAAGCCGGAGTATCAGCAGATGGGCGTGCCCCTGGTGGCCCTGCGCTACGTGGTGGACATCCTGGAGCGCAAGCAGCAATACCGGACCCTGGAAATGAGCTGGACCTTGGAAGACAACGCGGGCGTCAACAATCTGCTCATGGAGTTCGGGGGCGCCTGCTACAAGCGTTACAGGATCTACAACACGGCACTCTAGCCCCGGAACTGCGCATGCGAGTCTTCATCACCGGCGCCACGGGGTTCATCGGCTCCGCACTGGCCAACCGCCTCGCGGCGGAAGGGCATGAGGTGCGCGCCCTGGTGCGGCCCGGCGCGGACGCCTCGCGCCTGGCTCCGGAGGTCGAGCGCCTGCCCGGCCGCCTGGATGACCGGACCTTTCTTGCCAAGGTGCTGGGCCGCATGGACCCGGGCGATGCCGTGGCGCATCTGGCCGGAACCACAAAGGCCTTCACTGCGCGGGGCTTTCGTCTGGTCAACGAGGATCTTGCCTGGGAATTGGTGGAGACCGCGCGCAGCGCTGGCCCGAAGGGCCTCTTGTTCCTGCACGTGTCCAGCCAGGCTGCGGCCGGACCCTGCGCGGTGCCGCCGGGCATCGCAGAAGAGCATCGTCCGGCCCCGGTGTCCCAGTACGGACTGTCCAAGCTTCTGGGCGAGCGCGCGGCCCTGTCCCTGGCCCCGCAGCACCATGTGGCCGTCATCCGGCCGTCCATGGTCTATGGTCCGGGAGACACTGCCTTTGTGCCCCTGTATTCCCTTATGCGGCGCGGCCTGCTCACGGTGAGCGGCCCTCCGGGCCAGCGCATGAGCCTTGTGCACATCCGCGACCTGGTGGACGGCATGGTGCTGGCGCTGAAGGCCCTGCGCGATGGAAGCGTCGAAGGCGGGCGGATTTACCACCTGGCCGGGCCGCAGGACATGGACTGGGAAAGCTATGCCGGGGCCTTTGCCGCCGCCCTGGAGCGGCCCCGGGTGCGCATCCTGCGCGTGCCGGAGGCGCTGCTCTCGGCCATCGCCTGGGGCAATGCCCTGCAACATTGTCTGGGCCTGCCGTCCTCGCACCTGACCCCGGACAAGTGCCGCGAGGCCCGGCAGGAGGGCTGGCTGCTGGACTCCTCCCGCGCCATGCGTGAACTGGGTTATGCGCCCGGCTGCGACCTCGCCTCGGGAGCCAGGGAGACCATCGCCTGGTGCCGCAGCCAGGGGCTGCTGCCGCGCCGCGCTCCCGCCAAGGCCAGGCCATGAGCGCCCGCCGCCCTGACCGCCATGAAGGCCCGCCCCGGCTGGCCATTCTGCTCCAGGACCTGGAATTCGGCGGCACCCAGCGTTTTGCCCTGCATTTGCTGCGCGGCCTGGACCGAAGCCGCCTGGCCCCGGAGCTCTGGGTGCTCAACGCGGGCTCGGACCTGCATGCCGAGGCCCTCGCCGCCGGAGCGCCGGTCATCCGCCTCAGCCAGCGCCCCCCCGGCAGCCCTCTGGCGCTGGCCCCACTGGCAAGGCGGCTTGTTTCGCACCGGCCGGACATCCTGTTCACTCTAACTGTGGTGCCCAACATTTGGGGGCGGCTTTTCGGGCGGTTGGCCGGGGTTCCGGCCATCGTCTCCGGTTACCGGGGGCTCCGGCCAAAGCAATGGGAGAGCCTGCTCTGGCGGCTTTCCGACCGCATCGTGTGCAACGCCGAGGCTTTGCGCCAACGGTTGATACAGGTGCACGGCGTTCCCCCGGAGCGTGTGGCCGTGATCCCCAACTGCGTGGACACTGAGCGTTTCGCTCCGACTCCGGGGCAAGAGAAAGAGCCTGCCCCGCCGCGCATCGTCACGGTGGCCCGGCTGGTGGAGGACAAGGCCCCGCTGGTGCTGGCCGAAGTCTTCGCCCTGGTGCGCCGCCAGGTGCCGGGCGCCCTGCTGACGGTGGTGGGCGATGGTCCGTTGCGGGGGGCCTTTGAAGCCCGGCTGGCGGCTCTCGGCCTCGCGGACGCGGTGGAGGTGGTAACCGGCTGCGGTGAGGTCGCCCCGCACCTGGCGCGGGCGCAGGTGTTTGTCCTGGCTTCGGTGCGCGAGGGCTCGCCCAACGCTGTTCTGGAGGCGATGGCTGCGGGGTTGCCTGTTGTGGCTTGCCGCACGGGAGGCATTCCGGAGCTGGTGTCCCATGGCGAAACCGGTTTGCTGGCACAGCCGGGCGATGCGGCTGGCTTGGCCCAGGCTCTTGCCGCGCTGCTTACGGATGCGGCCCTGGCCCGGCGCATGGGGCTGGACGGCCGCGCCCGCGCCGAGGCCGGGCACGGCTTCGGCGCCATGGTCCGCGCCACCGAAGCCGTGCTGCTGGAAGCCCTGGCGCAGCGGAGGCGGTTGTGAGCCTGGCTTCTGGCGATGAGATCCGCGTGGTGTTCAGCGTGGACGTGGAGGAAGAGGGGCTTTTCTCCGGCCGCTACGACGCCCGGGCCGCAGGGGTGAGCAATGTCTCTGCCCTGCGCCGCCTGGAGTTCGTCACCCGCGAGTTCGGTGTGCCCCTGACCCTGCTGGCCACGTGGCCGGTGCTTGCCGATGCCGCCTGCGCCGCTGAGCTGCGCCGCTGGCAGGACGGGCTGGGAGCCGAGATAGGCCTGCACCTGCACCCTTGGAACACCCCTCCGCTTGCAAACAATGCTCCGGGCCTGCAACTGTCCGAATCCATGCCAGAGGGCGTGCTGGACGCCAAGCTGGCCACCCTGGCCGATGCGGTGGCGGCGGTTTCCGGGCGCAGGGCGGTGAGCTTCCG
>NZ_DATMYK010000144.1:0-11846 GCF_035560995.1 Humidesulfovibrio sp. | reverse complement strand
CGGCGGCATGGTCTATCGCTGAGGCGCCCGCCAGAGCCAAAACCCGCCAGGGCGGCATAACACCGAACCGCCGACGCCACGTCGGCAAGGGGAACAGAAATGACGACCAGCACGAACGCCACACGCAACGAATACATCACGCGCGACAGCCTGCTGAAGCTTCTTTCCAACGATGAAGTCGCCAACGTGGCCTCTGCCGAGACCGACATCCGCCTTGCGGACGGTGAAGAATACCTCGACCTTGAGCGGCTGGAGCAAGGCGTCCTGGTCTCGCCCGGAGTGGATACGCCAATGGGAAGCGTGCTCCCCAAGAAGGCCGTGAGCGACTCCACCTGGAGCAAGATCCTTGTCCTTCTGGCCACGCCCCGGCCGAAGCCCCACCACAAGCAGTGATCGTGCTCCACGGGCCGCGAAGCGCACAATGATGGGCCCGCGCGCGTGGAACGTCACGCCAGCCACCTTCCAAGATCAGGCCACCTGAAGCAGCCTTCCGCGGTTCTTCCTCTTCCAGGCCCCGAAAGCACACCGCCCATCCAGTCTGGCCCGCGGCGCAAGCCCATTGCATGCCTGGACGACAGCCCCACCCCAAAGGGACCATGAGGCCCGCCGTCCTGTCTGCACCCAAGGCCATACGCCGCGGCAAAAACCAACGGGGACCGCAATGAGCAAAGAGTCCACTCCCGGCCAGGGCGCAACGGCCCTCTCCGGTGCGAAAAATGACGAGGGGGGGATGGGGGTGACGCTCCTTGCCGTCCTGAACGCCCCGGCCGGAAGAACGCTCATCGGCAGCGGGGCCTTCTGCCTGGCCCAGAACGCCAGGAGGCAGCACCTCGGCCGGGCTGCTGGGCGTCGCATGATCATCGGCTCTTTGGACCAGATCGAGGCGGTGCCGCGGTGCGAGGCCGGGACCCAGGCCCGCACGGATGGCGCGGCCACGCCATGAATGCGCGGCCTGACACGCCCCGGGTGCTGCGCACGCGGGCAGTGAGCCGTCTGGCCCTGCGGGGACTCGCCTTCATGGCGTTTCTGGCCCTGGGCGGCTGCATGTCCATGGCGCCCACTTACGAACGGCCGCCCTCGCCGGTGGCGGCAGCCTATCCCGATGCCGGGGCGCAGGCTTCCAGCCTGCCCCTGGCCGCTCCGGGCTGGCGGGGCTTCTTCGCCGATCCCCCAATGCAGACCCTCATCGCCCGGGCGCTGGAGCACAACCGCGACCTGCGCATCGCCGTCGCGCGCGTGGAGGAACTGCGCGCCGCATACGGCATCCAGCGCGCCGAGCAGTTCCCCAGCATCGGGGCCGTGGCCGAGGGCAGCCGCACGCGTGTGCCCGCAGACCTGAGCGCCACGGGCAAGCCCATGACCTCGAACACGTTCAAGGTGGGCCTGGGCCTGAACGCCTGGGAGCTGGACTTCTGGGGCCGCGTGCGCAGCCTGAAGGATGCGGCGCTGGAGAACTACCTCGCCGCGGATTCCACCCGTCGCGCCGTGACGTTGAGCGTCATCACGCAAGTGGCGAACAGTTACCTGGCCCTGCGCGAGCTTGATGAACGCCTTGTCCTGGCGCGGAAGACAAGCGCCAGCCATGAAGAATCATTGCGAATATTCCGTCGCAGGGTCGAGGTCGGTTCCACCTCTCGCCTGGATTTGACCCAGGTGGAGACCCTGTGGCTGCAGGCCAGAGCCTTGAGCGCGGAACTGGAGCAGGCGCGCGCGGTGCAGGCCAACGCCCTGACGCTGCTGGTCGGCATGCCGGTACGCCTCGACCCCGAGCCCGGATATTTCGACGATGCGGGCGTTTTGCGCGAACTGCGCGTGGGCCTGCCCTCCGAACTGCTGTTCCAGCGCCCCGACATCATGGCCGCCGAACAGCAACTGAAGGCAGCCAACGCAAACATCGGAGCGGCCCGCGCGGCCTTCTTCCCGCGCATCACGCTCATCGGCTCCTACGGCACGGCCAGCGCGGAGCTCGACGGATTGTTCAAGGACGGCAGCCTCGCCTGGAGCTTCGCCCCAAGCATCTCGCTGCCGCTCTTCGATGGCTGGCGCAACAGCAGCAACCTCGATTTGAGCTGGGCCCGCCGCAACACGGCAGTGGCGCAGTACGAAAAGACGATCCAGGGCGCCTTCCGCGATGTGGCCGACGCCCTGGCGGGCCGCCGCTGGCTTGGGGAGCAGGTGGAAATCCTGCACGCCTCGGTGACGGTGCAGGCCGAACGCGCGCGGTTGGCCAAGCTGCGGTACGACAACGGCGCGGCGGCCTTTCTGGAAGTGCTGGACGCCCAGCGCGACCTGCTGGCCATGGCCCAACAGCTGGTGCAGACGCGCCGGGCGCTGCTTTCCAGCCGCGTGAACCTGTACGCGGCCCTTGGCGGAGACGCGCCCGAGGCGGCCGCAGCAGGACCGGCCAACGCCGAGCCCGCCCCCCCCCTCGCGGACCAACTCGACACACAGCAAAGAGGGTACGCTCGATGACATTCTCCCTCGAAAAGATGCTTGCCGCCGCAAAGGCGATCTCCGTCAGAAAGTGGGTTGCCGCCGGACTGGTGGGCTTCGCCGTGGCGGCAGGGCTCATCGCCTGGCTAATGCTGCGCAAGACCGGCCCCGGTCCCGGCTTCGCCAGCGGCAACGGCCGCGTGGAAGCCACGGAGGTGGACGTGGCCACGAAACTGGCGGGCCGCGTCGATGCCATTCTGGTGGACGAGGGCGACTTTGTGAGCATCGGCCAGCCCCTGGCCAAGATGCAGGTGCAGGTTCTGGACGCCCAGCGCGACGAGGCCAGCGCCAGGCACCAGCAGGCGCTGAACACCGTGATCGCTGCCGAAGCCCAGGTGGCCGTGCGCCAGAGCGACAAGGCTTCGGCCCTGGCCCTGGTGACCCAGCGCGAGAGCGAACGCGATGCGGCGCAGCTGCGCGCGGGCCGTTCCGAAACCCTGTCCAGCGAGGGCGCTTCCTCCGTTCAGGAGCGAGACGACGACCGAGCGCGCGCGCGCAGCGCCCAGGCTGCGGTGGGTGCGGCCAAGGCCCAGGTAAACGCGGCCCAGGCCGCCATAGACGCCGCCCAGGCGCAGGTGGTGGGCGAACGGTCCGCCGTCACCGCCGCAGAGGCCAGCATCGCCCGCATCGAGGCCGACATCACCGACAGCCAGCTCGTTTCGCCGCGCAACGGCCGCGTGCAGTACCGCGTGGCCCAGCCGGGCGAGGTTTTGGCGGGCGGCGGCAAGGTGCTGAACCTCATGGACCTGAACGACGTCTACATGACCTTCTTCCTGCCCGAAACAGACGCGGGCAAGATCGCCCTGGGCGGCGAGGTGCGCCTGGTGCTGGACGCCGCGCCCGACTACGTCATTCCGGCCACGGTCTCCTTTGTGGCCGCCACGGCCCAGTTCACCCCCAAGACGGTGGAGACCGCCAGCGAACGGCAGAAGCTGATGTTCCGGGTCAAGGCGCAGATAGACCCCGCACTGCTGCAAAAGTATCCCAAGCTCATCAAGACGGGCCTGCCTGGCGTGGCTTGGATCAAGCTCGACGCCCAGGCCCGGTGGCCGGACGAGCTGGCCATCAAGGTTCCGCAATGAACGCCCCCGCCGAACCCGCGTTCGCGGCGCGCCTGAGCGGCGTGGGCTTGAAGTTCGGCAAGATTCTGGCCCTGGACGACATCGGCCTGGACATTCCCGCCGGGCGCATGGTGGGCTTCATCGGCCCGGACGGCGTGGGCAAGTCGAGCCTGCTGTCGCTCTTGGCCGGGGCGCGCGCCGTGCAGACGGGAAGCGTGGAGGTGCTTGGCGGCGACATGGCGAGCGCCCGACACAGGGACGCCGTGTGCCCGCGCATCGCCTACATGCCGCAGGGCCTGGGCCGTAACCTCTACCCCACCCTCTCCGTGGAGGAGAACCTGCAGTTTTTCGGGCGGCTCTTCGGCCACAATGCCGCCGAACGCCGCCGGCGCATCAACGAGTTGACCGCCAGCACGGCCCTTGCCCCCTTCCTGGCCCGCCCGGCCGGGATGCTTTCCGGCGGCATGAAGCAGAAGCTCGGCCTGTGCTGCGCGCTCATCCACGACCCGGACCTGCTCATTCTGGACGAGCCCACCACGGGCGTGGACCCGCTTTCGCGGCGGCAGTTCTGGGACCTCATCAACCACATCCGCGCCGAACGCAGCGCCATGAGCGTGCTGGTGGCCACCGCCTACATGGAGGAGGCCGACCGCTTCGACTGGCTGGTGGCCATGAACGCGGGCAAACTGCTGGCCACGGGCACGCCGGCCGATCTGCACGAGCGCACCCGGACCGACACGCTTGAAGCCGCCTTCATCGCGCTCATGCCTGAAGAACAACGGCGCGGGCACAAGGACGTGGTGGTGCCGCCGCTGGTGGCGGCCGAGAACGACGAAAGCGCCATCGAGGCCAAGGGCCTGACCATGCGCTTCGGCGACTTCGTGGCCGTGGACCATGTGGATTTCCGCATCCGGCGCGGCGAGATCTTCGGCTTCCTCGGCTCCAACGGCTGCGGAAAGTCGACCACCATGAAGATGCTCACCGGGCTTTTGCCCGCAAGCGAAGGCGAGGCATGGCTCTTCGGCCAAAAGGTCGACAGCGCGAACATCGCCACGCGCCGCCGGGTGGGTTACATGTCGCAGGCGTTCTCCCTCTACGGGGAGCTCACCGTGCGGCAGAACCTGGTGCTGCACGCGCGGCTGTTCCAGGTGCCGGAGGCGGACATCCCCGCGCGCGTGGACGAAATGGCCGGGCGCTTCGGCCTGGGCGACATGCTGGACATCCTGCCGGAGAGCATGCCGCTTGGCATCCGCCAGCGCCTGTCTTTGGCTGTGGCCATGGTGCACAAGCCGGAAATGCTCATCCTCGACGAGCCCACCTCGGGCGTGGATCCCATCGCCCGCGACGTGTTCTGGCAACTGATGATCGACTTGGCCCGGCAGGACCGCGTGACGGTCTTCATCTCCACCCATTTCATGAACGAGGCCGAGAGATGCGACCGCATCTCTCTGATGCACGCGGGCAAGGTTCTGGTGACCGGCTCTCCCGCGGAACTGGTGCAGACGCGCGGCACAACGACCTTGGAAGAGGCCTTCGTCTCCTACCTTGAGGAGGCCACCGCCGCCACGGACGCGCAGAAGCCCGCGCCGGGCCCGGCTGCGGCCCCGCCCGCGGGGAAGATTCCGGCCGACACGGCTCCGGCGGCTGCGCCCCCTGCCCGCCGGCGCTTCGATTCCGGCCGTCTCTGGAGCTACACCCTGCGCGAGATGCTCGAACTGGCGCGTGACCCCCTGCGGGGCACCCTGGCGCTTCTGGGCACGGCCATCCTGATGTTCATCATGGGCTACGGCATCAACCTGGACGTGGAGAACCTGCCTTACGCCGTCCTCGACGGCGATCAGAGCGGCCTGAGCCGTAACTACGCGCTGAATCTCTCCGGCTCGCGCTATTTCATTGAGAAGCGGGCGATCCTCGACCACACCGAGCTCGACCAGCGCATGCGCAGCGGCGAGCTGGCGCTGGCCATCGAGATTCCGCACGGCTTCGGACGCGACATCGAACACGGCAAGACCGTGCAGCTCGGAGCCTGGGTGGACGGCGCCATGCCCACCCGCGCGGAAACGGTATCGGGCTACGTGCAGGCCATGCACCAGATGTGGCTGGCCGACATGGCCCTGCACCGGCTGGGACAATCCGTTGGGGCGGCCAGCAGCCTGGAAACCCGCTACCGCTACAACCCGGACGTGAAGAGCCTGCCCGCCATGGTGCCCGCGGTGATCCCCATGCTCCTGATGATGATTCCGGCCATGCTGACGGCGCTCTCAGTGGTGCGCGAAAAGGAGCTGGGCTCCATCCTCAACCTGTACGTCACCCCGGTGACGCGCGCGGAATTCTTGCTCGGCAAGCAACTGCCGTACATCGGGCTGGGCATGCTGAATTTTCTGCTGATGACCGCGCTTGCGGTCACGGTATTCGGGGTGCCGGTCAAGGGCAGCTTCCCCACGCTCTTCCTGGCCGCCCTGGTCTTCGTCCTCTGCGCCACCGGCTTCGGCCTGCTGGTCTCCACCTTCACCAAAAGCCAGATCGCGGCGATCTTCGTGGCCATAATCGGCACGCTCATCCCTTGCGTGCAATTTTCCGGGCTGCTGAACCCTGTGTCATCGCTTGAGGGCTTCGGCGCGTTCATCGGCCGCATCTACCCGGCCACGTATTTCCTGACCATCAGCCGGGGGGTATTCAACAAGGCGCTGGGCTTCTCCGGCCTGGCGTCCTCGTTCTGGCCGCTCTTGGCCGCCGTACCGGTCATCATGGGGGCGGCCATCATGCTGCTCAAAAAGCAGGAGAGCTGAACGTGCGGTCCTTTTTCGCCAACATCTACCGCCTGGGCGTAAAAGAGCTGTGGAGCCTGGTGCGCGACCCGATGATGCTGATCCTCATCGCCTATGTGTTCACGGTGTCGATTTACGTGGCCGCCACCGCCATGCCCGAGAGCCTGCACAACGCGCCCATCGCCATTGTGGACGAGGACGGCTCGCCGCTGTCGGCGCGCATCGTGGCGAGTCTGTATCCTCCGCGCTTCAAGGCCCCCAGGATGATCTCCCTGGCCGAAGGCGACCAGGGCATGGACAACGGCGAATACACCTTCGTGCTCGACATCCCCCCGAACTTCCAGCGCGACGTGCTGGCCCGGCGCGCGCCCGCGGCGCAGCTCAACGTGGACGCCACGCTCATGACCCAGGCCTTCATCGGCAGCGGCTACATCCAGCAGATAATCTCCGGCGAAGTGAACGATTTTGTGCGCCGGTACCGCAACAACCCGAGCCAGCCCGTGGACCTGGTGCTGCACATGCGCTTCAACCCCAACCTGCAACAGGCCTGGTTCGGCTCGCTCATGGAGATCATCAACAACGTGACCATGCTGTCCATCATCCTCACCGGCGCGGCGCTCATCCGCGAGCGCGAGCACGGCACCATCGAACATTTGCTCGTCATGCCGGTGACACCCGCAGAAATCATGCTGGGCAAGGTCTGGTCCATGGGGCTTGTTGTGCTGCTCGGTGCGCTGGTTGCGCTGGTGGCCGTGGTGCAGGGCGCGCTCAACGTGCCCGTCCAGGGGTCCGTGGCCCTTTTCCTGCTGGTTGCGGCGGTGCACCTCTTCGCCACCACCTCCATGGGCATCTTCATGGCCACGCTGGCGCGCAGCATGCCCCAGTTCGGCATGCTGCTGGTGCTGGTGCTGCTGCCGCTGCAGATGCTCTCCGGCGGCTCCACCCCGCGCGAAAGCATGCCCGAGCTTGTGCAGAACGTGATGCTGGCCGCGCCTACCACACATTTCGTCGCCGCTGGGCAGGCGATCCTTTACCGCGGCGTGGGGATCGACGTGGTGTGGCCGCAGCTGCTCATCCTGCTGGGCATTGGGGGGGTGCTCTTCCTCGCGGCTCTGGGGCGCTTCCGCAGGACTATCAGCCAAGATGGCTGAGCATGCGCCGGGGGGCTGTTCGGATTTCCCCGTCCAGGGCCGCAGGGCAGGCAATGCGGATGCTCCCCTGAAGGCGTCACGCCGGTTCGCAGGGTTGACGTGCAGGGCCGGAACAATGCGGCTCCAACCGGTGACAAACCTGTCGTGCGGTTGCGCAGCCTTCGCCGGCACTGATTGTCCGGTGACTATTCCCTCGCGGCAAGGGGGCCTTATCCCTCCTCTTGACCGGAGCCTGGGGCAGCGTCTCCAGCGGGGGCCAAAGGACTTGAACCCCTTGGCCTCTTACCTCTCCCAGCGCGCAAACAGCGAACGCGGCAGAAAGCGCTTCTCCGCTCCGGGCGCGGTGTGCGGCACGGCCAGTTCGCCCACGGTGACGGTTCCGGGCAGGCCGCGCAGCACGTCGTCCATCAGGTTGCCGAGCATGAGCGCCGAGGCCTCGATGTTGTACATGGTGAGCAGCAGCAGGCGCGCCCGGTCGGACAAGAGCTCGCGGCAGTCCACCAGGAGGTCGCGGATCATGCCTTCCACCTTCCAGACCTCGCGGTTCGGCCCGCGCCCGAAGGACGGCGGATCGAGGAGAATGGCCTCGTAGCGGCTGCCCCGGCGTTTTTCGCGCTGCACGAACTTCACCACGTCGTCGAGCAGGAAGCGCACCGGCGTATCCGACAGGCCGGACAGCTCCTGGTTGCGCTTGGCCCAGGCAATGGCCGGGCGCGAGGCGTCCACATGGGTGGCGGCGAAGCCTGCGGCCTGCGCGGCCAGGCTGGCGGCCCCGGTGTAGCCGAAGAGATTCAGCAGGCGCGGGCGCTCGGCATTTGGCGCGGCGGCCCTGGTCAGCTCCGCGCCGAGTGCGGCGATGAGCCGCCAATGCGGAGCCTGCTCCGGGAACAGGCCGATGTGCCGCGAGGTCTCGCTGACGCGGGCCTCCAGGGTGACGGCGAGGGGCTTGCCCTTGGAGTCAGAACCGAGGCCGAGGCTGAGCGGCCAGGCGGCGGGCAGCTTCTTGGACGTGGTGAGTCTGCCCTCCTCGTCCTGGCTGGCGTGGGCGGTCGCCCAGTCGCGCTCCGGCAGGGCGGGCCGCCACCAGGCCTTGGGCTCGTGGCGCACGATGAGATATTTGCCGAAGCGTTCCAGCTTGCGGCCGTCGCCGGAGTCGAGCAGCTCGTACTCCGGCCATTCAGGGGCGATGATGGGGATCTGCGTCACGCAATGACTCCGAAATCGTTTTCGCAAAAGCGCGTGCCCAGGATGTGGGCGCTTTCGCCGGGCACATAGCCGGGCTCGTCGCCGCCGCCGTGGTGGTACACGCAGAAGAATTCGCCGTCGTCCGTCTCGGCCCAGCCAGAGTAACCGAAGTCCACCGGACTGGCCTGGCGGTCGTTTTTGAGCTCCAGCACGCGGTTCTGGATGAAGGCGTCGGGCAGGCCCTGGCCGTGGTCCCAGCGCCAGGAATAGGCCCGGCCCAGGCCGGGCTCGTGGATGACCAGGGACATGCGCCGCCACAGGACCTCGCAGGCGTTGTCCGCCTTGCGCGAGACAGCTCCCGCGATGATGGGCCGGGTGTCGCCGTCCAGCGGGTCCACGGGATATTCCCCGCAGGCCTCGCCGTCAACGAACAACCGGCACAGGCCGGGCTCGTAGGTGATGCGCACCGTGTGCGGCCGGTCCGGGCTCCAGGCGTAGGCCCCGGCCCCTTCGGCCTCGGGCATGATGCAATCCGGGAAGAGTTTCCACCACAGCCCCAGGCGGATGCCGCAGCCGCTCATGTCGGCCTGGCGCACGTGCACCTCGGCCTCGAACTCCACATGGGCGCGCTCCGGGTCGGTGATGGGCCGCAGGGAATAGCGCACCGGCGCGCGCGGCCCGCTCTCGCTGCGCACCAGCAGCCCCTCCGGGGTGAGCACCGCGCTGCCCGATTCCGGGTGCAGGCCATGCACGGAAAAGTCGGAGCACAGCTCGTCCAGGCCACCCAGCCAGGCCTTGGTGCCGGGGTCCGGGCCCACGTCGCGGTAGGTCACGAGCAGCCTGCCGGAACGCGTCCAGCCCAGGGTGGGCCGGTGGCCGATGAGCGGCGTGGGCACAGGCTGGCTCCAGTTGGCCCCGCCGTCCAGGCTGACGCTGGCGTACATGGGCTCGCCCACGAAGGAGTTCTCGCGCATCAGCGCCAGCAGGCGCGGCGGGGCGGCGGCGTTCCCGCCAGTGTCCCGAACGGGGCCGGGCAGGCGGATGACCGAGGCCTCGCAGAGCACCAGGCATTTCTCATTGGCGATGACCGAAAAGGGCTCCCAGCTGCGGCCAAGGTTGCGCGAGATGTAGGCCATCTGCTCGGTGGGGGCCTGGCGGATCTTGTGCCGGGGCTGGCTGCCCCGGTGCAGGTGCCCGGTGGTGAAGAGCGTCTGCCCGCCCAGTTCCAGCACGCGGTCGATGAGCCCGTGGCCCAGGCCGGTGCCGGGCTGATCGGCCCAGGTGCGGCCGTGGTCGGTGCTCCACAGAAGCGTGGGCCCGGCGTCGTCGGTGATGAGCAGCGTGCCGTCGGAGAGCTTGGACAGGCGCGGGCAGTGGGAATCAACCGCCCACAGGATGCGCCGGGTGCCCCAGGTGCGGCCCTGGTCGCGGCTTTCCTTCACAAGCAGCCTGCGCCGCGCGCCAACGTGCTGGTCGAACTCGTTGTACACGCACAGAAGCGCGCCGTCGTCCGCCAGGCACACGTCCGGGAAGCACAGGTAGTGCCCGGCCCGGCGGTCGATGACCACGTGCCGGTCCGCTGCGTTGGTCAGGCTCGGCATGCCGCCCCTCCTTTCCCTTCTTGTTCGGCGCGCGGGACCGGGCAGGCGTTTTCGCCGCCTAGTCCTTGTCGCGGGAATCGATGACGCGCTTGGTCTTGGCGAAGCTGCGCGGCAGGGTGCCGGGCTCCAGCACTTCCACCTTGCTGCGCACCAGAATCTGGTTGCGGATGTCCTCGGCCACGGCGGCGCCCAGGGTATCGGCGCATTCGCAGGTGATGGCGGCTCCGGGGCGCTTCTCCACGCGCACCACCATGTGGTCCAGGCCGTCCACGCGGGAAAGCTCGATCTGGTACTCGCTGTTCAGCTCGGCATGCTTTTCCAGCACCGCCGCCACCTGGCCGGGGTAGATGTTCACCCCGCGGAAGATGATCATGTCGTCGCTGCGGCCCTGGATGCGCTCGTGCCTGGGCATGCCGCAGCCGCAGGGGCACGCGCCGGGGATAAGCCGGGTCATGTCGCGCGTGCGGTAGCGGATGAGCGGGCTGGCCTCTTTCTTGAGGCTGGTGATGACCATTTCGCCCAGTTCGCCGGGGGCCACGGGCTGCAAGGTCACGGGGTCGATGATCTCCAGGATGTACATGTCCGCCCAGTAGTGGATGCCTTCGTGGGCCTCGCACTCGATGCCCGCGCCGGGTCCATAGATCTCGGTCATGCCGGAGATGTCGAAGCTGTGCTCAAGGCCGAGCGCCTCCTCGAAGCGCTGGCGCATCTTCCTGGTGTGGGCCTCGGCCCCGAAGATGGAGCGCTTGAGCTTGAGCTTGGCGCGCAGGTTCTGCTTCTCCACTTCCTCGCCCAGAAGCAGCGCCATGCTGGCCGTGCTGCACAGGCAGGTGGTGCCCAGGTCGGTGAGCATCTGCAACTGGATGTCCAGCATGCCCGGGCCCACGGGCAGGGCCATGGCGCCGAAGCGCTCGCAGCCGAGCTGGAAGCCCGCGCCCGCCGTCCACAGGCCGTAACCCACGCAGATCTGCACGCGGTCGAGCACGGTGAGGCCAGCAAGTTCGTAGCAGCGGGCGAACATGTTGGCCCAGTCGTCGATGTCCTTCTGGGTGTAGGTGAGGATCTTGCGCTTGCCCGTGGTGCCGCTTGAGCCGTGGATGCGCACCACGCGCTCTTCCGGCACGGACAGAAGCGGCAGCGGGTAGCCGGTTTGCAGGTCCTGGGCCGTGGTGAAGGGCAGCTTGGTGATGTCCGACAGGCTCTTTATGTCGCCGGGGGCCACGCCCTTCTCGTCCAGGCGGGCGCGATAGAACGGGCTGCCCGCATAGGCGTGGGCAACGGTCCATTTGAGGCCCGAAAGTTGAAGGGCGGCGGTTTCGTCGGCGGAAAGGTTCGGGATGAAGCGGGCGGTGTCGGACATGGGCTTCCTCTTGGTGCTGGCTTGATTGACGGCTTGTGGACCTGCCGGAAATGCGCTAGCAGCCTGGAGCTGATCGTGGCGCGCGCGGGTCCACCGGCCCGGCGCATCATGCAGCAGATCGCGCCGTTCGGCAAGTCCGCCGGGCGCCAGCAGGAGCCACATGCCAGCAACCTTTCCCGAAACCAATGCCGTGCTTCTGACCTTTGCCGGGGTGCTGGGGCTTATGC